>CAZEQC010000019.1:0-38044 GCA_964514285.1 uncultured Anaerolineales bacterium | reverse complement strand
GAGGAAAAGGCTCTTCTCCTGTTCTTCGACGGAGAAGATGCCGACGTCGACGCCTGCGAAGCGGATGATCTCGCGCTGGGCAGGGTTGAAGTGGAGCCGAAAGTAGCGGGCCTGGAACCTCTCGTCCCAGCCGAAGATGGGCTCCACGGAGGGCCTCATCGCGGCGCAGTGGACGCGGAAGGCGAAACTGTAGTCGCTCCACGTCGCTGGCCGAAGGTCGACGGCGGTCATAATGGATGGGCGCAACAGCGTCTCAAGGCTATCCCCGGAATCTCCGACCTAGCTAGCGTTACACCGTTTGGGGCTCCCCGCGGCGGCTCGATTCGTAGAGGGCCGTCAGCGCGGCCACGTTCGCCCGGCTGCTGGTGAGGGGCACCGCCAGAGGGGCTCCATCCAGCACCGCAGCCGTCAAGGCCTCAACCTCGTACTGATAGGCGTCCTTCTGGGCCTTGGCGATCACCTGCTCGTCGTCGGTCCCCCGGTCGCGGAGGAGCAGCCGGCTGGTGGAGGCGATGGGATAAGGACGCTCGATGATGAGGGTGCCCTCGGTGCCGGCGACCTCGGCCTCACTGCGGAAGGGCTCCTGGAAGCCGCAGTCGAAGCTGCCCAGGATCCCGCCGTCGTACCGCAGCAGGCCGGTAAAGGTCTCGTCGACGCCGCTATCGCTGAGGGTCTGCCACCCGAAGACTTGATCAGGTTCACCCAAGAGCCAGCGCATGAGGCTGACGGGGTAGGATCCGAGGTCCCAGAGGGAGCCGCCTCCCAAGTCCGGTTTCCAGCGCACGTCATCGGGGCGGTCCAGGAAGAAGGAGAAGCTGCTGCGAGCCACCTTGACGTCACCCACGGCGCCGTCTCGAATCAGCTGACGCGCCCGATGGTGGAGCGGGTGGTAGAGAACCATGATAGCCTCCATGGCCACGACTCCGGCGTCGTCGGCAGCGGCGATGATGCGATCGCAGTCCGCTACCGTGAGCGCCAGCGGCTTCTCGCAGAGGACGTGCTTGCCGGCCTCGAGGGCCCGGACCGTCCAGTCTGCATGGAGGCTGTTGGGTAGCGGGACGTAGATCACGTCGACATCGGAGTGTTCGAGGAGGGCCTGGTAGCTGCCGTGAGCGCGCGGGATGTCCCACTCGGCGGCGTAGTCGGCGGCCCTGGTCCGGCTCCGGCTGGCGACGGCGACCAGCTCGGCTCGCTCGGCGGCGCGAATGGCAGGAATCAGCCGGTGGTTGATGCGGGCTGTGGAGAGGAGGCCCCAGTTAAGATGTGTGCTCATTTTGGATATCCTTTCGCTGCTCAGACGTTAGCGGCCGGGGGCTGTCCCACGCAGAGTGGGCTCGCTACAGCTCCAGGTCCCACTTTCGGAGCGTGGAGAGCAGGTTGTGGGCCGTGAGATCGAGCTGGATGGGGGTGATGGAGATGTAGTCGTTGGCGACGGCCCAGATGTCGGTGCCCTCTTCCTCGACGCCGGTGGGGGCCGGGCCGCCGATCCAGTAGTAGGGCTTGCCGCGGGGATCGAGGCGGCGGATGAGCTCGTCGCGGTAGATCCGCAGGCCCATACGGGTGATCTGGACGCCCCTTATCTCGTCGGCAGGGAGGGGAGGCACGTTGACGTTGAGGAGGGTCCCCTCAGGGAGGCCGTGTTCCAGGGTGTGCCGGGCGAGGGAGGCGGCGAAACGGGCCGCGGGTTCGAAGTCGGCCTGCCCTCGGGTGTTGAGCGAAACGGCGATGGCGGGCAGGTTCGCGATGGCCGCCTCCATAGCGGCGGTGACGGTGCCGGAGTAGGTGACGTCGTGGCCCAGGTTGGCACCGTGATTGACGCCGGAGACGACCAGGTCGATGGGCTCCTCGACGATGCCCAGGAGGGCCAGGGTGACGGCGTCCGAGGGCGCGCCGGTGGTGGTGAGTGCCTCTGTGCCGTCGGCCAGGGTGACGTCGCTGATGCGGAGGGGCTTGTGCATCGTCTTCACGTGCCCGGAGGCGGACCAGTTGTGATTCGGGGCGAGGACGGTCACGTCGCCGACCTCGGCGCAGGCATTCCTCAGCGCGAGAAGGCCGGGAGCGCGGATGCCGTCGTCGTTGGTGACGAGAAGGTGAGGTCGCTCTTGCATGAATCCCCTCCGTTCAACGCTCGTGCGCTCGTCTGATCGCTTCCTCAATCTCTTGAGAAGATACTTCATACTTCTCAAACTCTGTGATGTTGTCTTGTGTCAAATGGAGTTGACCTTCGCCTTCACTGCCTCGATGTTGACCGGGAGAGTAGTATTGATTCTCTTCGACCTCTCCAGCATTCATAACCCAATACCTGATCTTATCACGCCAGACAGCGACCCACAAGAACACGTCGCAGCAGTAAGGCTTCAGCTGCTGAAAACTCATGTCAAGGGGCGGTCTGAATCCGATGATAGTGCTTTGACGTAGAGTGGTTCCTTGCTCTCGAAGTCTACGGCGCGCGATGACTTGACTTCTATCTTTATGCCAGGATCCAGCCAGAGATCATATTCACCTGCGTACTCTGAATCCAGTACCTTCGATGGTCTCTTGAGCGCCGGCACCAGCTGCTTCAGGTGCCCGAAGGCCCACCGATCGCCGAATCCGCGAGGCGCAGAGATCTCAAAGACGTACAGGTAGAGATTGCGGTTGATGTAAGCGTCTCTCAGGCCAACATACTCATCTAAGCTCAACTCACCGGAACCGAGCAGCGTCGAGATGATGTACTCGTACTCATTGAACGGATAGATAGAAACAAGGTCCGCTAGTCTCTCTCGGAAATCCTCGGCGTCTTCAAGTCTACCAATCAGGTGATCCAGTTCACGACGCAGCTTCTCCATGTGAAGATCCTTTCCTCAAGAGAACAGTGCGAGTCGAGGCTGTTCCGGCAATGCAGGAGCTTCTCTCTCCTCCAACTCTGGTTGCTCCTGGGATCCTACTATAATCTCACCTTCAAAAGGGTTGCCGTGCTGCCAGCCTGTCTTGCCGTATTGACGATATCTCTCCAGACGCCTTATGGTAATCTCGCAAAACACTGGATCTACATCCATAGTGTAGCAACGCCTGTGGTGTATCTCTGCTGCGAGAAGGGTTGTACCAGAGTGAGAGAAGAAATCGATCAACAAGCTGTCAGCGTGAGAACTTGCTTCAATGATCCTCCCAATGGCTTCCAGGGGCTTCTGGGTGTAGCAGCCTGACACATTTTCTTCCATTCGATAGAAGACTTGTTGAATATCTACCCATACATTGCTGGCTCTGATAGTGTTGGAACGGCTGCGCTCCAGGTTCTCTTGGACAACACCTCCCACGCTCTTGTAATACCCTCGGAGCGTCTTCGGAATATCGGTGTACTGGACCTCAAACGGGGGATCCCCCTTGACATAGTAGAGTAATTCTTGTCTGACGGCCATCCAGTTCTTCTGCGTTCCATATCCCCGTTGGTTTCTCAACGTGATGAAGCTCCTAGATGTCAGGGGGAAGTCTCTCATCATGATTATGAACTCTGGCAGCGGCTGGAAGCCGTTGTTCTGATCAGCTCCAAGCCAGATGTACAGAGCGCTATCAGCCTGAAGCGCCTGCAGTGTGTTGTTGACCCACCTCCTGGACCATTCGATGTAATCTGTGGTAGGTCTTTGCTTGAAGGCTACCAGGTTGTACGGTGGATCCTGATTGGCAAGAGTGGCTTTCTCTCCATCCATCAGCATTCGTACGTCCTTCTCGTTCGAAGCATCTAGACAGCCAACTCGATGGCGAGCTTGAGGATCTGTCCATACGTCTCCATAGGAGAGACGACAATAGGGCAGTAGGTCCTTCTTCAGGTCTGGGTGCTTGTCTAGGCGAGGTAGTGGGTCTTTGTACATAGCTCACCCCCTTCTGTTGGCTAGGTACCTCTCTATTCCTCCTCTTGGCGAGGCACGACTTGCACGGTGACGAGGTTGCTCTTGGTCTCGTTGCCTGCTGCGTCGACGGCGATGACGTAGAGGGTGTGGGACCCGAGGCCGGTGGAGCTGTTGAGGGTCCAGTTGACGTTGAAGGGCGCGACCTGGCGCACGGCGAAGGGCTGGAGGTCCGCGGGCTCGGCGCTCCTGCCCCCGGCGTACTCGTAGAACTCGACGCGATCGATGGAGTAGTCCTCCACCTCGGCGTTCACGTTGACCCACTCGTGGTAGCCGAGCTGGTACTCAGCCCCCTCCTCTGGGTAGTTGAGGTCTACGTTCGGGGGGGCGTTGTCGACGGTGACCTGGATGGTGGTCTCGCGCAGGTTCGCGGAATGGTCAACCACCTGGAGCCGCAGGCTGTAAAGCCCGTCCAGCTCGCTGGTGTCCCAGTTCTCCAGGAGGCCGTGGTTGATCTGTTCGCCGTGGTCGGGCCCGATCTGGATCCATTCGGTGGGGTTGAGGCCCTTGCCGAAGACGAGGCGGTAGAAGTTGAAGTCGCCACCTCTAGCGTTCCCCTGGATGGGGACCATACCGCTGACGTAGGCGTAGGACTCCGGCGATACGATGCTTACCTCGGCGTTGCTGCGCGACGGTCCGTAGATGGTGTCGTACTGGTTCGGCGGCGTCTCGGGCCGCTTGTCCTCTGGCAGGCTCTTGATCCAGCTCTCGGCCTCAGGCGGGTAGACCTCGTAGACCTTCTCCTCGCAAAGCTCCGGCGGCGTGTGAACGGTGCAGAGGCGTCCGGTCTCGCGGTTGACGTGGAAAGCCTTATGGATGTCGCAGGTCTCCGTCGGCTCCGTGCCGGGGATGAACAGCTCGGTCACCGTGGGGCAGTGCTCCGTGGGAAGGTCCCCGGAGAGCGCGCAGACCGACTTCTGGGTCAGTCCCTCGGGGCGCGAAAAGGGGACCGCCGGCTCGTCCTGGAGGGCGTACTCCATGACGGCGTTCCAGATGGGCCCGGCCCCCCGCAGCCCGGGCAGGTTGTCCATCATACTGTTATCGGTGTTCCCGACCCAGGCACCCACCGCCAGCTGCGGCGTGTATCCGATGGTCCAGGCGTCCCGGAAGTCGTTCGTCGTGCCCGTCTTAGCGGCGGCAGGCCGCTCTCCCGAGAGCTCCAGGGGATTGGGGTGTCCCATCGCGGCCCAACGAGTCTGTCGGTCGGAGAGGATGTCGTTCATGAGATAGGCCAGCTGGGGCGCGAGAATAGCATCGCTCTCGGGTTTGTCGTACTTGTAAAGGACGTTTCCGTCGCTGTCCTCGACGCGCAGAATGGCGACCGGGTTGAGCTGTCGATAACTATCCCGCAGCTGTTCCTGCGGCACGGGCGCGCCCATCATGCGGCCGTTGTTGGCGAAGACGGTGAAGGCGTAGACCATGTCGAGCAGGTGGACTTCGCCACCGCCCAGGGTGAGGCTCAGGCCGTAATAATCGAGCCCGCGATCGAGTGTGTTGATGCCCATACGGTGCGCGGTGCGGATGACGTTGTCGACGCCCGCGATCTCCAGGGCCTCGACGGCGGGAATGTTGTAGGAGCGGGCCAGGGCCTGCCGCAGCCGTTGGGGGCCGTGATACTTGCGGTCGTAGTTCTCCGGCACGTAGGGCTTGCCGCCAGGCTGACGGAAGGCCTGCCGCACGTCGAGGAACATATGCGCCGCGTTGTGGCCCTGCGAGAGGAAGGTGACGTAGGTGAATGGCTTGAAGGAAGAGCCGGGCTGGCGCCCCTGGCCGTCCACCGCGACGTTGAACTGGCCATCGATGGCGTCGTCCCAGTAGTCGAGGCTACCCACCATAGCGAGGATCTCGCCCGTGGTGGGACGGATAGCGACGATGGAGGCGTTGCTCACGTCGTGATCCTTGCCCACCTGGTAGGAGCGCAGGGGAGGCAAGTACTGGGCTGCCGGACAGCCGCTCTCGACCGCCTCCTGGATCACCTGGGTCTCGTCGGCTCCGGAGAGGCGACGGATATGAGCCTGGGCCACACACTTGGCTTGTTCGTGCAGCTCCAGGTCGACGGTGGTGTAGACCCGCAGGCCGCCGCGGTAGAGGGCTTCCGGCCCCACCTCGGGCATCCTCTCCAGCTGGTCGCGCACGTGGACGGCGAAGTGGGGGGCCTTCATATCGAACCGCTCGGCCGACTGCTCGTGGGCCAGATCCCAGGGCTTCTCTTTGGCCTCGGCAGCCTCCTGAGTCGTGATGTAGCCGTCTCGGAGCATGGAATCGAGGACCAGCCCCTGACGCTTTCGGGCCATCTCCGGGTTGTCGAAGGGGTTCATACGGGGAAACTGGGGCACGGCGACGAGGGTCGCAGCCTCGGTGAGCGTCAGGTCAGCGGCGTTCTTGCCGAAATAGACCTGAGAGGCCGCCTCAATGCCGTAGGCCAGATTGCCGTAGAAGTTGGTGTTCAGGTACCATTCCAGGATCTGCTCCTTGCTGTACTTCTGGGTGATGCGGTGGGAGAGCAGAACCTCGGTGATCTTCCGTTCGTAATCCTCCCACTCCGGGCCCTCGGGGCTGACGTAGCGGAGTTCCTCCTTAATGACGATGTTCTTGATCAGCTGCTGCGTGATGGAGGAGCCGCCCTGGATCTCCTGTCCGCGGATGTCGGCCCAGAAGGCACGGGCGATGCCGCGGGGGTTGAAGCCAGGGTTTTCCCAGTAGGAACGGTCCTCGCTGGCCACTGTGGCGTCGATGAGGTGTTGAGGGAGTTGATCGAGGGAGACCCAGGTTCGCTCGCCGCCGGTGGGGTCGATCACCTTGGCAATGACGTGTTCGCCGGTACGGTCGTAGATGTTGGTGGTCTCGAAGTTCTCCTCGGCGGCCTCAATCTCCTGGGGCTCGGGGAGGTCGCGCGTATAGTAGGAGTAGGCGCCGGCCACGGCGCCGACCCCGCCGGCCATAGACGCGGAGATGGCCATAAAGACGGCGAGCAGGATGATACCCAAGACGCGCAGGATCTGGCTGATCCCGGTTCGCTCTTGGATGCGACGGCGCTGGTGGCGGCGGAGCGCGATGTAGCGGATGGTTTCTTTAGGTGGCGTCATGGCAATCAATCCTCCTCGACATGTAAGCCTCAGTAGATCCAAGTCGCTCGCTCTGGACGGTTGGATCCAGGAAGGACACAGAAGGAGATCTCTGGTGACTGTGTCGACCCAGGTGACTGTGTCGACCCGGGTGACTGTGTCGACCCACGATCTCCCCCTGGAGCGATTCTGGGCCTACCAAATCTCATCGTACCAGAAGGGGGGTGGATTGGCAAGTAGATGGGGTGCATAGGGCGAAAGGACTCGGTGCCACGTCGAGGCGAGGGGGTATCCGATGTGAGTATCGCGGTCGCGCGGAGGTTTGACATGCATCATAGGGTATGGTATCATACGCGTTCGGGTTTTAGCACTCACGCAACAGGAGTGCTAAGAGGTCTGCCCGGACAGCGCGCTGGGACGGTGTGATAGAAGGGCCTGAAAGCGTGGGCGTTGAGACCCACCATCGCTTATTGATTCTTACTGATTATGAATGAGACCGTAGATTTGACGCCGCGCCAGCAGACCATACTGGGACTGACGGTACGTGAGTACGTGAAGTCGGCCTCGCCGGTCAGCTCACGGGCGCTGGTCGAGCATTATGGCCTTCCGGTGAGCTCCGCCACGGTGCGCAACGAACTGGCGACCCTGGAGGAGACGGGGCTGCTGACCCACCCGCACACGTCGGCGGGCCGGGTTCCGACGCACGAGGGCTATCGCTACTTCGTCGAACGGCTGTTGGGCGAGGTGGAGTTGCCCCTGCGTGAGCGTCTGACGATCGTGCATCAGTTCCATCAGGCGCGGCACAACCTCGAGCAGTGGATGCCCCTGGCCGCCTCAGCGCTGGCCCGTACGGCGCGCGGCACTGCCGTGGTCACGGCTCCTCAGTCGGAGAGGACGCGCTACAAACACCTGCAGCTGATCTCGACGCGGGGTCTGGCCGTGTTATTGGTCCTGGTCCTGCAAAGCGGGATGGTGAAGCAGCGGATGCTGACGCTGGCCGAACCGCTGACGCAGCGTGAGCTGGCGGAGGCGAGCGAGCGGTTGAATCAGCTGTTCGCTGGGTTGACGGCCAGCGAGATCGAGGATGTGCTGGGCGAGCAAGGCGGCACGTTCTCCACGTTTGAGGATGACGTGGCGCGGTTGATAGCGGAGCTCCTGCGTCGGGTGGACGCCCGGTCGGCGGGGCCCATTTACAGCGACGGCTTGAGCGAGATGCTTCAGCAGCCCGAGTTCTCGGAGGGCGACAAAGCACAGCAGATCGTCCAGGTTATGGAAGAGCGGAGTTTCCTGCGGACAGTGATCCGAGAGGCATTGAGTCCCGACGTGGGCAACGTGCGGGTGTTGGTTGGCGGTGAGGGAGAATGGGATCAACTCCAAGCGTGCAGCCTGGTTCTGGCCCGCTATGGTGTGTCGGATCTTTCGACAGGGGCCCTGGGTGTGGTGGGGCCAACGCGGATGCTCTATGGCCGGGCCATCTCGGCGGTTCGCTTCGTCGCCGAGGTGTTGTCTGACCTGGTGGAGGAGACGTACGCCCTGGAGATATCGAGCGAGAGGGAGAGCGGAGAGTTCATCGTGGAAGAACAAGGAGATCAAAATGGCGAACGAGGACGCTAAGGAAAAGAGAAACGAGGCGGTTGAGGACGAGGTGGAGGTTGCCGAGGAAGGTGTGGTAGAGGCAGAAAGGGCTGAGGAGCAGGACAAGACTGGGGCTTTGCGGGAGGAGCTAGAGGAGGCCAAAGCGGAGGCGGAGGAGTACCTGGACGGCTGGCGGCGCGCGCAGGCGGAGTTCTCCAACTACAAGAAGCGCCAGCGGGCCGAGCAGGCTAAGCTGCGGGAGTTGGCGAACGCGAACCTGCTGCGCAAGTTGCTGCCAGTTTTGGATGATTTTGATCGGGCGCTTGCCACGATGCCCGAGGGTATTCGTCATCTGAGCTGGATCGATGGCCTCTTCATGGTGGAGCAGAAGCTAGAGGGCGTTCTCGAAACGGAGGGCGTTGAGCCGATCGATACCGAGGGTAAACGGTTTGATCCCAACGTGCACGAGGCTGTGACGCATGAGGTGATGCGGGGGTATGAGGAAGGGGAGATCATCGGCGAGGTGCAGAAGGGCTACGTGCTCGGCGGTCGGGTGCTACGGCCCGCGCTGGTGCGAGTGGCGAAGGCACCGCCGGCCTCGGAAGACGAAGGGCCTAACGAGAGCAAGGGAGATAAGGAGTAGTCGATGGGCAAGATCATCGGTATCGACCTCGGGACGACGAACTCGGTCTGCGCGGTGATGATGGGCGGCGAGCCGACGGTCATCACCAGCGCCGAAGGTGGACGTCTGTTTCCCTCGGTCGTGGCAGTCAACCCCAAGTCTGACGAACGTATGGTCGGCCAGGTCGCCAAGCGCCAGGCTGTGGTCAATCCAGATAACACCATCTTCTCTATCAAGCGCTTCATGGGACGCAAGTTCGACGATGCCCAGGTGCAGCGGGCTATTGAACTGGTTCCCTACAAGGTCACGGAGGCGGCCAATGGCGACGTGCGGGTGTGGATGAACGACACGGAGTACAGCCCGCCGGAGATCTCGGCGATGATCTTGCAGAAGATCCGAGCGGATGCCGAGGCGTACCTGGGTGAGGAGGTGACCCAGGCGGTGATCACTGTGCCGGCCTATTTCAACGACAGTCAACGGCAGGCGACGAAGGACGCCGGTCGAATTGCTGGCCTGGAGGTGCAGCGGATCATCAACGAGCCGACAGCCTCGTCCCTGGCCTACGGGCTGGACAAAAACAAAGATGAGACGATCGCTGTCTTCGATCTGGGCGGTGGGACGTTCGACGTCTCAATCCTCGACGTCGGGGACGGTGTGTTCGAGGTGCGGTCGACGAGCGGCGACACCTTCCTGGGCGGTGATGACTGGGACCGCCGGGTGATCGACTGGGTGGCCGACGAGTTCAAGCGAGAGGCCGGTATCGACCTGCGGCAAGACCGCCAAGCGCTCCAGCGGTTGAAGGAGGCGGCTGAGAAGGCTAAGGTGGAGCTGAGCACCGTGTTGGAGGCGGAGATCAACTTGCCGTTCATCACCGCCGATACCTCCGGGCCGAAGCATCTGCAGATGAAGCTCACACGGGCAAGGCTAGAGCAGCTAACCGAGGATCTGATCGAGGCGACGTTGGAGCCGTGTAAGCAGGCGCTATCGGACGCGAACCTGAGCCCCTCCGATATCGACGAGGTGATTCTGGTGGGCGGCCAGACGCGCATGCCGGCCATCCAGGAGCTGGTGGGCGACTTCTTCGGCCGCGATCCCCACAAGGGTGTCAATCCCGATGAGGTGGTGGCGCTGGGCGCGGCAATCCAGGGGGGCGTGCTGGGTGGGGAGGTGAAGGATATCCTGCTGCTTGACGTGACGCCCCTGACGTTGAGTATCGAGACGCTGGGCGGCGTGGCAACGGCGCTGATCGAGCGCAACACGACGATACCAACGCGCAAGAGCCAGATCTTCTCCACAGCCTCTGACGGCCAGACCCAGGTAGAAATCAACGTGCTGCAGGGAGAGCGGGGCATGGCCGCTGACAACAAGAGCCTGGGGAAGTTCATCCTAGACGGCATTCCGCCGGCTCCCCGTGGTGTGCCGCAGATTGAGGTCGCGTTCGACATCGACGCGAACGGGATTCTCAACGTCTCTGCCGAGGACAAGGCGACGGGGCGGGAGCAGTCGATGGAGGTCATTCCGTCGAGCGGCCTGACCGATGAGGAGATCGATCAGATGGTGGAGGAGGCGGAGCAGCATCGCGCCGAGGATCGACAGAGAAAGGAGAAGGTGGAGGTCCGCAACCAGGCCGACACGGCCGTCTACAGCGCGGAGAAGCTCCTCCGAGAACAGGGGGAGAAGGTGCCCGCGGACGTCCGGTCCAAGATGGAGGCGAAGGTCGAGGCCGTCAAAGAGGCTCTGGAGGGGGATCAAGTGGACGTCATCAAACGGCGCACGGCGGAGCTGGGAGAGGTGATGCAGGAGGTGGGCTCCGCGATGTACGAGGGAGCCGGCCCGGGCCCCGGCGCAGCGGCGGGGGCGGAGAGACCTGGCGGCGCTGCGCCAGAGGATGACGAGGACGTCATCGACGGTGAGTTCAGCGAGGCCTCATGAGACACGGGCTTGCGGCCTCTGCAGCCCACGAGTGTGGGCGGCGAGATTTATAGCAGTAGCGCAGGGTGCACCGTGACATCTTGCTTGACTTAGAGGTACCTTATGGCAGCTAGACCTGACTACTACGACGTACTGGGGGTCGAACGTTCGGCCTCGCAGCGAGATATCAAGAAGGCCTACCGTCAGATGGCCCGGAAATACCATCCTGACGTCAGCGATGCGGAGGATGCTGAGTCCCGCTTCAAGGAGATCAATGAGGCCTATCAGGTGCTCTCGGATCCCGACAAGCGGAACGCGTACGACCGCTTCGGTCACGCGGGCCTTGAGGGCGGGCGGGCCGGCTTTGACTTCGGCGGTTTCCGGGATCCGTTCGAGATCTTCGAGGAGTTCTTCGGGCAGGGCTTTGGGTTCTCGGGCCGGCGACGCCAGGGTCCAAGACGCGGCGCCGATCTGCGCTACGATCTCCGTCTCAGCTTCGAGGAGGCGGTGTTCGGGTGTGAGAAGACCATCGAGATCACCCGTCGCGAGGTCTGCCCTGAGTGTGGAGGGAGCGGGGCGAAGGCGGGCACGTCGCCCTCACGGTGCTCGAACTGCGACGGCGCGGGGCAGGTACGGCAGGTACAGCGCTCCATTCTGGGGTCCTTCGTCAGCGTCACAGACTGTCCGGTGTGCCACGGTGAGGGCAAGGTGGTCGAGGAACCCTGCGAGCGGTGCCACGGTGAGAAGCAGGTCCGGATGACGCAGGAGCTCTCGGTCAGCATCCCGGCCGGCGTCGATGACGGCACGCGGATTCGACTGGCTGGCGAGGGTGAGGCGGGCGCCCATGGCGGTCCGCGCGGCAACCTCTACATCATCCTCGACGTCGAGCCGCATCCCCTCTTCCGCCGACGTGACGACGACATCCTCGTCGAGGTCGAGATTAACGTGGCACAGGCGGCGCTGGGGGCCGAGATCGAGGTGCCGACGTTGGAGGGCGAGGAGACCATCGACGTGAAGCCCGGCACGCAGACGGACACGGTGCTGCGCCTGGTGAACAGGGGCGTGCCGCACGTGAAGCGGAATGGTCGTGGAGATGAGCTGGTGCTGCTTCGCGTGGCTGTCCCGGAGAAGCTGACGCGGGAGCAGAGGGCCCTGTTCCAGGAGCTGGGTGAGACTCTGGCGTCTGAGAAAATCATCGAGGAGAAGCGTGGGTTCATGGATGAAGTGCGCGAGTACCTCGGGCTATAGGTGCGCGAGTTCCTCGGACTGTGAGGGGCGACGGTCGGCCCTACGGTCTATCCGTTTGACGGAGCTGTCGTTTGAGAAGTGGTAGGACGGTGAACGAGATGGACAAGACGTGGCTCGAAGTGAGCGTAGAGGTGGACCACGAGACTGCAGAGGCGGTGGCCGAGGTGCTTTCGCGCTACGTGCCTGGCGGCGTCGTCATTGAGAGCGGCCCCGACGGCTGGCAGACAGGGCCGGTGGTGGTGAGAGGCTATCTACCGGCGGACGACGATCTGTGGAGCCGGAAGAAGAACGTGCAGGAGGGATTGTGGCACTTGGGGCAAATACGTCCGATCCCGGCTCCCTCGTTTCGGCCCGTTGCCGAGGAGGACTGGGCCGAGGCTTGGAAGGAGCGCCTGAAGGTCCTGCCGGTGGGGGAGCACCTGGTCATCTGCCCGTCGTGGCTCGACTACAAGGCGAAGCCAGAGGACGTCATTGTTCAGCTTGACCCCGGCATGGCGTTTGGCACCGGCCTACATCCGACGACTCAGCTGTGTCTCTGTGCGCTGGAGAGGTTCGTTCAGCCGGGGATGGAGGTTCTGGATCTGGGGACGGGTTCCGGAATCCTGGCCATCGCAGCTGCGAAACTAGGTGCGAAGCGGGTGCTGGCGCTGGACAGCGATCAAGGGGCGGTTAGGGTGGCCAGCCAGAACGTGGTGGACAACGACGTCGCTGAGTGTGTCTGCGTGCGGCGGGGGTCGCTTGTGGATGCGTCTGGGTCCTACGACCTAGTCGTGGTCAACATCTTGGCTCGGGTGATTGTGGATATGGTGGAGCGGGGGCTCTCGGAACGGCTGCGGCCCGACGGTGTGCTGATCACCGCCGGTATCATCGTGGACAAGGTTCCTGAGGTAGTCGCGTCCTTCGAGCGGGGAAGTCTCGAACTGGTCGACCAGAGAGAGCGGGGTGATTGGGTCAGCTTGTTAGCTAAACGGGCTTGAGTGGTGCTACTTGCGGTCTGAGGCCTTGTAGCGGTAGACGATTCGGCCACGGGACAGATCGTAGGGGGACAGCTCGACGCGCACCCGGTCACCCAGGAGCACCCGAATGTAGTACCTTCGCATCTTGCCCGAGAGGTAGGCCAGGACCTCGTGCCCGTTGTCCAGCTCCACGCGGAACTGCGTGTTGGGGAGGGCCTCAACGACAGTCCCCTCCATATAGATCTTCTCTTCCTTACCCATCCTGTTGTCTCTTCTCCTTCTTCTCCTCTTGAACGACTGACTATTCACGACTGTAGCAGGACGATGGGCGGTGGCGCCTCTACGCCAGAGGCGCCACCGCCCTTTGGTCTTCTAGCCTGCTACCTCTTCGAGTTGGGGCTCTTCCTCTTCCTCTTCTTCAATCTCTGCCTCGGGGCCTTCTTCTTCCTCCTGGGCCTCGACCTCCTCCTCGGCGACAGCCTCGGGGCTTTCTTCTTCCTCCTGGGCCTCGACCTCCTCCTCGGCAACAGCCTCGGAGCCCTCTTCTTTCTCCTGGGCCTCGACCTCCTCCTCGGCGACGGCCTGGACAGCTTCTTCCTCTTCCTCTGCCTCTTCCTCAGCCACGGCTTCAGGGGCCTGTTCTTCTGCCTCAGTCTCTTCCTGAGGCTCAACCTCTTCCTCGGGAGCCACCTCAGCAGCTGTCGCTTCCGCCTCTGCGGCCGCTTCTGCCTCTGCGGCCTCCTCGGCTTCCTCTGCCTCGGGTGCTGCGGCCTCTTCTTGTGGTTCCTCCGCGGCCTGGGGGGCTTCTTCTTCGGAGATCTTGTGCTCGGACATCCAGCGCTCCCACTGATCCCGGTGGACCTGGCGGGCGCTCAGGGTGATGCGCTGCTTGTGGGTGTCGATGCCGATGATCTTGACCAGTACCCTCTGACCCGTGTCGAGGATTTCAGTGGGGCTGAGCTGCGAGGCGCCAGTCATCTCACTGACGTGCAACAGCCCCTCGACCCCCAGGTCTAGCTCGACGAAAGCGCCAAAGTCGAGCACGCGGCTGACCTTCCCCTCGACCAGCTGGCTCACCTCATAGTGATCGGCCACCTGCGTCCAAGGGTTCGGCTTGAGCCGCTTGAGGCTGAGGGCGATGCGGGTGCGGTCCCAATCCAGGTTGAGGACGTAGACCTCTACCTCGTCGCCGACCTCAACGATCTCGCGAGGATCGTCGACCTGCTTCCAGGAGAGCTCGGAGATGTGAATGAGGCCATCGGCTCCACCGAGGTCGACAAAGGCGCCGAAATCGGTGATGCCCGTGACGGTGCCCACGACGGTCTCGCCCTCGGTGAGCTCCTCCATAACACGCTTGCGCTGGATCTTCTGCCAGGCGCGACGCGCCTGACGCTGCGACAGAATCAGGCGGCGACGATGACGATCGACCTCGATGATCTTGAGACCGACGTCATCCCCTACCATATCGGCTAGGCGCTCACGGCGCTCCTCACCCTTGAGGCCGCGAGGCATACCGACCGTGTGAGATGCGGGGATGAAGCCCCGGATCCTGCCAAACGGCACCAGAAGGCCACCGCGGTTGAAGCCCGATATCGTGCCTTCGTAGAGTTCGCCCTCTTCCATCATCCGCTCGGCCTTGTGCCAATCCTCCCGCACCAGGGCCTGGTAGATGGAAAGAATGAGACGACCTTCATCGTCCTGAGGCTTTCTGACCGTGACCGTGACCTCGTCTCCAGGTTGGATGCTCTCGCGAGTCTCGTCATCCAGGCGGTCCAGATCGCCGGCTGGGACAATGCCGTCGCGTTTGAACCCAGCATCCACGATTGCTCCGCGGTCGCCGATCTCAATGACGATACCAGTGTGGACGTCCCCACGCTTGGGCAGCTGATAATCGTACTCGCCCTCGCTGAGGTATTCCTCGAACTGGTCCAACATGGTCGCCATGGCTTCTTCCTGGTCGGCAGCTTCTTCGTTGATTGGTAGGGTTTCCTTATTCATCGACTTAACTTGCTCCTATATCATGACCTTAACCTTCGCAAAGAACCCGACCTACCTGCTATCCATGAGCGCGCAGGCAATGTCGGGTTTGGGAACCTCGGACACCACTGAATGCAAAGCGGAATCGCTACACTCTGCGCACCTCCGAAGGATGTTAAGGCCGGTTCGCCAAAGCGAAGGCTTGCGAAAACTTATTCTATCACGTCACAACGGAATGTCAAATCACCCGACGATGCTTTCGCCGCCGTCCACCGGGATGATGGCGCCGCTGATCCAGGTGATGGCCGGATCCGCCAGGACGACCAGGGTCTGGGCCACGTCCCGGGGGGTGGTGAGGCGACCACCGGGGTTTCGCTTCAGCGCCTCCTCGATGTACGCTTCGTGGCCGGGTATGGCACGCAGCGCTGGCGTGTCGGTGACGCCAGGACGGAGACAGTTGACGGCGATGCCGAGGGATCCGACCTCCAGGGTCAGCTGGCGCATATGGCTCTCCAGGGCGGCTTTGGCCGCCGATACGGCGCCGTAGTTGGGCGCCATGCGCTCGGCGCCTCCGCTGGAAAGGGCGTAGATGCGGCTGCCGCGAGGAAGTAAGTCGCGTCGAATCAGATCCTGCACCCAGTAGACCAGGGTGTGGGCCATGACGCGGAGCGTCATCTCCATCTGTGATTCGTTGATGGCCTCTTCGGGATCGTCGGCGACGAAGGGAAGGAGGCTGCCGAAAGCGAGCGAATGGAGCATGAAGTGGATGCCGTCGGCCGGATCGTCGGCCAGGGTCTCCTCGATCTGATCCAGCACGCGCCCCCGTCGGCGGGCGGAGGCCGCGTTGGTGTTGAAGAAGACGGCCTGGCTTCCGGTCGCCTCGATGTCGGCGATGACCTCCTTGGCGCGGGGGAGTCGCGATCTGGGGTCGAGATGGACGCCGAAGATGTTCATCCCCGCCTCGGCCAGCGCGCGTGACGTAGCCGCGCCAAAGCCGCTGGATGCGCCGAGCACGAGAGCCCATCGCCCTTGCAGTTGTTCCCTACTCATAGTCACCTCCATGTGCACGTCTGTCCGTTGAGGTGAGCGGCGCCCAGGTGCCCTGACGAGGGGCTGTCCCCGAAGCGAAGACGAGGCGCCGGTCACCCTGGGATGTTCTCATTCCTCTGTCTTGCCATTCACGTATGATAACCCGCCGCGACCGTCTTCGATGCGCTCTTGTATGCGGGACGGGCTTCCGGTAGAATATCGTGGGATGGATCAGGTCACCGTTCGCAAGCTTAATCACACCGGACAGGAGGTCATCTCCTACCCAGGAGAGGTCCTGGAACGGCGTGACGATGCCATCGTGTTGCGCACGACCTGGGATCGGGAGCCAATGGACCTCGGTTTCGTGGTCCTCGAACCGGATGACGGCTGGACTGAGACGTTCTACGCTGATCGATGGTATAACGTTTTCGAAATTCGAGACAGCGACGGCCGCTTGAAGGGCTGGTACTGCAACGTGGCGCGGCCCGCTCGGATCACTGAGGACGAGGTCGCTGCCGAGGATCTGGCGCTGGATCTCTGGGTTGCTCCAGACGGGGAGAGGACGGTGCTGGACGAGGATGAGTTCGCTGCTCTGCCCCTGGCACCGGAGACAAGGTGGAGGGCGCGGGAGGCCCTGGCGAAACTGGAGGCCAGGGCCGAAGCGGGCGTCCCTCCTTTTGACGGGGAAGCCAGCAGAGCCTGAGGGCTCACCACGCAGCAGGTCGACCGCACGTCGGTCGTCTCCTACCCGGCGGCTCTGAGAAGGCTGCCCACCAGGTGACTGCCCATAATGGCCAGGCCGTCGGTCGGCATATAGTGGGCGGCGGTGTCCTCGAACAACACGCGGGCCTGGGAGGGAAAGTCCTCATCACCCTGCCAGTAGACGACGGCCGCCCGTACCCGGGGCAGGAGGGTGAAGGCATAGCCGGCGTCACCGATGGCCTCCACAGGCTCGCTCTCCATACTCTCTGCGGCGCGGCGGAAGGCCTCGATACCCCCCTCCAGCTGGCGGACCAGGCGGCTACCCGTATAGCCGCGGAACGCCTGGGCGTAGAACATGCCGTCCGGGAGCTCTCGGAACCCGATCCAGCGGCGTGAGGGTGTGGTCCCGTCGGCCGTGGCCAGATAGGTGAGGATCAGGCTTTGGATAAAGGATGAGGGGATCTCCCCATCGTCAGCGCGCAGCACGGTGAAGTCATCGGCGGAGACGACGTACTCCCGCCAGAAGAAGGGCAAGCGGAAGTTCCCTTCAGGGTCCTGCTCGCATCCGGTGAGCATCACCAGTTTGCTGGGCTGGCGGTCTTGGAGGGCCTCCGTGGCCTCCGCCACGACCGGCGCCAGCCGGTCGATCCATTCCTTCAGTTGAGGTGTGGGCTCTGCTTTCTGAAGCATCTCTTCGGCTTCCTGGGACGTGGACCTAGCCTGCGGCGGCATTGGCCTCAGCGGTTTCGATCAGCTCTACGAATTCCTCCCACTCTTCACCGAAGAGATGAAGCGTGACCAGGCCCATCTCTAGGTGGTAGGTCTTCTCGCCATCGGGCTCCTCGGCAAGCCAGATCTCGAAGGTCTTCGTCTCACTTAGCGTTTTGATGGTCGGTTCTTCCATGGCTCTCCTTTGTCTCGTTGTGCGGCAGTGCCCTGGCGAGCCTTTGGTCGCCAGGCAACGGGTTGGGTCAGTTGGCATCCACGTTAGATCGGGAGTGGCTTGGGCTGCTCGACTCTGGGCTCTCAGTATACTGCTCTTTTGCCTGGGCTACCTTCTTCTGGAGATGTTCCAGAGCCGCCTTGCCCACCTTCTCTACCACGGTCGGCTTGGGCTCGGCCGGGGTCTCCTGCTGATCCTCGCTCGGGCCCGGGAAGGGATCGCGATCGTAGAGGCGGCTGAGGATGTAGGTCCCCACTACCTTGAAGGTGGCCAGCGTCGGGGCGGCGAGGAGGATGCCCAGGATGCCGGCGAGCTGTCCTCCGGCCAGAATGCCGATCATGACGGCCAAGGGGTGGACCTTCAGGTTGCGCCCCAGGATACGAGGCACGAAGAAGTTGTTCTCGATGAGCTGGAGCAGGAGGTATAGCCCGGCGACCAGCACGGCAAACCACAGGTTGCGCAGAGGCAGGAACATCGAGCCGCGGATGAGGGCCAGCAGTACAGCCGGCACGGCGGCGATATAGGGGCCGATGTTGGGCACGAGCTCCATCACGCCGGCGAAGAGACCCAGGGCCCAGGCATAGGGCAGGCCAATGGCGGTATCGACCACGGCGGTGGCCACTGCCATCGCCGTGCCGAGCACCAACTGCCCGCGCAGAAAGGCGTTCCAGACCTGGGCGATCTCCATACGCAGCTGGGTCACGTCCTGGCGGTATCCCGGTGGCGCCAGCTTTTCGGCTTGCTCGGCGATGCGGTGGGCATCCCGGACCAGGTAGAAGGCGACGACCAGCACGAAGATGACCCAGAACGCGCCGGAGGCGATGCTGAGCACGACGTCCAAAGCTCCCTGAGCAAGGCTCTCCACCAGGCGGCGGAGTGAGGCGCTTAGCTCTTGATAGACGTCGCTCAGGTCGAACTCAAAGCCGGCGATCTCGATGGGCCGTTCGAAGAAGGCCCCGATGTCGCTGATGATCTGCTTGAGATCGAGCTGGAGCGAGAGGATGGCTCGGGTCGCACTGGGGACGGCGGTCACCGGTGCAGCGAGCGCGCCCAGCAGAGCCAGGCAGAGGAGGAAGAAAAGCAGGCCCGAGGCTAAGCCGCGGTGCATGCCCACACGCCTGTCCAGGAAGTCGACAATGGGATTGAGGATGAAGGCGAGCAGAAAGGCGATCACCAGGGGGCGCAGCAGGCTGCGAAACTGGTAGACGACGAGAGCCAGAAAGAGAAGGACGATCAGGCTCACAATCCGCTTGGTGGCCCTATCCCAGCGGTGGTAAGGCCCTGCAGGGTAGATCTGGGTCTCTTCGTGGACGGGTTCGCTCGCCATACCTCTTCTCTCCTCTAGCGGAGGCATGATAGATTGCCCCCTGGCACCGCTCATTATAGCACGCCTTGCTGCAAAGACCAAACCTATGGCGGCGGGGTGTAGGGTTCCTTGTTTGCCGCGGCACTGTTTGTATTGACGCTACCCATAAGCTATAATGGTGGCGTACCTATTCAGCTTGTGGCTCTCATGCTCTAGCCGGATTAGGCGGCCTTCCGCCCGTGATCCGGCGATTTCGCGCCCAAGACCGCGGATCACGGCTCGTCTCGAGCCATCCGCTGGGAGCAGCAGGTGAACAGTTACATGGTGGCATAGGAGTCACAGACCAAGGGGGAAGCGGATGAGCTTGAAAGAGCGATTGAGGCAGGACGAGCCGTTGGTGGGGTCGCTGGTGACGGTGCCGTCGCTGGACGTGGCCGAGATCATGGCCCGCGTTGGCTTCGACTACCTGTGGATCGAGACCGAACACGCGGCCATGGACTTTGCACAGGCCCAGTCGTTGATCCAGGCCGTCGGCGGGCGCTGTCCCTGTCTGGTGCGCGTTCCCGACAAGGCGGAAGTGTGGGTGAAGAAGGCCCTGGACACAGGCTGTGACGGCATCATCGTACCCCAGATCCGGTCGGCTGAGGAGGCGGAGCAGATTGTGGCGTGGAGCCTCTACCCACCGGTCGGGCGGCGCAGCGTGGGCGTCTCGCGGGCCCACGGGTACGGGATGGCGTTTCGGGACTACGTGGACGAGGCGAACGAGGCCTTGGTCATCATCCTTCAGGCCGAGCATGTGGAGGCTGTGGAGCATATCGCGTCGATCGCGGCGGTGGAGGGCGTGGACGCCGTGCTTATCGGGCCCTTCGATCTATCGGGGAGCCTGGATGTGCTGGGCGAGACGGACCACCCGCGGGTGCTCGACGCCATCGAGACGATTCGACACCACTGTCAGGCGGCAGGGATGCCGCTGGGCATCTTCGCCGCCGATGCGCCCATGGCCCGGCGCTATATCGAGCAGGGCTTCACCCTGATCGCGCTGGGCATGGACGCCTTCTTTCTGTGGCAGTCGGCCCAGGAGACGCTGGAGAGTGCCCTGGCGGGAGGACAAAGCAGCGGATGATGGCACGTGGGTCAGGGCAGGTTTCCATACCTGCCGCTAGTCTCAGGGAGGAGAGATGGAGTATCGTTTCTTAGGGGATATGGGCATTCAGATCTCGGCGCTCTCGCCAACACCTCCACCGGCCACCGACCGCAGCGACGAGCGGACGTTGGACGAGGACGAGATACGTCAAGGATAATCAGGTTTGGAGAGGACTGAGCAGGCTATGGAGACGATCACGGTTGAGGTGACGACGATGGCCCACGGCGGCGATGCCTTGGGCCGGCACGAAGGGAAGGTCATCTTCGTTCCCTACGCGATTCCCGGTGAGACGGTGCGGGTTGACATCACGGAGGACAAGGAGCATTACGCCTTCGCCCGATTGGTGGAGGTCGTTGAGAGGGCCTCCGAGCGGGTCGATCCGCCCTGTCCTTACTTCGGCCAGGGGAAGTGTGGGGGATGTCAGTGGCAGCACATCGACTACGACATGCAGGTGCGACTGAAGCAGGAGATCCTGGTGGACCAGCTGGAGCGCATCGGTGACCTCGAGGAGCCTCTGGTGCACCTCACGATGCCCGACGAGACGGGCTGGGCGTATCGCAATCACGCGCAGTTCCGGCCGGCGGCCGAGGGAGGGTTGGGCTTCCAGCGTGCCGACGGCGACGAGGCCAGGATCATGCCCATCGACTTCTGCATGATCCTCCATCCGGCGCTCTCCGATCTCTATGGCCTGATCGACCTGGACGTGGAGGGGTTGGTGCGGCTGGTGCTGCGGTCGGGCACGGCCACCGGCGACCGTTTGATCGGCTTCGAGATGGAGGAGGACAAGCCGCCGGCGGTGGAGGTCGATGAGACGGTCTCCTGTGTGATGCTGCTTGAGGAGGGAGGGTATGCCAACCTGATCGGCGATAACTACATCACCGAGAGGGTGGCTGGTCACGAGTATCGCATCTCCGCCTCCTCTTTCTTCCAGGTGAACACGCGGCAGGCCGAAGCGTTGATGCACCTGGCCTTGGCGTATCTCGACCTGGAGGGAGACGAGACGGTGCTCGATGCCTTCTGTGGGGTGGGGCTTTTCACCACCCACCTGGCGGGGGCGGCTCAGCTGGTGATCGGCATCGAGTCGTCGCCGTCGGCCGTCGATGATCTGTTGGTGAATACAGAGGCGCTGGACAACGTGGAGATTATCGAGGGGGCGGTCGAGGACGTCCTGCCGGAGATCGCCGTGCCTCTGGACGCCGTCCTGCTGGATCCCCCTCGCGGCGGCGTGGATCGCCACGCGCTGGACGCCTTGGCCGACCTGGCGCCCGAGCGCATTGTGTACGTCTCGTGTGACCCGGCCACGCTGGCCCGAGATGCCAAGCGGCTGCGGAGGAAGGGGTATGACCTGGTTGAAGTGCAGCCGGTGGATATGTTCCCACAAACGTATCACGTGGAGAGCGTCTCGCTCTTCGTCCCCGAGGCATAGGCCTCGGGCGGGGAGGAGCCCGGTCGGCGTGGTGCAGAAGGATGGGGCGGATGACTGACCTCAAAGCCAGAGCGGTAACCAGCAGTAGCGTTGGTGTGGCGAGGTTCGACCGGGATCTGCGGCTGGTCGGCTGGCAGTCAGCGTGGATTGACCAAATTGGGGACTCCGTGCCAGCCGATGAGGTCCGTCTGGGCCGGGGCCTGTTGGACCTGCTGCCGGGCATAGCTCCCTTCATCGAACCAGCTATGGCGCAGCTCCTCGACGGCGAGCCCCTCTATCTGGAGGGTGTGGCGCTCGACGATGGCGAGGGTGTCACTTATTACGATATGGTCGTCTGCCTCTTGACGGGCGAGGAGGGTGTCGACGGTTTCCTCCATCTTGTCATCGACGCCGATGAGCGGGTGGCCAGCCGAGAGGCGTTGGAACGAGCGGTGCTCGGCCATCGGCGGGAGCTTTCCGCCTTGCGGGACGTCATGTCGGTGGCAGCCGAATCGTTAGAGCTGAGAGACGTCCTGAGGCGCCTGTTGGACCACGTCTTGCGGATGATGAAGAGCAGGATTGGGGCGATTCATCTGTTCGATGAACGGCGGACGGCGTTGCGGCTGGCGGCCTCGCGGGGGGTTCCGCGGGGCGTGCTGGAGGAGATCGATGAGATAGAGGGGCCATTCGATTGGGCAGCGTGGTCCGGCGAGAGGGCCGAATCCCACATCGTGCCGCAGATCGCCGAGCGTCTCCGTCAATCGGCGGCCTATGGGCGCCGTCGTGGGATCGCCGCCTACATGGGGGTGCCGGTGCGCTCCCGAGGCGAGAGCCGAGGCCTGATCAGCGTGGTGGGACGGGCCAGCCGCGCCTTCGACGGCGAAGACGTCGCGCTCTTGACGTCCATCGCCGATCAGATAGGGGTGGTGGTGGAGAACGCCCGGCTGCACCGTCAGGCGGAGCAGCTGGCGGTGGTGCGAGAGCGAGAGCGCCTGGCGCGAGAGCTTCACGATTCGGTCACCCAGTCGCTCTACAGCCTGACGCTCCTGGCCGAGGCGAGCCAGCGTCTGCTGGGCGGCGGCGATTTGGAGCGGGCGGCGGAGTACACGGGGCGCCTGGGGGAGATCGCGCAGCAGGCGCTGAAGGAGATGCGATTGCTCGTCTATCAGTTGCGGCCGTTGGTGCTGAAGCGGGAGGGGTTGGTGGGCGCCCTGCAGCAGCGGCTGGATGCTGTGGAGAAGCGGGCCGGGGTGGACGCGCGTCTTCTGGTGGAGGGAGCGCTCGACCTTCCCGCGTCGGTGGAGGAGGGTCTGTACCGGATTGCCCAGGAGGCGCTGAACAACGCGCTGAAGCACGCCATCCCACGTACGGTGATTCTGCGCATTCGGGCAGAAGCGCGTCGCGTGACGCTGGAGGTTGAGGACGACGGTCGAGGGTTCGACGTGGCGGCAGTGGGCGACGGGGGCGGTATGGGCCTGGTCAGCATGCGGGAGCGTGCGGATCGGCTGGGAGGGTCCTTGTCCCTCGTTTCGGCCCCGGGCAAGGGAACGACGGTGCGAGTTGATGTGGAGGTGCCCAGATGAGTGAGGAGATCCGTGTTCTCACGGCCGATGACCACGCCGTGGTTCGGGAGGGACTGCGCGCCTTGATCGACACCGAGCCGGGGATGGTCCTGGTGGGGGAGGCATCGGACGGCGTCGAGGCGGTACGGAAGGCCCAGCTTCTGGACCCTGACGTCGTCCTGCTCGACCTGGTGATGCCACGAAAGAGCGGCATCGAGGCGATCGGAGAGATCAAAAAGGCGGCGCCGTCGGCGCGCATTCTGGTGCTGACCAGCTTCGCCGAGGACGATAAGGTCTTCCCGGCCATCAAGGCCGGGGCCCATGGGTATCTGCTGAAGGATACGTCACCAGGTGAGCTACTGCAGGCGATTCGAGACGTTCATCGCGGCGAGCCGTCGATGCATCCCACCATTGCGCGGAAACTGATGCTGGAGCTCCAGCGCTCGTCGGAGCTGCCGCCCACGGAGGACCCTCTGACCCAGCGCGAGGCGGAGGTTCTGAGCCTGGTGGCGCGGGGCCTGACGAACCAGGAGATTGCTGACAAGCTCTTCGTCAGCGAGCGAACGGTGCGCACGCACGTCAGCAACGTCCTGGCCAAACTCCACCTGGCGAATCGGACCCAGGCGGCCCTCTACGCGCTGAGGAAGGGGTTGGCGAGCCTGGACGGACCGTGAGCGGTGTTCAGTCATCGGTGACCAGTAGTCTAGCCACAGGAACCCTCACATCCCGAAGTCAAGCCGTTGGGCTAGTGAGAAGGCGTCCTTAGCCGGTCGAAGATGCGACTCCTGCCAAGCCATCAGCCCTCGATGAGGTCAGGACGACTCTAGCTGGCACGGACGATAGCAGTCCATCCGCTCAATAGACCACACAGTCTCATCTGCTTCCCCTTTTGCTGGCCGACCTCTTGATGCTGTACGACTCTGTCTGAGACCGACGCCTAGGTTTCTCGGAAACCTAGAATGCGACGTTTGGTCCAGGCCGAATCCGACGTTTGACCGATGCGCCGGTGGCGATGGGATGGTATGATGCGTCTGCCCAAAAAGTGAGGTAGATCAAGTCAGATAGAATCTATGGAGGGACACAGATGACAAATCTAAAGCCGCTAGCTGATCGTCTGGTCGTAGAAGCGGTAGAGAAGGACGTGGAGACCTTCGCCGGGGGCGAGCTGGTGCTCCCGGACACGGCCAAGGAGAAACCGCAGCAGGGGAGGGTCCTGGCCGTCGGGCCCGGTGCTCGGGACGAGAAAGGCGAGCGCATCCCGATGGACGTCAACGTTGGCGACAGGGTGATCTTCGCCAAGTACGCTGGCACGACGTTCAAGGGGGAGGATGGGAAAGAGCTCCTGTTGATGAAGGAGAGCGACGTGCTGGCGATCCTGGCGTGAGTTGGTCTGGGCTGTGGTCTTCAAGGCCGTGGAGGAGGGTGCTGCTATGCGGCGGGGCAACGTGAAGGTGATCCTGGCGCTCGTCGTGGGCCTCGCCGTCGGCGCTGCCGCTGCCCGGGGGGTGTCGCAGCCCGGAGGGCTGAGGTGGAGATCATCGAGGGTTGGACCACCAACGTGAACGAGGCAGGCACGGCCATCGGCTTGGCGACGGAGCCTGACGGCCCGGGCAAGGGCTACAGCATCGTCGGGGCGTTCTGGCGTGAAGCCGGCAGGCCCTGGAAAACCAGCGGTCCACCGTGTCTGGAGCCCCTCACCAGCGGACAGGCGGTTCGCCTAGGCATGGTGCGGGTTGATCCGATGGAGGAGGGGCCCGGGCGGGAGATCGTGGTCTGGTTGGAATGTCTGGACGCTGGGTCGAGCGCCCCCGGGGACGGGAGCTAGGAGCAAGTAAGGGTCATAAAGTTGATGAGGAGGAACGAACATGGCAAAACAGTTGGTCTTTAGCGAGGAAGCGCGTCGATCGCTCAAGTCTGGCATCGACACGCTGGCTGCAGCCGTCGTCACCACGCTGGGCCCCAAGGGCCGGAACGTGGCGCTGGATAAGAAGTGGGGAGCTCCCACCATCACCCACGATGGTGTGACGGTGGCCAAGGAGGTGGAGCTCAAAGATCCCTTCGCCAATATGGGGGCGCAACTCCTGAAGGAGGCGGCGACGAAGACGAACGACATCGCCGGCGACGGCACCACCACGGCGACGCTGCTGGCCTACGTCATCGTCAAGGAAGGGATGAAGAACGTCGCGGCCGGCGCGAACCCTATGCTCCTCAAGCGAGGCATCCTGGTCGGCGCCGACGCCGTCGTCAAGGCTATCGGGGAGCAGGCGATTGAGATCTCGACGAAGGAGGAGATCGCCAACGTGGCGGCCATCTCCGCCCAGGAGCGGGAGATCGGCGATCTGATCGCCGAGGTGATGGATCGGGTGGGCAAGGACGGCGTGGTGACTGTCGAGGAGAGCAAGGGGTTGGCTTTCGAGATCGAGTATGTGGAGGGCATGCAGTTTGATCGCGGGTATATCTCCCCCTATTTCGTCACGGGCTCGGAGTCCATGGAGGCGGTGATTGAGGAGCCCTATATCTTGATCCACGACAAGAAGATCTCCTCTGCCCAGGATTTGGTGCCCATCCTGGAGAAACTGGTTCAGAGGGGTGAGCGGGACCTGGTGGTCATCGCCGAGAAGGTCGACGGCGAGGCCCTGGCGACGCTGGTTTTGAACCGACTGCGGGGCATGCTTAACTGCGTGGCTGTCAAGGCCCCGGGGTTTGGCGATCGCCGGAAGGAGATGCTGCGAGACATCGCGGTGCTGACCGGCGGCCACGTCATCACCGAGGAAGAGGGGCGCACGCTTGAGGGGGCGACCATCGAGGACCTGGGCCGCGCCGACAAGGTCGTCTGCACGAAGGATGACACGACCATCGTGGGAGGGCACGGCGCAGAGGCCGACATCAGAGGGCGCCTGGAGCAGATCAAAGTGGAGATCGAGCGATCGACCTCCGACTACGATCGGGAGAAGCTCCAGGAGCGTCTGGCGAAGCTGGCGGGCGGTGTGGCGGTGATCCGCGTGGGCGCTGCGACGGAGACCGAGTTGAAGGAGAAAAAGCATCGGGTCGAGGACGCTCTGTCGGCCACGCGAGCGGCCATTGAGGAGGGGATCGTCGCGGGCGGCGGTGTGGCTCTGATCAAGGCCATCCCGGCGCTGGAGGACGTCTCGGTGGCTTACGACGATGAGCGAACGGGCGTCACCATGCTCCGTAAGGCGTTGGAGATGCCGTTGCGGAAGATCGCTGAGAACGCCGGGGAGGACGGGGCCGTCACGTTGGAGGCTGTGCGGCGGTTGCACAAGGAGAGGGGGAACGACCGCATCGGCTACGACGTCATCCAGGGAGATTTTGCCGATATGGTGGAGCGGGGCATCATCGATCCGGCGAAGGTGACCAAGGGGGCTTTAGCTAACGCGGCCTCTATCGCGGCGATGGTGCTCTCCACGGAGGCTTTGGTCACGGATATCCCGGAGAAGAAGAAGGCGCCGGAGATGCCCAACTACGACTACTAGGGCTGCAGCGGTCAAGGGCTGGCTAGGAGACGGATAAAGGAGGCCTGACATGGCAAGGACGTACTGCATCACGTGCGACGCCGAGATCGTCATGGACAACCCACGCCTGGGGGCGAAGATCAACTGCCCCGAGTGTGGGGATGAGCTTGAGGTCATCAGCACGGACCCCTTTGACGTGGATTATCCCTACGACGATGATTGGGACGACGATTGGGATGATGACGACGAGGACTATTAGGCGATCACCCTGACGGTTGTCTTAGAGGGTTAGGATCCCACACCCGTGAGGCTCTCCACGGCGGTGAGAAGGACATCGGTCGAGAGCGGGGCAGCAAGCCCTGGCCGGTGTCCGACAAGTGTTACTGAGGGCTGGATGTCAGAGACCCGAGTGTTGACGCTGATCGTGGCCAGGCCAGGCCCGCTGCGGGAGGGCGTGGAGGCTCTTCTGGCCTCCGTGCCTCAAGTCGAGGTCGTAGCAACAGTGGGGCAGGCGTCCACGGCGTTCAGCGTGGTCGTGGCACAACCGCTCGATCTCCTGCTGCTGGACGCCAGTCTGGCGGACGATGAGGGATGCCGACTGCTGCGGCTCTGCCGCCGTCAGCAAACCGGCCTGCGCTGCATCGCCCTAGCGGATGACGCTGCGCAGGAGCGGACGGCCCGGGACGCAGGCGCGGATGCTGTCTTCTTAAAAGGGTTTCCCGCCGACAAGTTTGCGGAGACGCTGGAAGCCCTGTTGACCGATTGAGGACGTCCGGCGCAGGACAGAGGCCTGACGGATGAGCGTGACCGGCCGGTCTTGGTGGGTTTGAGAGTGACGTATGAGCGCGTCGATGGATCGCCGGGAGGGAGCCGGCAATGAGTCGTCGACGCTGGATCACCCTGGCGGTGGTGGCATCGATGGTCTGTGGCATCGCCTTCGCGTGCTCAGTCTTGGACGACGCGGTGGGCGGCACGCTGACGAGCGCACCCACCGGGACGCCGGTGTTCCCTGAGAGAGCTGGCACGACGCCGTCCTTGCCGTCGACGCGCTTGGCTGTGGCCGATGCGAGAGATCCCACCCTTCCGACCACCGCGCAGACTGAGGGGGTGAGCACGCCGACGCCGAGATGGCGCCCCAGGCCTACGTCGACGGTGACGCCGACGTCCACAGACACGCCCGCCGCCACAAACTCGCCAACGGTCACGCCGACTCCCCTGATCCTAAACCCTCCGGTTCTGATCGGCGAGACGCCGACCGTGTCGGACACCACCCCGGTGCCCACGGCGGTGCCGATGGTCCAGGTGCCGCCCAAAGCGATCACCATCGTCCTTCTGGGCAGCGATCGCCGCCCTGACTGGAACGAATGGCACACCGATGTCGTTCAGGTCGTCTCCGTTCAGCCCGCTATGCCTGCGGTGAGCATTCTCTCCATCCCGCGTGATCTCTACGTCTACATCCCCGATTTCTGGATGAGCCGCGTCAACTTCGCGGATATGTATGGCGACCTCTACGGCTACGAGGGAGGCGGGCCGGCTATGATCCAGCAGACGCTGCTCTACAACCTGGGTATCCCGGTCGACCATTACGTGCGCGTCGACTTTGATGGCTTCATCGGCATCGTGAACATCCTGGGCGGGGTCGATATCCCGGTACACTGTCGCCTGGAGGATCATTGGCCGTATCCCGACGAGAACGGCGAGTACCCGATCAAGGTGTTGGAGCCCGGGGTTCACCATATGGATGGTGAGACGGCGCTCTGGTATGCGCGCTCGCGCAAGACCTCCAGCGTCTTCGCCCGCGAGCGGCGCCAGCAGCAGGTGCTGGAGGCGATCTGGCGCCAGGCGCGCAGCCTCGACGTTCTGCCGCGCTTGCCTCAGCTTTGGGACCAGTATCGCCACATGGTGGTCACCGATCTGAGTCTGGTCGACGTGCTCCGGCTAGCAGAGATCGCCTTTCGGCTGGATTCGCATAATGTGCGCACCCACAGCATCGGCTATCAGCACGTCACGCCGTGGACGACGCCCAAAGGGGGCAACGTCTTTCTGCCCAACTGGGAGACGATCGAACCGCTGGTGGCGGAGGCGATGGGGCCGGTGCCGGAGGCGCGGACTTGGCGCACGGCCTATACCATCGAGGTCTGGAACGGGACGGGCAACGCCACGTGGGATCAATTGGCGGCCGACCGCCTAGGGAGCTCGGGTTTCGGTGCGGTGATCGGCGAGCCTGATCGAAGGGACTACCTTCAGATGCAATTGGTGGATTTCACGCCGACGGGCCACGGAGGCGCTGCTTCGTATCTACAGTGGATGTTCAGGATCTCGCCGGAGAACGTCATCGCAGCGCCCGATGCCCACATCGGCGTGCAGTACCGATTGATCGTCGGCGCAGACTACCAGACCTGCCCCGGTTACTAGTCGGGGGCCTCTCAGAGGGTGGGTGTGTCTCTCCAAGGCTGCGTCATTTGATGTAGCACCAGCTGGCTTCAGAATATCCTTTTGTCTGAGATCGACTCCATCTTGTGACCGATGCGCGGAGGGGCCGAGACGTGATATAGTGGGATGAGATGATGGCGTCCGGTCGAAGCCTGGTGATCCGGACAACGGTCTGGCACAGGGAGCACGGCGTTCGGAAACGAGGGCCGTGCTCCTGGCGCTTCGGTGATCGAAACTGGGCATTCTATCGCACGAGAGGCGCTGGAGGAGCGACGCCTGGGGATGAAAGACAACGGCAATCGACGAGCAGATTCATACGTGCCTCCCGGTGGCGGGAGGCCGACTTATCCGTGGGAGGAGGTGCCAACTGCCCAGTGGAACGACTGGCGTTGGCAGTTGTCGCATCGTCTCCACACGGTTGAGGATTTTTCGCAAGTTATCCACCTCACGCCAGAGGAACGGGCAGGGCTCTCGGCTCCCGGCCATCTCCGCGTCGATGTGACGCCTTATCTTGCCAGCTTGATGGATCCGGCGGACCCGGCCTGTCCTGTTCGCCGCCAGGTGATCCCTACTGGGCGTGAGCTTGCACCCTGCGAATCGGACTTGGTGGACTCGCTGGGGGAGGATGCGCACTCTCCCGTTCCCGGGCTGGTCCATCGCTATCCCGATCGCGTGCTAATGCTCGTCACCACGCAGTGCGCCAGCACGTGTCGGTTCTGCACCCGAAGCCGTCTGGTGGGCGACGCCCACGCACAGTTCAACGACGCTCTCTATGACCGGCAGCTGGCCTACATCGCCTCGACGCCCCAGGTTCGGGACGTGCTGCTCTCCGGCGGCGATCCGCTGACCATGCCGACGCGCCTGCTGGACTGCCTGTTGAGACGCCTGCGAGAGATCCCCCACGTGGAGGTGATCCGCATCGGCACCCGGGCGCCGATCTTCCTCCCGCAGCGGATCACCGAGACGTTGGTCGCTACGTTGCGTCGGTATCATCCGCTGTGGATGAACGTGCACGTGAATCACCCGCGGGAGCTCACCCCGGAGGTTGAAGCAAGCTTGGCCCGACTGGTCGACGCCGGGATCCCCCTGGGGAGCCAGACGGTCCTGCTGGCCGGCATCAATGACTGTCCGAACGTCATTCTGGCGTTGGTGCAGGGGCTGGTGAGGAATCGCGTGCGGCCCTACTATCTCTATCAGTGCGACATGGTGAAGGGGGCCAGTCACTTCCGCACGCCGGTCGCCAAAGGGATCGAGATCATGGAGGCGCTGCGCGGCCACACGTCCGGCTTTGCTGTCCCCACCTTCGTGATTGATGCGCCGGAGGGGGGTGGGAAGGTGCCGCTGCTGCCCAACTACATGCTGAGCATGTCGGACGAGGTCGTGGTGGTGCGCAACTACGAGGGCTTGTTGAGCGCCTATGTTCAGCCCACGGATTATCGGGGGCACGATGCAGCAGCGTGTCCCTACTGCCGATCACGCCGAGACGAGGGTGTTCAGGAGGGGGTGACCGGGCTGCTGACGGGACAGACTCGGACGATCGCCCCGGAGGGATGGCGCGCTGTCCACCGGCGGAGCGGCGCGCCTGAGTCCCTTGATTGCGAGGCCGTCCTGCGCCTTGGAGATCATTGGCGGGGAGGGGCACGGGCTCCCCGGGGCGTGCTTCGGCGCGCGTTCGCTGGTGTAACGTCAAGAGTGGCCCCCGGCCGGGGCCTCGAGACCGGTGGAACCGGGGAGGGAGTGTGATGGCTTGGCGGTCGCGGGTAGCGCTGGTATGCAACTTGAAGAAGAACGTCACGGTGGGGGCCGGCGCCCCACTCGACGCCCTGGCCGAGTACGACTCGGTGGAGACGGTGGAGGCTCTCGAGGAGGCCCTGCGGGCCGGGGGGCATCAAGTCGTTCTGTTAGAGGCAGATGAGACGCTGCTGGACACGGTGCGCCTAGCGGGGCCGGATATCTGCTTCAACATCGCCGAGGGACTGCGGGGCGATGCCCGGGAGGCGCAGGTGCCAGCTTTGCTGGAGATGCTGGGCATTCCGTACACCGGGTCGAAGGTGCTGGCCCACGCGATCTCTCTGGACAAGGCGATGACCAAGCGCATCTGGCGCGAGGCCGGCCTTCCGACCCCCGCGTTCCAGGTCTTCCGCCGGGACGACGAGTCTCTGGATCCGGCGCTGAGCGGCGAGCTCTTCGTCAAGCCGCTGCACGAGGGGACCGGGATGGGCATCAACGAGGACTCGGTTGTCCGGGATGAGGCCGAACTGCGGCAGCAGATACGCTGGGTGGTCGAGTCCTACCGGCAGCCGGCGTTGGTGGAGGGGTATCTGCCCGGTCGGGAGTTCACCGTGGGCTTGATCGGGAACGGGCGCGGCCCTGATAGCCAGCGGAACGGTCTGTACGACGGGCGGGGCTATCACGTGTTACCGGTGCTTGAGATCGACGCCCGGGTCGGCGCCGGTCAGGGGCTCTATAACGCGGCCTCCAAAGCTTACAACCCCGGCGAGGGCGGTGCCCCGCTCTATCTCTGTCCGGCCGACATTCCGGCCGCTTTGGAAGCGACGTTGAGGCGGCTGACTGTGGAGGCCTTCGAGGCGATCGGCGCCTTGGATCTTGGCCGCGTGGACTTTCGATTAGGAGACGACGGTCAACCGTATCTGCTGGAGATCAACACGCTGCCGGGCTTGAACCCTCGGGTGAGCGACCTGTGCATCATGGCGCAGGCTGAGGGCTTCCACTACACCGATCTGATCAACGAGATCCTTAACCTGGCCATCGAGCGCGCAGGGGAGGAGGGCGCGAGCGGCAGGAGGGGCGGAGCTTTCCTCCAGCGCTCGACGTTGCGGGCGTCCGTCCCGGCCTGGGATGGGCTCTGATGGCATCCGGGCGGGAGCCCCTCGGCGTCGCCGTCCTCTATATCTTGAGAGGCGGCCTGTTCTATGGGGATCAGAATGATCACCTGGCAGAGCTGGGGGTTACGTTGTGCGCGGAGGCAGTGAGCGCGGCGCTACATGCCGCGGGGTATCGGGTGGCGCAGGTGCCAGTTCACACGGACGTCGAGCTGGCCCTGATGCCGTATCCCCCCACCGAATGGCTGATCTTCAACCTGGGCGAGGGGCTGGAGGGACGGCTCTTTGAGGAGCCACGCATCGTCTGGGCCCTGGAGGCGATGGGCTACTGCTTCACCGGTTCGGGAGGGCATGCTATCGCGCGTTCGGTTCACAAGGCCCAGGCGAAGGCTCTGCTGGCACAGGAGGGGGTGCCCACGCTGCCCTGGCGGCTGTTCCGCCATCCCGACGAGGTGGGGCCCGATGCGGAGGGCCTGGCCTTTCCGCTGATCGTCAAGCCGGTGGCGGAGGATGCCAGCATTGGCATCGGACCGAGCGCCGTGGTGAACGGGGTGTCAGCGCTGCGAGAGCGCGTGGCCTACGTGGTGGAGCGGTATCGACAAGCCGCGCTGGCCGAGACCTTCATCGCCGGGCGGGAGGTCAACGTCTCGCTCTGGGGGGACTTGCCGCAGGTCCTACCCCTGGCGGAGATCGACTTCAGCGCCTTCGAGGATCCCTGCACGCGCATCGTCTCCTTTGCGGCCAAATGGGAGGAGGCGTCCTTCGAGTATCAGAACACGCCCGTCGTCTGTCCGGCGGCGGTGAGCGATGGCCTGGCGCAGCGGATACGCGGCGTGGCACGCCGCGCCTGGAGGGCGATCGGCTGTCAGGGGTACGCTCGGGTGGACATACGTCTCGGTGACGATGAGGTGCCTTACGTCGTGGAGGTGAACTGCAACCCGGATCTCTCCCCCGAGGCCGGGTTCCATCGGGCAGCCCACGTCGCGGGCTACAGCTATCGAGAGATGGTGATCAACATTGTCACCATTGCCAGGAGGCAGCAGGATGTCTACAGCCGATGTGGCCCTGCGATAAGACAAGCTAGCTGTCCTATCGTCGGACACTCCCTAGGCGGGATTCACGCGTCAGCCTACGCGGCCCGCTGCCCGGAGTAGGTCACCGGTTTCACCTGGACACGCCCGACGCCGTCATAACTGCCGTGATCGATGTGGTCACTATGGTCAGGTAGCGGATAATCCTGCTCTCACTCCAGCCTGTCACGCAGACGGGGCCCCAGAAACGGTAGGGAGAAGAGAGGGGCGAAGATGCAGAAGTCAAGGATGCCAGCCAGCAAAGGGGCAAGCCCGACGATGGCCATAATCCAGCCTCCCACGCCCTTGACCAACAGCAAACCGACGAGAATGAGGGCCACTCCGGCGATGGCGCGAATGACCCTTCCTGCAGAGCCAGCGATGAACCTGAAGACTGCTTCCATGTCGACCTCCTCATCTATGCTGTGTCTCTCGGCCTTGTGTTGCCATTATATCGTCTGGGGAAGGGCGTGTCAATAGCTTTCTCTCAGCGCACTGTTCGCCTATCGGGGTCAGTCCTTTGTCGTAGGTCGAGATCATACCCCTGACCGATGTGGTGGAGCTGGCACTGAGCTATCATGACCTTACAGTGTTCGGAAGGGGCTCAATCTCAGCATAAGGAGAAGGAGGTCTGGGCGATGAAAACGAAGAAGCGTCTGTTGGTTCTGTTGGGCGCCGCCGTCGTCTTGATGGTAGCGTCGACAGCGTGCAGTGGGGACGTGCCCGTGCCGGCGGAGGTCGAAGCGGCGCCGGCGGAGCCCGGGCCCGAAGACGTTATCGAGGCGTTTATGAGCTGGTACGCCAGCTACGCGGGCAATCCGCTGGCCGACAGGATCCTGGAGGGCAGCCCGGTGGTCCACGCGTCGCTGGTGGAGAAGGTGGACGCCATCCTGGCCTCCTCGGATCCTCGCGCGGGTTACGACCCGATTCTGTGCGCTCAGGATCGTCCTCGGTCCTTCAGCGTCGAGGTGATGGACCGCTCCGTCGACTCGGCGGCCGCGGTTGTGCATACCGAGTTCGAGGGCCACGAGGTTTACGTGGGCGTGATTAAGGTGGATGGTCAGTGGAAGGTCGCAGACGTGACCTGTCCGACGGACCCGTCGCCGACCTTGCCCGGAGAAGACGAGATTGGCGAGATGGAGACGCCGAGCCTGCTACCCGCCGTCGATCCATCGGCCGAGGAGACGGTCGATGATGAGCTTGGCGAAGAGGCGAGCGGTGATGAGACCTCGACGACGGGCCCTACCGCCGGATGGTTCATCTTCCGCGACGAGACGCACGGATTCCAGGTCGCGATTCCGCCGGGATGGGGCTTCTTGGAGCTCCCTCTCTACGACCCGGGCGCCGGTGGGCCGCCAACGGTCATCAAGCGCTCGGTGATAGTCTACCCGCAGGCCTGGGAGGAGCGCCTCCGGCCCGACGGCCCGCCGGATCCCAGCGTGGACAGCTATCCCGCCCTCAACATCCAGGTGTGTGTGGGCACGATGGAGGCTTACCGCCGTGAGTTCATGGCCCTGGGGGCGAGCGAGACGATGGAGATCAACGATTTGAGTGTGCTTCACGAGTGGGATACGCGCGAAGACCACAACATAGTCCACTACGTCTTTCAGCATCCGGAGAACGATGAGCTGCGCATCACCCTGACGGATCCTGTCAGCGGTTTCGCCGCCCGGGCGGCGGAGAACGAGGAGGTCGTGGCCTTGATTCCTGAGGTGGTCTCCACCTTCAGGTTCAGTGAGTGACGCCAGGTAGATTAGGCCTAAGCTGCTTGCACAAGCGGGAGGCGAGCATGAGATCTGTGATCAGCATCTTGAAGAGGTATCGGCGTCTGCTGTTGGCCGCGGCCATCGTAGCGGCGCTGGGCGGTCTAGCGGCTTTGGCGGCCTTTGGCGTGCGGGCGCGGGCCCCCAAACCCGCGCCACAGCCGACGTTGACGGCCACGTCCACGCTGCCGGTTGCGCTGCGGTCGATCGCGGTCTCGCCCCAGGAGGGCGTGGAGCCGGGAGAGCTGATCGTCGTCACGGGCGAGGGCTGGCAGCCGGGCGACAGCGTGTCTGTCCATCTGATCGCGCCGAGCGGCGAGGAGCGGTTCGCCGCGCAGGCGACGGTGGGGGAGGATGGGCAGTTCGTGGCGCCCTTCTTCTTCGTGGTCGAGCGGCCCTGGTCCGACGCAGCAAGCGTCTCTGTGCGGGTGTCGTCCTCGCAGAGCGGCTATGAGACCACGGCTGTGGTGCTCCTGGCGAAGGCCACGGAGCCAGCGGAGCCAGCGGCGACGCCCACTACTCAGCCAACGGCCGTCCCTGCGGCGACGTCAACGCCTGCTCCGACGGTGGTACCGACGGTCGCACCGAGCGAGACTGCGGCGCCGAGCGCCACACCCACGCAGGCAGCCTGGCCGACGCGCACGCCGACGCCGGCGATCCTGGCGTGGCGCGGCGAGTATTACGACAACCGTTATCTAACCGGCTATCCTGCCCTAATACGGGACGACGCCGACGTCTCCTTCAACTGGGAGAGCGGGGCCCCGTCAGCGGGTCTGCCGGCTGACGGCTTCTCCGCCCGCTGGACGCGGTCGATGGCCTTCCAGAGTGGGACTTATCGGTTCTACGTCACCAGCGACGACGGCGTGCGGGTCTGGGTGGATGGCGTGTCGATCATCGATCAGTGGCACGACGCCACCGGCGCGACGTTCAGCGCCGATCGCGCGATGACTGCGGGCCAGCACACCCTGCGCGTCGAGTACTATGAGAACGGTGGGGCGGCGCGGATCCACGTCTGGTGGGAGCGCTTGGGCGATTTCCCTCAGTGGCGGGGTGAGTACTTCCCCCGTGCGGATCTAGTCGGGCCGCCGGCGGTGGTGCGCAACGACGCGGACATCGCCTTCGACTGGGGGTTCGACGCGCCGGTAGCCGGGGTGCCCGCCGATGGGTTCTCGGTCCGGTGGGCTCGGGGGGCGTGGTTCGACGAGGGTATCTACCGCTTCCACGCCGTGATCGACGATGGCGTGCGGATGACGGTCGATGGCGTGCGGATCATCGACGACTGGCGCGACGGTGGCCGCCGTGAGGTGACGGTTGACCGCTGGCTCTCGTCCGGGAACCACGCGCTGCGCGTCGAGTACTACGAGCGAGCCGGTGAGGCCGTGGCTCAGATCTGGTGGGAGAGGGTCACGTCTTACCCGGACTGGAAGGGCGAGTATTGGTCGAACCGCTCGTTGCGGGGCAGCCCGACGGTCGTGCGGAACGACAAGGCGATTGACTTCGATTGGGGGTGGGGGGCGCCGGCGGCGACGCTGCCGAGCGCCGATTTCTCGGCCCGCTGGACCCGCACGATGGACTTCGGGGCGGGCACCTATCGCTTCCACATCCTGGTGGACGATGGGGCCCGGCTGTGGGTGGACGACATGTTGATCATCGACGCGTGGCGCGACGGGTCGACCCGGGAGGTGAGCAAGGACTACGCCCTGGCGCAAGGTACGCACGCGGTGCGGGTGGCCTACTACGAGCACGGCGGCGAGGCACGCATCCGGGTCTGGTGGGAGAAGGTGTCCCCGTCGATCAGCGATTGGAAGGGCGAGTACTGGTCGAACCGGACGTTGGACGGGAGGCCTGCGCTGGTGCGCAACGACAAGGCGATCGACTTCGACTGGGGCGACGGCGCCGTGGCAGCGGGCCTGCCGAAGGACGACTTCTCGGCCCGCTGGTCGCGCGACGTGACCTTCGAGCGGGCGCGATACCGCTTCCGCGCTCGGGCCGACGATGGCATCCGGGTGTCTGTGGACGGCAACGTGGTGCTGGACGAATGGCACGCGAGCGACGGGGATGACGTGTATACCGTCGAGCTGAACCTGGCGGGCAAGAAGGCGCTGCTGGTGTCGTACTACGAGGGAGGTGGCAAGGCAAAGGCGACGTTCTCGTGGAAGCGGATCGGCGACTGGCCGACGCCGCGGCCCACGGTAACGCCGAGCCCGACGGCGACGCCGCAGCCGACAGTGGCGCCGACCCGGACGCCGACACCGACACCGACACCGCAGCCCACGGCAATGCCGACACCTACGCCGACGATCGAGCCCACGGCCACGTCCACGCCGGAACCGACGGCCACGGCGACGGCGGAGCCGACCGCGCTGCCCACGGCCACCTCGACGCCGACAGCGCTGCCGACACCGACGGTACCGTTGACGATCGGCGTGCGTCTGAACGAGATCATGGCGGTGCCGACTCAGGATGGAATCGTCGATGAGTTCGATGAGTGGATCGAGCTCTACAATGCGGGCCCAGACGCGGTCGATCTGGGCGGCTGGACCCTGGACGATGGGGTGGGTGGCGAAGAGTCCTATCGGCTCCCTGAGGGCCTGGTGCTTCAGTCCGGTGTATTCGTCCTGTTCCACGGTCGGCTGACGGGAATCACGCTCGACGATACGGGGGATGCGGTTCGGCTGCTGGATGGTGATGGTGCTGTCGTGGACGCGGTTGCGTTTGGTCAGCTGGCCCCGAACACCAGCTACAGCCGGGACGATGCGGGGACCTGGCACGACGACTGGCCACCCAGCCCCGGTGAGCCGAACCGGCCGCCGAGCCCCGAGTCGCTCACGGCTGGTCAGCCGGTGCGTGGCCTATTGTCGGGTGCCGCGGGGGCGAACCGGACGGCGGGTCGCCTCGGCGGTCCCATCCCGTAGCGATAGGCGGGTCGCTGCGACTGGACGATCCTGGGAAAACCGGGTAGAATGGCGCGTGATAGGTGTTGGCCGAGGGGCGATCGACGTCAGTTGATCGCCCCTCTTGTATTGCTCTGATGGGGGCGATCGACGTCAGTTGATCGCCCCTCTTGTATTGCTCTGGTGGGGGCGATCGACGTCAGTTGATCGCCCCTCTTGTATTGCTCTGGTGGGGGCGA
>CAZEQC010000018.1:29623-52384 GCA_964514285.1 uncultured Anaerolineales bacterium | reverse complement strand
GCCTAGCAGACCACGGGGCCTGCTAGGCTGGTCGATCGCCGAGACGAATCAGGAGAAGGCCGACCATCACGGCTCCCAGTCCCAGCCCAAGGCCCAATCGCTGCAGCGGTCCGAATCCACGCCATTCACCGGCGCCTAGGACGTCTGCGGCAGTGATGCTGATGATGCCGACTAGGCTGACAGCAACGATGAAAAGACCAAGCTGACGTTTGGTGACCATAAGCGATGGGGATCAATCCCCAGGTAGACAATCATCAGAACGACTGTCGATTATAGCATAGGGGCGGTGCGGTGCAACTTCCGGCCGATCTGCTCGTAGTACTAGGTAGAGATGTGTTAGATAAAGCTGGTCGCTAGTTTCCGACGTTAGGAGGCAATATGGATCGTTTGAGAACCGAAGCAGAAAGCGGAGAACAGAGGAGTCGACAGGGCCATGAGCCTGATCAGCCCGTCGCGGACATCGTTGAGGGGGGGGCGGAGGCAAGCAGCACGGGGGGAGGGACATCGCCTCCCGATGCTTGGACGATAGCGGCGTTGAGCCACGCCAGCATCTTGTTGACGCTGCTTCTGGCTTTCGCTGGTGGGGTCGGTGCCATCGTCGGCCTCGTGGTCCCCCTGGTCATCTATTTGTCCTATCGCGACCGATCGCGCTTCGTCACCTTCCAGGCCCTGCAAGCGCTGGTCTATCAGGGAGCCGGGGTCTTGATTTACTTGGTCCTGGTCGTCGTTATGGCCCTTATCGTCACGGCTGCGTGGACAATCAGTGGCCTGCTCTCTGTCGTGGTCATAGGTTTCCTGCTCATGCCGTTCGCTTTGCTGCTTACCCTGTTGATGGTGATCGTCCTGCTTGGTGCTCCTCTGGCGTGGGTGGCGTACGGGCTATATGCGGCCTATCAGGTCTACCAGGGCGCTCCCTTCCGCTACTGGCTTCTCGGTGAATGGGTCGAGAGAGAGGTGAGCTTGTGATGCACGAGCGGGATCCCATGGTCGCTTTGTTGCTGGAGCTCGTAGGTGGGTTCTTTGGCTTCTTGGGTATCGGGTGGATCTATGCTGGGCGGCCAGCGTTGGGGAGCGTCGTCCTCGTCAGCTACTGGCTGTTGGACTGGATTGTTGGCCTCATACTGGCTATCGGCACGTTGGGAGCGTGGTGTTGTGTTTGGCCTGCTCAGAACTTGCTTTTCGGCGCCCTGTCCGGGTACTTGGCCTACCGCTGGCTGGAGCAGCATTCATAAGCCACCCTGCTCGCAGGCTCTCGTTGAGTTCTGGCTCTGGTGGTCGATAGACTGCTAGAGATCAGATCCTATGGAAGCCCCGCCCATTGGGCGGGGCTTTGCGCTGCTCCTCCTCTGTGCTATAATCTCCCACCACTTCGAATGGAGGCATTCCCTTGCAGCGGAAGACTGAATACCTCGTCTGGCTGGTTATCGCAATAGCGGTCGTCACGCTCTTCCTGGCGTGGCAGTATCGCGGTTATCGTCTCACCCGTCGTGCGTTGCCGGCTGGTATGACGATGGCCGGTCTTCCTGTCGGGGGGATGACGCGTGCTCAGGCACTCAATGCCCTCGATGTCGCCTACGCCACTCCCTTGACGGTCACCTATGAGGACCAAAAAATGACGCTGTCGCCTAGTGTGGTTGAACTTCGGTACGATGCCGATGAGACGGCTGCAAATCTTCAGTCAGCGCTGGCCGATTGGTACGGTCTCGACGGGTTCGTTTCCTACATCCTGGACCAGCAGCTGGTCTCAGAGAGCGTGCCCGTCGCTGTCACCTATTCTGAGAAGCGTCTATCTCGCTTCCTCGGTCGTGTTGCCGATCAGTACGACAGATCCCCGCAGGCCCCGGTAGCTCTCCCGGCTGCTCTCGACTTCCGCCCAGGGCAACCAGGCTCTACCTTGGACGTTGAAGCTTCTCGTACCCGCGTAGCCAGTGCGCTCCTCTCTGCTTCTACAGAGAGCGTTGACCTTGTGGTGGAGACCGATGAAGCGGTGCCACAGGACCTCAGCTTGCTGCGGGGGTTGCTGGATTCGCGCCTGAACGATCATCCAGGGCTTATCCCCGGTATCTTCGTCAAGGACCTGGAGACCGGAGACGAATTAGCCATAAACGGAGAGGTAGCCTATGCGGGCCTTAGCGTGCTCAAGATCGCCATCCTGGAGGAGGTCTACAGGGATCTTGACCAACCTCCGGATGCGGAGACGAACAAGCTGATCACGGAGACGATGACTGAGAGCGGCAACTTCACGGCTAACTTACTGCTACGTGACGTGATCGGTGATGGCGACAGCTATGAGGCAGTCGAGGAGCTAACGACGTCGATGAATCGGCTGGGACTCGTCAATACCTTTATGGCCGCTCCTTATGATGAGAAGGATGTCGCCTTGGACGTGGTCACGGAAGCTAATTCACGCACCGATATCTCTACCGAGCCTGACCCTTACATCCAGACGACCCCGCTGGATGTTGGCCTCCTCCTGGAGATGATTTATCAATGCAGCCACGGAGGCGGCACGTTGATCATGACGTATCCTGACAGCTTGACGCCTGGCGAGTGTCAGGAGATGATCAAGTGGATGAGTCAGAATCGCATTGACAGCCTCATCGAGGCTGGTCTACCCCCAGACACCAAAATCGCTCATAAGCACGGCTGGACTAGTGATACACATGCTGATGCGGGGCTTCTGTTCACTCCGGGTGGCGATTTCGTGTTAGTTATCTTCCTTCATCGCCCTCAGTGGTTGGAGTGGGAGGAAAGCGCTCCTCTATTCGCCGACATCGCCACTGCTTCTTACAATTACTTCAACCCTTCGCGCTAGAGCTGGTGTCCCGTTGCACGTTTCCTCTTTTGACTCTATAATTGCCCCACGTCAACCAATCGTGTTTTTGCTAGAAAGACGCATCGAGTCAGCTAGTTATGACATCCCGAGATTCTCTTGAGACACGTCAGATCGAAACCCCCCAGTCGTCTCCCAAAAAGACGACTGAGAGTGACCAAGCCTCGTCGGAGCGGCGGCGAGCGCAGCCCAATGGACCCACAGTTCAATCCCCCCATCCGATTGAGGGGCGTCTTCCGGAGGGCCACCATCTTCAGGATCGCTACCGTATCCTGTCCGTCTTGGCCGTCGGGGGAATGAGCGCGGTCTACAGATCTCAGGATCTCCGCTTCTCTAAGGTGGAGCGCATCTGCGCGATAAAGGAGATGATCAACAGCGCCAATGACGCCGACGTTCGGGCTATGATCCTCCGTAACTTCGAGCGCGAGACAAACATCCTCGCCACGCTCAACCACCCTGGCATCGTTCAGGTCTACGATTGTTTCACCGAGGGAGATCGCAGCTACCTGGTGCTGGAGTACGTGCGGGGGAGGGACTTGGAGGCGGTTCTGGCTGAGAAGAAAGGCTTCTTCTCGGAGCAGAAGGTCGTTGGCTGGGCCATTCAGATCTGCGAGGTGTTAAGCTATCTACATAGCCACGAGCCGCGTCCCATTGTCTTTCGAGACATCAAGCCATCCAACATTATGCTCGACGAGTACGGTCGCATCAAGTTGGTCGATTTCGGCATCGCCAAGATGTTCCAGAGCGGCAAGAAAGGCACGATGATTGGCACTGAGGGCTACTCCCCTCCGGAGCAGTATCAGGGCATTGCTGATCCACGCGTGGACATCTATGCTTTGGGGGCCACGATGCATCATCTGCTCAGCAAGCGGGACCCGCGGCTGGAGCCCCCATTCTCCTTTCAAAGGCGCCCCATTCACGAAACCAATCCTAGCATCTCGAGAGAGCTGGTGGAGGTTATCAACAAAGCCTTGGAGTACGATGCCAATGATCGTTTTGGGTCGGCCGAGGAGATGCAACGGACCCTGATGAGCCTGCGCTCGGCGCAGGACGTGACGAGCACCACTGGACTTGGTACCTCGGTCACGGTGAGCGACGAGATAACGCCGTTGTGGCGCTTCGCCTTTGAGGATGAAGTTCGGTCGACTCCCACCGTCCATCAGGGCACCGTTTACGTTGGTGTCTATGACCATAACCTCTATGCTCTCAATGCTGGGGACGGCGAGTTCCTCTGGAAATACCCCACCGATGCCGGCATCGCCTCCTCCCCGTGTGTCTACGAGGGCGTCGTTTTCGTGGGGTCGGCGGATCGTGTTCTCTACGCGGTGGGCGCACGCGATGGACGCATTCGGTGGACCTGTCCTACAAAAGGCAAGATCTGGTCATCACCTCAGGCTGCCTTCCACCACGTCTTCTTTGGTTCTGATGACCAGAACCTCTATGCCGTCAACGTCCAGGCGGGTCGTGTCGCCTGGACGTTCAAGGCGGACGGTAAGATCCGGTCTTCGCCTCGAATCGGAGAGGAGGCTATCTATGTGGGGTGTGAGGCTGGCATTGTTTACGCTATCGACACGAGCGGTGACGTTCACTGGCGCTTTCGAGCGCGGCGCGGTGTGACCTCCTCGCCAGCGGTAACCGATGAGATGGCCTACGTGGGTGCGCAGGATAGATACGTCTATGGACTCGATCTTCGGTCGGGCTGGCTGGCCTGGCGCTATCGTACCGATGGACCGGTTATCTCCTCGCCAGCTCTGGGCAAAGGTATGGTCTTCATCGGATCAGCGGACAAGCACTTATATGCCTTGGATGCTGAGTCTGGTCGTCTCGTCTGGCGCTATGACACTGATGGACAGGTGACGTCTTCGCCAGTGGTGCTTGATGATAAGGTCTACTTCGGCTCGGTGGACGGATGCGTCTACAGCCTCGAGGCGAAGACAGGGAGGCTGCGATGGAGATTTCGGACCGAGGGCCCCGTGATCTCATCCCCTACTGCTGAAGAGGGTGTGATATACATCGGGTCGTCCGATCGCTATCTATATGCTCTCCCCGCATGAGAATAAAGGAATGGAGCGGCAATATGGGATTCTTCCGTAGGCTGATCGGCCTTGAGGGCGATTCCGCTTCGACCCCGGTCTCCTCGGAGACTGGAAAAGCGCCTCCCGCGCCATCCAAATTCGATGTTGGGTGGGTTACCGACGTGGGCAAGATGCGCGACCACAACGAGGACACCGCGCTCGTGATCACCGCCGCTCATGATGGCGAAGAAGGGCCCCCGTCGTTCGGTCTCTTCATCCTGGCTGATGGTATGGGCGGGCACCGGGCCGGTGAGGTAGCTAGTTCTTTGGCAGCTCGCGTGGCAGCCCAGCATATCACACGGCAGTCTTATCTGCCGTCGCTTCTCGATCGCGAGCGGGATGCCAGTCAGCCAGCTCTGACCGAGGTTCTCGTCAACGCCGTACAGGCAGCCAACGCTGCCGTGTCCAGAGAAGCGCCGGGCAGTGGCACCACGCTGAGCTGTGCTCTGATACTGGGGACCCAGGCTTACATCGCCCACGTGGGCGATAGTCGGGCCTACCTGTTGAAGGAGGGGAAGCTCGAACAGATCACGCACGATCACTCACTGGTCGACCGCCTGGTCGATGCAGGGCAGCTTACGCCTGCCGAGGCGTCTGTCCATCCACAGAAGAACGTCTTGTATCGAGCTGTTGGTCAAAGCTCCCTGCTGGAGGTCGATACCCATGTGCGGAAGATATCTGCAGGTGAATACCTCCTGTTGTGTAGCGACGGGCTTTGGGGTCTGGTGAGTGAGGACGAGATGGTCGACCTCATTGAGGAGGCATCCTCCCTCCAGGGAGCCTGCCAGGACCTCGTCGCGGCCGCTAACCAAGCCGGTGGATCTGACAATATTACGGCCATTCTCTGGCGTTCTCCATTAGGTTAGGGACTTATGGTTTTTGATGTCGATAAGGACTACTATGCAATACTTGGGGTTTCGTCGTTCGCTACAGCCAAGGAGATTAAAAGCGCCTATCACAAGCTGGCACGCCGCTACCATCCCGATAGCCGTGAGGCCAACACGTCGACGAGCTTGTTCCATCAGGTTCAGGAGGCGTATTCAGTGCTCAGCGATCCTGCTGGTCGCAAGGCTTACGACCGTCAGCGTGATGAATTAGGTAGAGGCGACGGGACAGCGCTGGCCTGGGACGTCCTCTTGAGTCGCAAGGCATTCTATGCCGAGCACGCGGAACAAGTCTTCTATGTCCTTCTGGAGATTGGCCCAGCCGTTACCTCAGGGGATAGACGAGTGCCGCTCGATCTGGCGATGGTGATCGATCGGAGCACGTCGATGAAAGGAGCCCGCCTGGAACACGTGAAGGAGGCGGCACGTCAGGTCGTCGATCAGCTACACGACGAGGACAACTTGGCGCTCGTGACCTTCAACGACAGAGCCGAAGTCGTTATGGCGGATCAAGTCGGCTCTAGTCGGGCCCAGGTGAAAGCCATCATCACCGCCCTTCGAGCGGAGGGGGGGACTGAGCTCCTTCAGGGTATGCGGATCGGGCTGGCCAAGCTTGGCTCCCATCCGAGCGAGGATGTCGTGAGTCACTTGATTCTCCTTACCGACGGGCGCACCTACGGTGATGACCATGCCTGTCTCGCCGCGGCAGAAAGAGCGGGTAACCGAGGTATCGGCATTTCCGCGATGGGTATTGGTGAGGATTGGAACGATGATCTCCTAGATGAGATTGCCTCTCGAAGCGGGGGTGTCTCGGCTTACGTAGCTTCGCCACGTCAGGTCCGAACGCTTCTGGAGAAACGGGTCCGTAGCCTGGGGGCGGTCTTTGCCACGGGACTGATCCTCAACGTGCGAAGCGCTCCTGGCGTGCGCGTGGAAGGCGCTTTTCAGACGTCACCCTCTCTGGAATACCTTCACCTCTCGGACGGGACGACCCGGCTGGGTGCCCTGGAGATCGACGCGTCGCGGATGGTACTTTTGGAGATCGCAGTCGAGAAGAGAGCGCCCGGCGACCACCGTCTGCTGCAAGTTGAGCTCAGCGCCGATGTTCCCGCTCTCGATCAAAGAAATGAGCGCTTGAAAAGGGATATTTGGTGCACCTTCACCGATGAACAAGTGAGCCCGAGTGAGGAGGAAGTGCCCCCAGCTATTCTCAACGCTCTGAGCAGGGCCACACTCTATCGCATGCAGGAACAAGCTTGGTCTGCCTTGGAGGAAGGCCACATCGATCGAGCGACCAGTCAGCTGGAGATGGTGGCTACCCGTCTTCTCGATCTTGGAGAGAGGCGGTTGGCTCAGGCGGCCATGTTGGAGGCGGAGAATATTACGAAGAAAGGCAATCCCACCGCTAAGGGGCGCAAGCGAATCAAGTATGGCACACGTAGTCTAGATCTGGGGAGAGGGACAAATGATTGAGTGTCCAAATTGTGGGCGTAAGCATCGGCCTGGCACTCTGTTCTGCACTGAATGCGGGGTCTATCTACCGACTGGAGGCCCTCTCGGAACGGAGCCCATCCCCGAGCGTGATCTGCCTAAGGCAAGAGCACAAGCCTGGGGTACTGAGTCTGAGCAAGAACAGGCAGAGCAACCGAGCGCTGTCCTGCGGGTCAGGGTCCTCTCCACGGGGCGTCAGATTCAACTCCCATCCGGTGAAGACGTCCGAGTTGGACGGCTGGATGCTGCCCATGGCATCTTTCCTGATGTCGACCTGACGCCGGATAGGGGGCTTGAGGGCGGTGTTTCCCGTCGTCACTGCAAGATCTACGAGGAGAACGGGGAGTATTTTGTCGAGGACTTGGGCAGCGCCAACGGCACATTTCTTGATGGCGAGCGGCTGACACCTTACCTCCCGCACATGCTTCAAGACGGGGATAGACTTCAATTAGGTCGTGTGGAACTAGAGGTCGTTGTTCAGCGATAAAGTCGACAGGGTGGAGGGACCATGGCTCACACTGTGTTGGTTCATATTCTGAATGAGGAGTCTGTTGTCGGAGAGGTAGAACGTATTCCCGAACCAAGCGATCAGGTGCTGATTGTCCAAAACGTACGATACCGAGATGGTCGCGATGTCTCTTACGTGCTTCCTGAGACTGATACCGTCATCTATCCGTGGCAGCGTATCCATTGTGTTGAGATCTTGCCCGATGAGTCTGAGGAAGACGTGGTCAGCTTCATTCGCGAGTGATAATGCTTGGAGGCGACCGTGACAGATAAGAGCGAGGGGCTGATACTGGTTGTGGACGACGAACCCCGGATGACGCGCTTCATCCGCATGAATTTGGAGCTGGAGGGCTACCACGTCATCGAGGCGCACAATGGGATAGAGGCTCTTGATAAAGTGAGGACGGAGCTGCCCGATCTGGTCATACTCGATGTGATGATGCCCGAGCTGGATGGGTTCGAGACGTTGCGCATGTTGCGGGAGATCTCAAACGTCCCGGTCATTATGCTCACGGTTCGGGATGAAGAGGAGGATAAGGTCCGAGGACTGGAGCTCGGGGCCGACGACTATGTGACCAAACCCTTCAGTGCCCGAGAACTTGCCAGCCGTGTCAAAGCTGTGCTCCGTCGCACGCAGGGCCCCACTGGGCCTGAGGAGTCGATCCTGGAGATCGATGATCGACTCAGCATCGATTTCAACAAGCGCGAGGTCATCGTTGAGGGCGAGCGGATTCATCTCCGTCCCACCGAGTTCCGCCTGCTCTATCATCTGGTGCAGAACGCCGGGTGGGTAGTGCCGCACGAGACCTTGTTGTCTAAGGTCTGGGGTTACGAGTACGGTGAGGACGAGATCCAAAACCTTCGGCTCTACATCAGCTACTTGCGCAAGAAGATCGAACCTGACCCCTCCGATCCTCGCTACATCTTCACCGAGATCGGAACCGGCTACCGTTTTGTCGATTTCCAAGGAGATGAGACACAGCAATCCGGGGAGCCCTAGCTGACAGGGTTCAGAAGACGTCAATAGAAGGCGTGAAAGGCTCCTGTGATTCTCACAGGGCCTTTCCTCTTTCTAATGCTGTTCTAATGAACTTCTAATGCAAATCTAATGCGCTCATGCAATTATACTGGTGAGTCTAGAGTTTGGCATTGAAAAGTCTGTCGGTAGATTGAATGACGTGAAGTCATTAAGAGTATAAAGAGCATACAGTTAGCAGAAGGAGGTAGAGCAATGAGTCAGTTGACACGTTGGGAACCCTTCCGCGATCTGATTAGTCTGCGGGAGGCCATGGATCGTCTCTTCGAGGAGAGCGTTGTGCGGCCAAGCAGCACCGAGTTATCTCGTCGCATGGGCGGAACTCTCGCTGTCGATATGTACGAGACCGACGAGGCTGTCGTGGTCAAGTCTGCTACCCCGGGCGTCGATCCCGAGGACATCGACATCAGCATCACCGGTGATACGTTGACTATCAAGGGCGAAACCAAGGTAGATGAAGAGGTCGAGGAAGAGAACTACGTCTATCGAGAGCGGCGGTATGGCTCGTTCGCCCGTTCGTTGACGATCCCGGTCCCGGTTCAGGCCGATGAGGCAGAAGCGGCGTTTGAGGATGGTATCTTGACCCTGACGCTCCCCAAGGCTGAGGAGATCAGGCCCAAGGCTATCAAGGTCAAGTCCAAGTAGCTGAGGAAGACAGGCGACTCTAAAGAGCAGGAGGTAATACGATGACCATAACGAGAGGTAATCCTTGGCGTGAGATGAGATCGTTGCGCGAGGCGATGGATGAGTTACTGGAAGAGAGTTTCGTACGGCCCGGCCAGCGTCAGACCGAGCGACCAGAGCGCCGCTGGCGCCTGCCCCTGGACGTCTACACGACACCAGAGGAGATTGTCATTGTCGCGTCGCTTCCCGGGCTGACCCCGGAGGAGGTCGACGTCACGATTGATGGCGATCGGCTGACTATCCGCGGCGAGTTGCGACCACCGCTGGAGAACGTCGACTACCTCTTCCAGGAGCGGGCCTATGGTCCCTTCTCTCGAACCTTGACGCTCAATGTGCCTGTGGACACGGACCAGGCTGAAGCGACGTTCGAGAATGGCGTGCTGACGCTCACCGTGCCCAAGGCTGAGGAAAGCAAGCCCAAGAGCATCGAGGTGAAGAGGAAGTAGACCTGGTCGGTTGTCGTCGGAGCAGCGGGCAGGACCTCTTGGTCCTGCCCTTTTCTGTATGGATGACTATCCTACAACCTAACTTCTGGTCCGTACAACTTCCTGAACCTTCATTGGACCTCTTGAGGCGCCGAACGCCCCTACGATCCTTACGACCCTTCCTGGTGCCCGATGTGCGGCGTCAACGGACCCAGAACCTGAAGGGCTATGAAGGTCAAGATGGTTCCTGCCAGGGCGATTTTCCAGAGACCAAGCCCACATGCCACCCCGATAGCTGAGGTCGCCCAGATCGCAGCAGCCGTGGTCAAACCCAGGACTGAGCCGCGGGATACGAGGATCGTGCCGGCACCCAGGAACCCGATGCCTTGGGCAATGCCGGCAACGACGCGCACAGGATCCACGCGGGTTGGTCCGACATCCGTCAGGCTTTGTGCTTCCATGACGACCGCCAGCATCGTCAGCACGAAAAGCGCGGCCCCGAGGCAAACCAGGATGAAGGTCCGTAAGCCAGCCGGTTTTTCCTCGTGCTCCCGTTCCCAGCCAATCACCCCGCCCAGGACGTAGGCCAAGGTCAGCCGCCCGATGATGGTCCAAAGACTCATAGGTCTTCCTTCTTGTCGTCTCTTTTGCCGAAGGCACAAAGAAAAAACAGAAAAGAGAAGAGCGCTGAGCATACAGAGGATAGCTCTCCCCTGAGCTCAACGCGCTTTGCCTGGAAACGGCCAGGTGCCGAACGGCGCCGGTGTAACGACTAGCCTACGAGCTTGACGTCCGTCGCTTCCGGGCCTTTTTCGGATTCGGTGACGCTGAAGGTCACCTTAGTGCCTTCGGTGAAATCCTTCTCTTTTCCCTCTGCAATGGCGTTACGGTGGAAGAAGATGTCGTCGCCACTTCTCATCGTGATGAAGCCATAACGCTTCCTCGGCTCATACCACTTGACCACGCCTTGCCGCTCGCCGGACTCTAGTGGCTCGAATGCCTCTTCTTTTCGGCACTCAGGACATGAGCCGGGTTCAACCTCGAGACCCATCTTATCCAAGCGCCGTTGTTCTTCGACGGTGAAAATGAACTGCTTACCACACGTCTCGCATGTGGCCCAGGTGTCACGATAGGGCACAGAAAACCTCCTTATAGTACATCGTTCCAATAGAAACCACCATCTGGAGCTGATGCATCGTCTCCAGATGTCTTTTGCATGGACTGTTGACGCTATCTTACGTGAATGAACGGATTTTGTCAATCTCAACCAGCGCCCACAATGGGCACGGGGGGTTCTGGATTGCAAAATCGGCTCGCCGGGGTAGAATCAGGGACAGTGCAAGTGAGTATCAGGGAGGTTCCGACAGACCATGAGAGATCGCGAGGAGGTCATCTACCGGGCAGCGCTGGATGCTGTGCGCAATGACCAGCCTGCAGCGCTGGTGACGGTCGTGGAGGCCTCTGGCTCGACACCGCGGGAGCCTGGGGCCAAAATGCTGGTCTACGCCGATGGAAGGACCGTCGGTACCGTAGGCGGTGGGGCCTCGGAGGCCTGGGCTATCGATCATGCGCGCCAGGCGCTGGCAGAGGGACGCTCACACCTCCTGGAGCGCCCGACGGATGAGGATCAGGTCTGTGGGGGCACGATGCGTTTCTTCGTGGACGTTCTGCTGCCTCCTGCCACACTCTTGGTCGTCGGCGCTGGCCACATCGGACAGGCCGTGGCTTCTGTGGGGGCGTGGTTGGGGTATCGCGTCGTCGTCTTGGACCAACGGGAGGAACTGGTCTCCGCGGACCGTTTCCCAGATGCGGATCTCCTTCTCTCTGGCCCCCTGGACGAGGAACTGAGCGCGGTCCCCCTCACAGAGCAGACCTACGTGGTGTTGGTCACGCCTCATCATTCGCCCGATGAGAAGGCTCTGTCGGTTCTGGTCGAGCACCCGGTCGCCTACGTCGGCCTGCTCGGCAGCAGTCGTAGAACTCAAGCGACGTTCGGGCGGGCTCGGGACATCGGCGTGCCCGAAGATTTCTTAGAGCAGGTTCACACCCCCATCGGCCTTGATATTCACGCCGAGACGCCGCGGGAGATTGCCCTCAGTATCCTGGCCGACGTCACGGCTGTGCGTCGTGAAGGGAGTTAGTCGATGGAGGCGAGGTGATGGACGCTAACCAGATCGACAGGTTAAACGTGACACAAGAGTCACTCAATCTAGCGCCTCTGGAGCCGCCGGCCGACGTGCCTGAGATCCAGCGCGGCAATTGGCTTGCTCTGTCATCTGACGACCCCGTCGTGGCGTATGTGACCCAGGCCCTTTGGGATCAACCTCAGCAGCCGCTGGCCTGGGAGTTGGCCCGACTCTCCAGTGCGGCCCATATCTACCGTGAGACCTCGACCGGTTGGGCTGTGGTGGCCAAGTTCTACGCCGTCAAGGCCGGGTCATCGGCGCAGAAATACGCCGCCCGGGAGCTTGATTGCATTCGCCAAGTCCGGGCTCTTGGTCTGGTTGGCCATGAAGTTCGTGCCGTCGATGCGCTGGCCTTGTGGCGCGGTATCCTGTTCCTCGAGTACGTGCCGGGGCTGACGCTCGAGAACATCATCGCCGTCCGCCACAGCCATCCCGGGAGGTTGGCCGATGCTCTCGAATGGACGGCGCGGGCCTTGGTCCGTTTGCACGTCCACAGTCTTCGTGACGGTGAGGACGGTAGTCCAGATTTCGCCTCGTCCGTACGCTACACCCACGAGGTCGTCGAGCAGTTGGCAAAATACGGTGTGCTGCAGGATTATCCGGTCACTCGGGATGGCATCACGCGACTCATCGATCGCTGGGGGAAGAGACCGGAGATGGGAGATTTCCGCCCCACTATCACCCATGGGGACGCGACGACGACAAACTTCGTCTTCCCCAGGGATGGTGGCATCGTGGTCGTTGACTGGGAGCGGCTCTACGCTGGCGACCCGGCGTTCGACTTGGGCCGTCTGATGGCCGAGATCACGCACAGCATCAACCAGCACGGCGGGAGTGTGGCCGAGGCCCAGCCCTTTGTGGAGCGCATGGCCGATGCCTACCGCCGGGCACTGCCCAGGGCTTGGCACGGCAATCAAATAGTCGACCGCGCGCGTTTCTATCGGGCATCGAGCACGCTGCGCATCGCGCGCAACGGCTGGGTCTCGCGGCTCGACCGCACCGCCCTCGTGGCTCAGGCGATGGCCTTGTTGGCCGACTAGGATTCTGCAAGCAACGGAAGACCTTTACCAGCCGGGAGGCTCTCACGTGGAAATCTATCTCATCCGCCATGCGCAGTCCACCAACCAGGTAGAGGAAAGCCGGGATGACGTCGTCTTCGATCCACGTTTGACGCAACTTGGCCGGCGTCAAGCACTGCTGCTGGCTGAGTATCTCGCTGGCGATGAGGAACGGGTCCGCTTCGTCGCGAGTGGCATCGACCAACTTCGCTGCAGCCCGATGTGGCGTGCGCTGCAGACGACGCGTCCTCTGGCGGAAGCCCTTGAGCTGACGCCCGAGGTCTGGGTCGACGTTCACGAGCAGGTGCTCACCGTGGATGGCTCACCTGGGGGCACCCGAGAGGAGATCGCGACGGCCTTTCCGGGCTACCACCTGCCCGATGAGATTACCGACCGAGGGTGGTGGCATCGAGGGGCCGAGACCCGATCGGCATGTATGGAGCGGGCGATTCGCGTGGCAGGGCAGCTTTGGGACCGCGTCGAAACCGATGCAGCCTTAGCCCTCGTATCCCACGCTCGATTCATCGATGCCCTCTTGAAGGCTTTCCTCAACCAGCTGCCAGGCCATGGCTACTGGTACCATCACAGCAACACAGCTGTCTCCCGCGTTGCCTTGGTGGATCGACGCTGTGAGGTCCGATATCTCAACCGCGTCGCTCACCTGCCACCTGAGTTGGTCTCTTGATCGTGTCTTCTATGCATGATGGTGGGATCGGGCGCCGTGCCTGTTCCTCGGTAGCGCTCTACGTGCATGTGCCCTTCTGCCGGGCTCGCTGTGCCTACTGCGATTTCAACACCTACGCCGGGTTACAGTCCTCAATGTCGGCGTATGAGAGGGGGCTCCAGCGCGAGATCAAGGCCGTCAGCAAGCACTGGGGGCTGTTCCAGCTCCGCTCGGTATACGTCGGTGGCGGCACGCCCTCGCTCATGCCGCTGGGTCTCGTGGCGGATCTCATGGATGCTATCCTCGGCGCCTTTGACCTCGCCCCATCTGCCGAGATCACCATCGAGGTTAATCCTGGCACCGTTGACGAGACCTATCTCTCTAGGCTATGCTCTCTGGGCGTCGACCGGCTCAGTATCGGTGCTCAGTCGGCCCACGACGAGACGTTGCAGATGCTGGGCCGCATCCACAGTTGGCGCGATGTGGTGGATGCGGCCGACGCGGCGCGTGGAGCGGGCTTTGCCAACCTCAGTTTCGATCTGCTCTTCGGTCTCCCCGGTCAGTCTCTGCAAGGCTGGAAAGAGACCCTGGAGAAGGCTCTGAAGCTGCGTCCGGAGCACCTATCGCTCTACGGTCTGACCGTCGAGACCGGGACCCCCCTGGCAAGGCGGATCGCTAATGGAGAGCTGGTGACTCCCGACGAAGGTCGCGCCGCTGCGATGTATGAGCTGGCTGAGGAGCTGTTGGCCGACGCTGGCTTCTTCCACTATGAGATCTCCAACTGGGCCAGGATGGATCGTGGGGCAGTCTCCGCAGGCGCCCGCTGGTGGCCTGAGCATCTTAAGTTCGGGCTCGACCTGGAGCGCAGTGAGGCCGTCAGCTCCTACGTCTCCCGCCACAATCTCACCTACTGGCGTAACCAGCCCTGGCTCGGGGTTGGGGCAGGCGCCCACTCTTGGATGCCCGTTGAGGGTTCAAGCGGCGGGATCCATTGCCGATCCGAGCCCGCTGGCGGACAGCGCTGGGCCAACCTCGATCACCCGGAGGACTATCTTGCAGCTATTGCCGAGACGTCGTGTCCTGCCTCCTGGCGACGCGATGTCGAGGTGATTGATCGGGCGCTGGAGATGGGCGAGACGATGATGCTCGGCCTCCGCCTTGCGGAGGGCGTGACAGCTGAGCGATTCGCGGTTCGCTTTGGTGTGGCGTTAGCCAACGTCTTTGGTGAGGCGTTGGAGAGTCTGACTCGACTTGGCTTGCTGGCTTGGGACGGTAAGGTTGCTCGACTGACGGAGCGCGGGCGGTTGTTGGGCAATCGCGTTTTCGAGCGTTTCATCTGATGGATCTCGCCGCCAAGACACCCCTCGTCGTTGGTATCCTGTCCGACACGCACGTTCCCTACCGTATGGCGCAGTTGCCACCAGCGGTCTTTGATGTGTTGCGGGACGTCGACGTGCTTCTACACGCTGGCGACGTCGACCAGCCCCAGGCCTTGCAGCCGTTGCGGGAGATCGCCCCGGTCTTCGCAGTGCGGGGAAACATTCATGTTCTGGATCTCTCCAGTGGGGGGGCCTCCTTACCACCCGTCGTCGAGCTCCACATAGCCGGGCATCGCGTTGTTCTCTCCCACGGGTATCTACCCGGCCTCGGCGATTTCTGGTTCAAGGGGCGCGACGTGGCCCTCCGCTTGTTGGGCAGGGGCGACAAGACGCGCTTCAACCGGCGCATTGCCCAACGGCTGAACTCTCTCTATCCCCGCGCTGACGTCATCGTCTTCGGCCATACGCATCGTGTATATGTCGAGTGGATGGGAGACACGCTGCTGGTCAACCCTGGGGCCATCTCTCCCACGCTCGGTGAGCCGTCGACGGTGGCCCGGATGACGTTGGGCGATGGCAAACCTGTCGTGGAGATCGTGCCGCTGAGCCTCACGACCGATTGAGGCTGAGAGGCCGGTATAGACGTGTCCTGTCAAATGGTCATTGGGCAGCGCCCTGGCTCCCTGTGCGATACAGACTCCCTGGGATCATGGTGATGGCTCTCTAACCTCCCGATGGAGCGATGTGGAAGTGTCCATCCCTGCTATCGCCTTCTTCCGCGGGCACGTTGACATATTTTGCAATCGAGGTCATAATCGGTTCAAACGACAGACTATGCCACATGGGGGTGACCGATGGCAGAGCAGGATGTTCAAGGGCGTACCCACGAGGATGTGGAGCAGATCATCAAGACGGCCCAGATGCTGGGCGTCGAGGTAGATGAAACGGATGTTGCTCAGTGGCTGACGTCGATGGCTGCATCCGACGCGATGGACTGGGACATAGATTTCGAGGCCGGTATCTACGGCCACGAGATCACGCTGCTCGACTTCGACAAGGCGACGTTGGAGCGGTACCGGCGCATCGCCGATATCGTCCAGCTTCCAGACCTGCCCAACGTCGAGACGGCCATCAGCCTGGCCGGCAGCGCAGCTCAGGGGGTGATCCAGCGTTACCCCGGTGACTGCGACTACTTCGAGCGGGTCAACATCACGGCCGACACCCGTGAGGAGGCCTGTCAGATCCTGGCCGGTTTGATGCGCGACAAGGCGCTCGAAATGTATGAGGGGCCGAACTATAATCTTATCGAGGTCAAGTTCGGTACGTGGAAGACCGAGGTGGTCAAGGCTGGGGAGCGTCAGCCGGTTGGCTCTCCCATCTCCTGGGAGGCGGAGGAGGTCAAGGAGGGCATGATGGACGTCCTCCGTGCCTCAGGCGAGCCCTGGGAGGTGGAATGGTCGTACGGTTGTCTGGATCCCGGGTGGTGCAAGCTGGACTGGGTAGTCGCCGAGCCCGAGCGGGGCCGCGTGGTCAATGCCAGCAACATGCTCGACGTCACCTGGGAGACGCCCGAGGGCGACATCGTTCCCCTCGATGGCTTCCTCGATCCCTACTTCCAGGAGGTCTATCTGGAGGCGGAGTCCGTGCCGCTCTTCACCAAGCTGAGCCGGCACGTCTCACCGCAGGCCTTGGACGACTACGTCCAGCAGATCACGGGTGAGGTCGACAAGTACACCCACGACCCCGCCAACTACGGCAAGGCGGCCAAGCGACTCTACAACATCTTCCGCCTCACAGGGCGCCATGGGGCGGCTGCCCTCATTCGTGAGCTTTTCGATGAGCCGGCCGCGCTGTTATATCAGGTCTGGTCGCTGCTCGATACCCTCGACGACGCTGGGCGGGCCGATTCCACGCTTGATCGGAAGACCGTGGTGCGCCAGACCGATGCGTTAATCCGCGACGTGGTCGAGTGTTGTGAGGGGCCGATGGAATCGGAGATCGTCATGGCCCTCCTCCGCCTGCGCGACGATATCACCGGGTGGATGGAGCTGGGAGACGATCGTGGTCCGCTTATCTCCGACTCACGGCTCAAGGTGGAGCGCCTCGTCAACGCCTACTTCCAGGACAAGTTGCTCGCCATTCCCGATGCGCGGGACTTCATCGAGGCCCTGGGCGCCAACCGCTAGGGCTGGGTAGCGTAACAGATCATAGCTTCTCCCCCCGCTCGTAGCCGCCGTCCTCGCGGGCGGTCGACTTGGGAGATGCCTGGCAACAGATAGATCGATCAGCATAAGGGAGGCCGGCCTGACGATGATCGGGACGTTACGCAGGATGCTTCATCCAGCCTGGTATCAGGGGCGTGGCAAGAAGGCTCCCTATTTCGAGGGCTGGTATGTCAAGTTGATTGATCCTGGAGAACGGCGTCGTCTTGCCGTCATCCCCGGTATCTTCAAGGGGAAGGCCCCCGGTGAGAGCCACGCTTTCATCCAGGTGCTCGACGGCACGTCCGGTGAGGCCACCTACCACCGGTACCCGGTCGAGGACTTTCAACCCGTTGCCCGGGATTTCGACCTCCAGCTGGGGGATAGCCGCTTCAGTCTGGAGCGTGTAGAACTCGACATTGAGTCGCTGGGGCGTTCTGTGACGGGGCGCGTGGCCTTCGAGGGCATCAGCCCGTGGCCCGTCACGCTTCCCTCGCCTGGCGTCATGGGCTGGTTTGCCTGGCTCCCCTTCATGCAGACCTATCATGGGGTCCTCAGTCTCGATCACGTCCTCCACGGCGCTTTGACCATCGATGGTCAGGAGGTCGACTTCAGCGGCGGCCGTGGCTACATCGAGAAGGACTGGGGCCGCTCCTTCCCCGATGCATGGATCTGGATGCAGACGAATCACTTCGACCGACCGGGCACCAGCCTGACGGCCTCTATTGCCACGATCCCTTGGCTTGGGACCTCCTTTCGCGGGGTCATTATTGGACTGTGGCATCGAGATCATCTCTATCGCTTCACCACCTACACGGGCGCCCAAATCCAGGAGCTCAGCTGGGATGGCGAGCGGGTCCGGGCCGTGATCGCCGATCGCCGACGCCGGCTGGAGATCGTCGCCTGCGGTGGTGAAGCCGGTGTGCTGCGCGGTCCGACAGGGTCCAGCATGGCTGGTCGCGTGCCGGAGTCTCTGCAAGCGTCGGTGACTCTGCGGCTCGTGACTCTGGGTGGCGGTTCGTCCGTGATCTTCGAGGGTGTAGGCCGCAATGCTGGGCTCGAGGTCGTCGGAGACACCGCCAGGCTCCTCGACTGATCGTCAAGGGGCGGACCCACAGATCAGGAACAAGAGATCGAGGAAGAGGCCTCCTGGCCCAGTCCTTCAACCGCATGGCCCGAGAGCTGGAGCGCGCCGACCAGCAGCGCCGCAACCTCACCGCCGACGTCGCGCACGAGCTCCATAACCCGCTCCACATCATCCAGGGCAACCTGGAGGCCAAGTGCGCCAGTAACGATGACGGCGTCCGAATTGCGGTCCAGGATACCGGTGAGGGCATCCCGCCCGACGATCTACCCTACATCTTCGACCGCTTCTGGCGCGGCGACCGATCCCGCTCCCGGGCCGATGGCGCCAGCACCGGTCTGGGCCTCGCCATCGCCCGCCAGCTCGTGGAAGCCCACGGCGGGCAGATAGAAGCACAGAGCCAGCTGGGTGAGGGGACAGCCTTCGTCATCCAGCTCCCATGGGGGTTCTCTTCAAGTCACTCGGTGTCTTGAGCCAATCGACCGCGCGCCCACGCCAGCGCATCCCCGGGCGTACCGATAGGAATGCGGGCCCGAGCCTCTACGCCTGGATCGTCAATGGTGTGACGCCGGTTGAACGTCACTAAGCAATTCACGTCTGCTCTGATCGCTGCCACGACTGGGACATCAGCAGGATGGGCGATGATGCCCTGGTGAGCTTTCACATCTTCGAGTGTGGGGTTGCGTACGATGCCGCCCTATCGCCATTTGTCGAAAACCGTCGAGAAGCCTATAATGCTAGACGTCAACCCCGAGAACGTGGAGTTCGGATAGGGCAATCCTATGACGCGAAAGATCGAAGTCGTCCCTCACAAACCTCGTTGGTCGGAGCTTTTCCAGGAAGCGGTCGAGGATCTGACCGCCGTCTTCGGCCCGGAGATCGTGGCGGCCCACCACATCGGCAGCACCGCCATCCCCGGCATCCTGGCCAAGCCCATCGTCGACGTCCTTCTCGTCGTGCGGGATATCGACAAGATCGACAGCTTCAACCCCGAGATGATGGAGCAAGGCTACCGTCCCCAGGGCGAGTTCGGCATCCCTGCGAGGCGCTTCTTCATCAAGGGCAGCGAGACCTATCGCACCCACCACGTCCACGTGTTTGAGGACGGCCACGCGGCCATCGATCGGCATCTCGCCTTTCGGGACTACCTCCGAGCCCATCCCGATCAGGCGCAGGCCTACAGCCGGCTCAAGGACAAGCTCGCCCGGCAGTTCCCGCACGACATCGACGGCTACATGGCCGGTAAGAACGGCTTTATCAAGGAGATCGAGAGGAGGGCCGAAGCGTGGAAGAGCGCAGAGGAACGGACGGACGACGCGTAGAGGGCGGCGTGCCGCAGCGCGTGCTGGATACCATCCTCAAGTGGGCGACTTGGCGCACTATCCTCGCGCTCTGGGTCGTCTTCGTGGCCCTCAGTCTTCTCGTTGTCGGTCCGGCGTACGGCAGGATCGAGACCCTCTCAGGGGGCGTTGAGGCGCTCGATTCTCTGATCGTCTATCGCCCGGAGAAGGCCTTCGAGCGGGTGGCTGCTTACGGGGTGGAAGGACGGCGTTACTACGCCACCATCGCTCTGACTCTCGACACCCTCTTCCCGCTCCTGATGGCTCTGACGTTTGGCCTGACCTTGGCGCGCCTCTATCGCCGGGCCTTCTCTCAGGAGGGGGTGCTGCATCGGGCGCTTTTCGTCCCGCTCGGGGCGATGGCGGCTGATCTTCTGGAGAACGCGGGCATTGTGACCATGCTCCTCAGCTATCCCCGCCAGCCGCTGGCCGTGGCCCTCCTGACCAGCTCCTTCTCCACCGTCAAATGGACCGCTGTCACCGCCGAATCACTCCTGCTCGTCATCGGCCTGATTGCTTGGCTCGTCGACGTCGTGCGCGGCGGAGACTCGGAGGATTGAAGAGGCCGCAGCGCTTGATCTCTCTGCCCAGCCGCTCTAGGACCTTTTGGGGACAGCCGTTCAGGTTCGCGCCACGCTGCGCAGACCGGCGACCAGCAGGGTCACAAAGCCGACCATACAGACGACGAAGCCCCAGCCAGGCCAGATGGTACTCGCGTAGAGCGCGCCCACCAGCGGGCGGAGCAGGATCACCTGCCACAGCGCCGGCACAGCGCCGGCCAGCGCCACCAGGAGCGTCAGTGCGCCTTGTACCCGCTCGGAGACCTGGCGGGCGAGCGGTGTGATGAGTGCCGGCAGGATACCTCCCGCCACCACGATCAGTTGCAGGCGGTACTGCGGCTCCAGGATGGCCTGCAGGGGGGGAAGAACAACCAGCCCGAGCAGAGCGGTCAGGGCCGTGATCCCGAGGCGCAAGGGGAGCCCCCTATCCGAACGGTTGATGACCAGGGCCAGGGAGACCAGGCCGGCGAGCAGGGGGGAGACGAACAGCGCGCGCCGTACGGGGACCACCCCGCTTCGCACCTCCGGGAAGAACTTGGCGAACTCCGACAGTTCGTAGCCTGTCACAGTCAGCGCCGCGGTCTCGTGGGCCACCCAGGGACCGAAGAAGCCTACCACGATCAAGACAGAGCCGACGAACTGGAGGCTGCACAGGGCCGATCTTCTTCTCGCTTCTGTCGTGAAGAGCGCTCGTCGCGTCGGGCTTGCTTGGTCCTTCATAAGTCCTCCCAGGACGTCATAACGTTGAACAGCTGCCGCGCCGATCGCTCCCACGTGAACCGTGCCGCTCGTGTCAGGCCCCGCTCGATCATCCTTTGGCGCTGCTCCTCATCCCCTATAACCCGATCCAGCGCCTTGCTCAACTCATCCACGTCTAAAGGATCGACCAGCAGCGCTGCGTCGCCCGCCACCTCCGGTAGCGAGGAGGTCTCCGAGCAGACCACCGGCACGCCGCAGGCCATGGCCTCCAGAACCGGAAGCCCAAAGCCCTCGTAGAGCGATGGGAAGGCGAAGAGCGTCGCCCCACGATAGAGCGCGGGCAGATCCTCGTCGTCCACGAAACCCAGCAGCCGTGTGCAATCGTGCTTCTCGACCTCCCCCACGATGTCCTGGAAGAGCCAGCCCCGTCCACCGGCGATCAGCAGCTCCATGTTCTCGTTCGTGCTGGCCCTGCTCTTGGCGAAGGCCTGGATCAGACGCACGTAGTTCTTGCGTGGCTGCAGCGTGCCCACGCTGAGGACGTAGGGCTTTTTTCCAATAGCGTATCGGTTCCGCAGGCGCTCAGACCTGGGGCGCCCTGCGCCGCTGGTCAGCGGTGCTGTAGGGGACGGAGCAGGTTGAAAACGGGCATCGACGCCGGGAAGGATCACCTCCACCCGGTCCGGCGAGATCCCGAAATGCGCCACGAGATCAGACCGGGTGTGCGCCGAGTCGGCCAGAACCACGTCGGCTCGCTCGATCGAGCGCGGCACCGCCCGCTCCAGATAGCGGCGCAGCGCCGGCACGAACGCGTCGGGATGGTGCACGAAAGAAAGATCGTGAATCGTGAGCAGCGTCTGAGTGCCGGGCCGGGTGGGTGGCAGCGTGAAGTCGGGTGAATAGAAGAGGTCCAAGCGACCGGTGACCAGTTCCACCGGCAGTGGCAGGCGCAGTCGGTGCCAGAGTCGGGCCAGCCAGTCATCGCTCAGGGGAAGATGGCGCATGGTGAGCTGTCGATCGCCGATCACGCGGAGGCGGTTGATCTCATCTCTCCAGCGATCCTCATCGAGCCCGCCGGTGGCGGCGAAGAAGGTGTAATGATGGAAGCGGTCCAGCCTCAGCAGCGCCGTGACTAACTCGCGCGTGTAGCGACCGATGCCGGCTCGCTGTCGGACCGCAGAGGTGTAGTCAATCCCAATCCGCAGCTTCCGCATCACTTCACGTGGCTGAAGGTCCAGAGGCGGTTGACGAAGAAGTTCCAAAACAGGACGACGGCGGTGGCCAGGATCTTGGCGGCATTATACGCGAAGTCGAAGTGTGACATGCCGATGCTGACCGCCAGCACACCGATCGGACCGGCGAACACGCCGGCCTCGCCCAGAAGCCATCGATCCGAGCCGTAGAAGATCATCGTGTTGATCGCCAGACCGGCGACGTTGACGAAGAAGAACTGGACGAACTGCTTGGTCAGCGGATCCTTCCGAGTCTCCGGATAGACCCATAGTCGGTTCCAGATGAAGTTGCTGATCACGGCAGCTGTGAACGAGCAGCTGTTCGCCAAGACCTTTTGGAAGCCCGCCACCTGCACCAGCAGGTTGAGGGTGCCGAAATCGATCACGGCACCGATCGTCCCGACGACGGCGAACTTTAGGAAACGGATCACTTCTTTTCGGTTGTCCTGCGCAAATGTGGTTACTCTAGCGATCATAGGCTTT
>CAZEQC010000018.1:0-29523 GCA_964514285.1 uncultured Anaerolineales bacterium | reverse complement strand
GACATAGGCTTCAGACATAGGCTTCAGACATAGACTGAGGTTCTTTGCCCCGTCCGCTGAATGATGAAGGCTGCTAGCCCCAACATCACGCCGATGTGAAGATGGACGTTGTTGACGTAGAGGTTGTCGAGGACGTGATGCACGCTCAGGTGGGTCCACACTCCCAGGAGCCCCACCGCCAGGCCGCGCATCAGACCCCGTGCCTGGCGGGTGGCGCGCCAGGTCTGCCACAGAACCACGGCCCATAAGCTCACATAAGCCACTAGCCCCAGCAGCCCCGTCTCAGCCGCCAGGTTGAGGTAGATGTTGTGTGCGTGGCCCAGCGCGATCGGCCAGTTGATCAGGGCGAACGTGGGGTAGGCCGGTTCGTAGCACCCGAACCCGACCCCGGTCCAAAGATTGTATCGCACCATCGACAACGCGGCCTGCCAGTGGGCCAGCCGCTCGATAACGGCGTAGTTGGCGTCGTTGATCGGCACCCCCCGTACGTCCTCCAGGCGGATGTCCTGCACGAACGAGGTCAGACGGGCGGTGAAGGACGTCGGTAGCCGTCCCGAGGCGTACAGCCCAACCCCGCCCACGACCAACACAGTCACCAGGAGGGCGCTCCCGGCTGTTTTGCGGGGCAGGGCTGCTGCTATCACCAGCGCCGCTGCGCCGAATCCCATCCACGCTCCTCGGCTCCATGAGGCGATCAGGGCCACCATCATCACGATGCTGGCACCGACGCCGAGGAGATAGAGCGGGACGTTGGCGACTTCCTCGATGAGACGCTCAGGTACCCCTTCTACTCCTAACTCTCTCCCCGATCCTATGCCACGGCGGCCCCCCAGACTTCCGCCTCGGCCGGTCAGCCTGTCCCACACAGCTCCAACGACTATACCCACTGCTAGCGCGGCCGTCAATCCCAGATATCCCGCGTACGGGTTCGGCTGCTCGAAGGTCCCATAGGCGCGGAAGAAATCGCCTCCCAGAATCCGAAAGTGTTCCGGCCCTTCCCCGCGCAGCCCGAACTGCCAGATGCCCACCAGCGCCTGAAAAGCCCCCACCGCGAGCAGCACGGTCACCAACCACCGGAGGCGCCGCTTGGTGCGCGGCGAATGCGTCTTCCTCGCCAGGTGTTCTTTGACGAAGACGAAGAGCAGCAAGATCTCCCCCCATTTGATCAGCTCAGGAATCCCATAGGCCGCTAGTCCCACCGCATCCCAGAGCGACAACAGCACGGTGCCGAGGAAGCCGAGCAGCGTCAGGGTGAGGGGAGAACCTAGGTCGCTGATGCGGATCTCCCGCTCCGAGAGCCTTCTCATCAGCCAGGAGCCTAGGGCCAGGGCCACGAAGATATGTCCCACTTGGGCGGGGATCTGTGGGACCTCGGCGCTGAGGTAGGCCTTCAGCGGTCCCAAGAAGAGCGCGGCTCCCAACCCAACCAACGGCTCGATCAACGCGCCGATGGCGACGGCCAGCAGCCCGACCAGCGCTATGCTCTCTTGGGGGGAAAGCTGAGTCAGCAGCATGCCGGCCAGTATGGACAGGCCAAGGCCAATGAGCGTGATCAGGGGGCCGTTCCAGGCCAGCGGACGGCGCACGCCGAGGGCGCTGCTTCTTGACCGAAGAGGCGTCACATCTGCTCCTGGAAGAAGGCGGCCGTCCTCTTCAGCCCTTTCTCGAGCGAGACCTTAGGCGACCATCCGAGCACCCGTCGCGCCTTGCCGATGTCCGGGCAGCGCACCTTGGGATCGTCGGCGGTGCGGGCGTCCTCCGGTTCGACGAACGTGATCTCCGAGTCGCTCCCGGTCACCTCCAGCACTTTGTGCGCAAACTCTAGAATCGTCATCTCGTCGGGATTGCCGATGTTGACCGGCTCGTTCTCCTCGGAAAGAAGCAGTTGAACCAGGCCCTCGACCTGGTCGCTGACGTAGCAGAAGGAGCGCGTGTGCTTTCCCTCGTCATAGACGGTGAGGGGATCCCCGCGCAGTGCCTGGCAGACGAAGTTGGGCACGACCCGGCCGTCGTCCATACGCATCCTCGGTCCATAGGTGTTGAAGATGCGGGCGATGCGCGTGTCGACGCCGTGATAGCGGTGGTAGGCCATCACCAACGCCTCGGCGAAACGCTTGCTCTCGTCGTAGACCCCTCGCGGGCCGATGGGGTTGACGTTGCCCCAGTAGTCCTCGCGCTGAGGGTGCTCCAACGGGTCACCATAGACCTCGGAGGTGGATGCTAACAGGAAGCGGGCGTTCTTTGCCATAGCCAGACCCAGGGTCTTGTGCGTCCCCAGTGCCCCCACCTTAAGGGTCTGAATCGGGTAATTCAGATAGTCGACCGGGCTGGGCAGGCTCGCCAGGTGGAGCACCACGTCGAGGTCGCCCTCGATGAAGATGTAGTTGGTCACGTCCTGTTTGATGAAATGGAAGTGTTCGTGGCCGGCCAGGTGGGCGATGTTGTCCACCTTGCCCGTCATCAGGTTGTCCATGGCGATAACGTGATGTCCTGCCTGTAGCAGACGATCACAGAGATGAGAGCCGATGAAGCCGGCTCCGCCCGTGATAAGAATGCGCATCTGTCGCTCCTTGTCTTCTGGGATCAGGATGAGGAAGTGCCCGGCTCGCGTGGGCCAGACGTAAGGGGTCCTAGGCTAATTGCGCTTCAAGCTCATTGGCAAACGCTTCGAAGGCCGACCGCCCGTACAGGCAGAAGACGATACGCGTCAGGCCGGTTTCGCCCTCTGCATAGGTTGTGGCCGCCTCCAGCATCACCTCAGCTGCATCCTCCATCGGATAGCCGTAGATACCGGTGCTGATGGCCGGCAGGGCGATCGATTGCAGGTCGTGCTCGTCGGCCATATGGAGCGCTGACGTGACCGCCGACGCCAGCAGATCGGCCGCCTTTGAGGGTGGCATCGCGTTGTAGACCGGGCCGACAGCATGGATGACGGAATCAGCCTTCAGATTGCCTCCCGACGTGATGGCCGCCGAGCCCGTTTCCACGTGCCCGTTCTCGCGCACCCATCGATTGCTCTCCTTCTGGATCACCGGCCCGCCGGCCCGGGCGATCACGGCGGCCACGCCGCCGCCGTGGGCCAGGCGCTCGTTGGCTGCGTTGACGATGGCGTCTGTCTCGAGCTGTGTGATATCTCCCTCGACCAGCTCGATAGTGGTCTGATTGATGGTGACTCGCATCCTACCTCCTCGCCGCTATGAGGGTGGTCCGGCTAGCTACCCGACCTGACGTGCACCTCTTCGAACCCTAATGCCAGGATGAGATGCCGAAGGTAAGTCTCAGCGTTCTCCTGAGCCATATCCAGAATGCCATCCTCCAGCGCAGCGTTGCGGATCTCCTCTTCGGCCACCTTACGGGCTTCTGTCTCCAGGTCCACGTTCATCCCCATCACGCCGGTGTCTCGATGGAAGACATACGACTGCTCGCTGCTCAACGCCGTGACGAAGATCTCGGCCTCTGGTACCACGACATCGACCGAGCCGTCCTCGTTGACCGTGATGTCGCTCTCATCGAGCTTCTCCAGGTCGACGCCGGCAATCACCTCGCCGTGTGCAACCAGGATCAGTCGGTCGCCAAGGAGGAAGGCCAGCGCTCCCTGTCGAGACTCAGCCGTGATGATCTTCTCGATGGTATAAGCTGCTGTCTCCAGTCGACTGAGGCTACGCACCTCCCGCACGATGCTCACCGGGTCGGGCACGATCGTGGGGGTGGGATTCATGGCCTGCTCGAACTGCTCCTGTAGAGTCTCGGCCGTGCGCCCAGCTGCGGCTAGGGGTTGTGTCACCTGGCGAATCGACCACACCACCGCCACGCCCCCCGCCACGACCGTGACCAGGATGAGAACCAAAATGATGGTGTTTATGTTCGTGCCTTTATTCGTGCTTTCGTTCATGTCTTTGTTCATCAGTCCGTCACCTCTTCAACCATTGTACCAGACTCAATCCCAAAAGGAAAGCTAAGGCCAGATCGACGAAGAACGTGGATGCGTCGACCAGACCATGCGCCAGGGAGTAGGCCATTGAGCCCATCAGACCGAGCGCCAGTGCACGCTGGTTTCGCGTCGAGGCGGTCTTCCCACCATCCCCGCTGCTGAGAGGTAGACTGTGCCACCAGAACGCGGCGTGAAGCCAAAGCCCGACCAGAAGGCCCGGAACGCCCAGCCGAGTGGCATAGGTCAGCAGGAGATTGTGCGCGTGCGAGAGATGTGGCTCTTGCCACGCGGCGGGGAGGATGTAGCGCCCCCGGTACTGGTAGAGGAAGTTATCTGGACCGACGCCAAGCCAGGGATGATCCTGGAACATCTTCCAGGACGCACGCCATAACTGTAGTCGAAAGAAGAGGGTTCCGCTGTGAGGATCCAGGAGGCCGGCGAAGCGTGGTGTGTTCATCAGCGGGATGATGCCCACCACGGCGAGGACGATCAAGCCCAAGGTGATCCATCGCCAGCGTCCGCCCGCCAGCAGGCCCAAGACCAGGAGGGAGAACGGTATACCCAGCAGGATCGCAGCCCTGGAGAAACTGAGTAGGATGGCCAGACCCACCGGAGCAGCGAACAGCCCGTACAGGACGCGTCGCTCGCGTGCTTCGGCCAGGGCGGCGACCGCCAGCAGCACCGGCAGGGCGCGGCCCAGATAGAGGGCGGCATTGTTGGGGGAGCCATAGACGGAGCGGAGGCGGCGGAAGCCCTGCTCGGCAGTGATGACGTTCACGCCCAGGGCATACTGGAGCAATCCGATCACAGCTACCACGGTGGCGCCCGCCACGAAACCATCGACGATGCGCCAAATGGCGCCCTCACCGAGCGTCGTCGTGCGCACCATCATATAGAAGATCGCTGGTTCCACGATCGCCACCCGCAGTTCTCGCAGCGCGACGTGGCGGCGGTCTGCGAAGAGCGTAGAGGTGGCGGCGACCAACACCAGCGACATGACGGCCAGATCTGGACCGGATAACGATCGGCGTGCTGAGCGTCCGGACCGCCGCGCGGCGATCTGTCTCAGCGCCCAGGAAGCTAGACAGAGTAGAATGACAATTTCCGCCATCGAGAAGGACTTGTTCAGCAGCGGACGCGGATGGAGGTAGAAAGGGGCGCTCAGCGCCACCAGCGCCAGCCCCAGGTCGAGCCGGAGCACGATCAGCCCGGCCAGCGCTGCCCCACTCACCAGGGTGAGGGGCAGCCACGGCGACACGTAGAAGACGCCTGCTATGATGAGCATGAGCACCGGGGGGCAGAGAAGGGCGGAATCCGGGGGCTTGACGATCCAGCTGAGGGGGGCATGACGGTGCCAGAGCCCCTGCTTCCCCTCTGCTCTTCCCAGCTTTCTCCAGGCGCAACCCTTGGGCGTCTGTCCTTGTAGGCCGAACCCTAACGCAGCGATGAGACAGACAACAGCGCTGGTCGCCAGACCTGCCAACGCTTGATCATAGACAGCCGTGTCTGGGCCGCGCTCCACCTGCCACCCGACCAGCGGCCATTGATCCCATCCCCGATCGGCGACGATCTCCGCCACGTGCGGCCCGTCGGGTAGGCCGCTTGCAACCGGCAACGTGATGACCTGGGGCTCGTCGTCCGGCGAGCTGAGCACCAGGTAGGCACCGCGATCCGTCTGGGGCAGCCGATTGGCTGGCTCACCGTCGATCCGGATCCAGAGATAGGCCCGGTAATTGCTCCGGCGCACCCGCAGCGCAAACCTGGTGCCGGTGAAGGGGATGGTCACCCGGTCGGTGTGGGCTAAGCTGCCTACCTGACTTGGATCGGCGCCTCGGCTCGAGAGGTCCCAGTCTCCTTCCCATTTGGCTTCTCCCGTGAGCGGGGTGTGGAAGAGGGTCTCGATCTGGCGCCGGGCTTGCTCCTTTGCCACCAGCAGCCCCGCGCCTGCCAAGATGATAGCCGCTAGAACGGTCGATAGGATGCGCGACCAGTGCCCTGCTCGTCTACTCAAGGGTCCCTGTCTTGAGGTCTCAATAGCCCGAAGGCATTCGACGATGGCAGCCCGTGTCGGGCCGCTCACTCTATGCCAGGAAGCTCCTCGTTATGCTCCGGCTCTGGGGTACTGGCCGTCTCTTCCCCCTCCACCGGCTCGCTGACCGGTTCGTCGGGCTCCTGGCGCCCTGGTTGCCACTGAACAGCCGTCACGCCGCCGTTGGCGGTGAGCTGATGCACATCGCCGTCTGTAACGTCAATGAGGTACAGGTTCTCCTGATAGACCACCACGATTTGAGTTTCGTCCGGGCTCCACGCTATCTCGGGATACGTCAACCCGATCTCCTCATCGGTGGGAAAGACCAGGCGTCGATCGGATCCGTCTCGGTCCATCAGGTGGAGGTCATAGCTGCTTGTCTGGCTGGCATAGGGACTGCGAGCGCGGCCGAAGGCGATCGTTCCTGTCTTGGGGCCCGATGCCGGCGCGGACCACATACCGGCCTCACTGGCCAATTCTGCCGTGATCGTCCCTTCGGCGCTGAGGGCCCAAACGTCGAAGACGGGGCTGTCCTCCGGCGTCTCGCCCGTTGGTGGAGGACCGTGAAGCGTGGTGATGACGTACGCTCCCTCGGGGAACCAGTCAACGCTGGGGGTCCAGACCCACGGCGCGTACGTGCGGTAGGGGGGGAATGGATATCGGACCTCCAGCTCCCCATCGTAGGCTCGGATGATCCCTACCTCATCGGCCCGGGCATAGGCCAGGCGCTGTCCGTCAGGTGACCATGCATACGTGGTTCCCCACCAGGTGTACGAGCTTTCCTCGCTGGGCTCTACAACCTCTCGTTTGGCAATCAGATCCCCTGTGGCCGGACGGGGGCGTGCTATCCAGAGGTCGTTTTCAGCCCGCCAGCCTGGGTCGCTCTCCGTGGTGGTGCCGTTGGTGTAGGCAATTCGACATCTGCTGTCGCCGTCCGATACGTCACAGCCTGGTTCCCACGCTGCCCAGAGGACGCTGTCAACCTCCAGCCGCACCGGTTCAGCGTTGGCCGCCGATGCGTCCAGAACCCAGAAGGTGTTAAGTGGCCCGCTCTCTCCAGTCTCCGTCGGTGCCCTCGTGAAGAGCACGTGCGTGCCGTCGGCGGATAAGCTGAAGACACGACCGTCGAGATCCCCCGTGTGGGTCAGTCGCTTCCTATTGAGACTCATTCTCTGCATCAGCCAGGCGTTTTGATTGGCTGTATAGGCGATCGTCCCAGTGATAGAGACGGGCTTTTGCTCCTTTCGAGCTCCCACCAGGATAACTTCGGCGCGCGGTTCTTGTAGCGTGGTCTGCCGTACGAGACGGCGGTCGACTTCGACGTCGTTCTCCAAAGTGACTCGATAGGTGAGTTCCTCAATGCCTGTGACACCGGGCTCCAAGAGCTGCGACTCACCGGCGGGGATTGAGGCGTCGTGCACCGTGCGGCGTTCGTAGGGAATCTCGCGCTCTTCCGTTTCAATGCGTGTCTCGATGCGAATGACACGCACGGTCAGGCCTTCCTCAATCAGCGTGGGCTCCGCTGGCGTGACCCGGTCGTCAGCGTCCAGCGTGACGTCAATCTCTTCCAGCAAGTCGCGCACCGTCAGCGCCTTAGTCGTGATTTCGTGCGTCTTGCCATCAGCGATTAGAGTGACGCTTGCGGCGTCACTCGGAGGGGCGCACGCGACCAGGGCCAGCAGCAGCGACAGGAAAGCGAGCCAGCGCTTCATCATAATCGCATTATACCATCGGGCACGCTCTCCAGCAACGATGCCCGCTACACGCCCTCATCTTGACTTCCAGATGAGACCCGGAGCACGAATTGTCAACCGTTGAGGCTATGCTACAATGGTCTCAGGAGGTGTGTCTTATGGCAACAGCTGAAGAGAGAATGGAAATCTTGAAGATGGTCCAGAGCGGCCAGATCAACGCAGAGGAGGGCGCCAGGCTCCTGGAAGCTCTGCAGGAGGCCGGAGAAGCTCATCCTGAGCCGACGACGCCCAAGCGTGGCCCGCAGCCGACCAGACTCCGCGTCCGCGTGTCCGATCTGGAGACGGGGCAGCACAAGGTAAACATCGATTTGCCATGGAATCTGATCAACGTCGGTATGCATATGGGGGCCCGGTTCGCGCCCGACGAGATCGACCTAAAAGAGGTGGTGCAGGCTCTGGAGGCCGGCACCGAGGGCAAGATCGTTGACGTAGAGCATGCTGAGGACAACGAACGAGTCGAGATTTTTGTCGAGTAGAGGCGTCTTCCAGAGCGTCTGAAGTGCTGCTGGCTCGTGGGGTCCTGGGTCAAGGACGCCTTCACGCTGTCCTTCCGCAGGCCGGCTGGGTGCGCGGCGTCAGGTGCGTCGACGCAGGACCATCAAGGTCAGGTCGTCGGAGGGCGGATTATTGCCGACGAAGCGTGCCACATCGTCGACGATCCTGTCCAGGGTTTCTTGAGCCGACCTGCTGTCGCATGAAGGCCAGATGACTTCTCGTAGGCGCCCCTCGCCATAGAAGTCGCCGTCCGGAGCCAGCGCCTCGGTCACGCCGTCGGTGTAGAGAAACATACAATCCCCACTTGCCAGTATGGACGCGTGTTCTTGAAACTCGACGCCTTCTAGAACGCCCAGCGCGGTTTCGCCCCGGTGGAGTTGTTCCAATCGTCTGTCGTCGGATCGTAGAATCAGCGGTGGATGGTGTCCGGCGTTGGCGTAGACCAGCCTCCCCGATCCCAAGGATAGGATGGCGTAGAGGCCGGTGACGAACATACCGTGTTGAGCGTCTGGCACCAGGAGACGGTTGACGCGTTTCAGGGCGTCGGCGGGAGACCGTTCTTCGGCGGCGGCTGCGCGCATCAAGGTCCGGGTCAGAGCCATAAAAAGCGCGGCGGGCATCCCCTTGTCGGCAACGTCGGCGATGACCAGCCCCAGGCGCTGCTCAGGTAGCTCAAAGACATCGTAGAAGTCGCCTGCAACTTGGCGTGCCGCCCGCCACGTGACGGCCAGCTCCCAGCCGGGGAGATCCGGAAGATGCTCTGGCATAAAGGTCTGTTGGATCTCACGGGCTAGCTGAAGCTCCCGCTCCAGCCTCTCCCGTTCCGCCATCTCCTGCTGGAGACGGTCGTTTTGCACGGCCAGCGCTGCCTGCTGGGCAATGCCGGTGATGATCTCCAACCTTCGCTCGTCGAAGGCGCCCTGCCCCTGGCTCTCGGATACCAGCAGAACTCCCAGAACATCGCCCTTCACCGAGAGCGGAGCGGCGAGTACAGTCTCGGCCGCCGCCGTCGGCGCCGCACCCTGCTTGGTCAGGCCCAAGGCTTCGGTCAGATCGGAGGGTATCAGCTCCGCGATGCGATCGGCTTGGTTCAAGACGATCAGTCGGTTTCCTTCACGAGTTGCGTCGAGCAAGGGGAACTGGCCGGGCACAAAGGTTTGATCCGTCATCGACAGGCCGTAGCTCTGCCCTGCGCGAAAGACCGCCTCCTCATCGCTCCACAGGAAGACCATGCAGCGCTCCACGCCAACGAGCATAGGCGTGATGCGGACGATGGCCTCAAGCGTCTCGTCTAGCTCGTTCAGACTGACCACAGCCTGCGCCACTTGAAGCAGCGCCGCCGATACGTAGGCCTCCTCCTGTCTGGCCTCGAGCAGACGGGCGTTCTCCGCGGCCATAGCCGCCTGATAGGCGATGCCCCGCATGATGGCCATTTGTTCGTCGTGTAGGTCACCTGGCTCGCGCCTGTCCTGCTGCATTTGATAGTTGACTAGCATGGCCCCCAACAGTTCGCCGTGGGCCATCAGAGGCAGCAGCAGCGGTGACTCGAAGGCCCGTATTGGGCTTGGTATCGCGTTGGATGTCGCGATATGGCGTTCGATAGGGACAGGCCCCCTCGTGAGGTGGAGTTGATTGAAGGCCGGCACCTCACTCGGCCTGACGCGCAGGTCCTCGAAAGCCTTTCCCCCCTCCTCACCGAGGCCGCAGGCCCCCACCGCGGCGAAAGCCTGCTCCGCCTCGTCCCAAAGGAAAAGAGCGCAGCGTTCTACCCCGATGAGCATCGGCATCAGCCGTACCACCGTGTCGAGGACCTCGTCCAACGTGGTCAATGACTGCGTTTCCTCGGCTACCTGGAGCAACACAGTCGAGATGTAGGCTTGTTCCTGGGCCCGCTGATAGAGACGGGTGTTCTCGATCGCGACGGCGGCATAGCTTGCGAAGGCCGCTGTCATGGCTCTCGACTCAGGCCCGTATCGATTCGGTGTGCGGTGGACTAGCGTCAGCAACCCCAGTCGTCGCTCTCCTGCCCGCAGTGGGGCGGCTATGGCGGAGTAGTCGGACTGGAAGTTGAGTGTAGTCCCCAGGGGCTCTGGTGGGACTGACGGGGAGCGGACGATGGGCTGATCCGCGACGAGTGCTTGCCGCAGCCAGGCGTTGACCTCCGAAAGCGAGTTGTCGATGCACACGTTCTCATCGGCGCCTCGCACCGCGGAGAGACAGAGGGTCTCATTCTGGAGCAGCCAGATGGCCGACGCGTCGCACGGCAGGATTGTTCCCAGACGGTCCAGAATCGTGTCTAGTACCTCCTCAAGCTCGATGCCGGCGGAGAGAAGGCCGGCGACATCTCGCATGTTGTCTGCGACCCGCCGTCTCCACCGCTCCGACGCGTACAGACTGGCATTTCGAATGGCGATAGCTACGCTGTCGGCCAGGGCCTTGAATAGGAAGAGATCGTCGTCGTCGAAAGCTTCTCGACGTTCACTCTGTATGTCCAGTACACCCAGGACCTCGTCCCCGAACTTGAGCGGCACTGTTAGTTGTGACTGCGCCTCGACCGGAGCTGGCGCCAGGCGTCGGTAGCGAGGATCGTTATGTACGTCGTTGATCAGCACGGCTTCCCCGTGGCAGGTGACCCATGCGACGATGCCCTCTGATGGTTTCAGGTCGCATACCGGTTTGCCGCCTTCCGTCGTGTCTACAGAGGGCGGCGGCCATCCAGCACGATAGACGATCTTCTGCTGAGCGCGATCCACGGTGAACAGGTGTACAAAGGAATACCCAAACTGCTCGTGGAGCAGCGTCACCACTTCGTTCAGCAGTTCGTCAAGATCGAGGATAGATGCGACGACGCGACTGACTTCTGCCACAGCTGAGAGGTGATCGGCGCGAAGACGCAGGTCGCTGTAGAGCCGGGCATCCTCCACGGCTATAGCAATCTGATCCGCCAGGGCACGTAGCACCAGCACGTCAGTCTCATCGAAACGCTCCGCTTGATCGCTTTGGACATCGAGCACGCCGAGAACGCGCCCCTCGATCTTGAGCGGCAGAGCTGCCTCAGACTCGGTCTCCGGGAGCACGTCCACATAACGGTAGTGAGGGTCACGGCTCACATCTCCGGCCAGGATCTCCTCGCCGGTCAGGGCGACGTGCCCCACAATCCCCTGACCCAGCTCCACCGATGGCTCCAACGACCTGCCTGCTTTCTTGGTCCCTGCCTCTGCGGAGTCCGCGCTCGCCCGACAGACGAGCGTCTCCTCGTCTGGCTCGAGGGTGAAGAGCGCCACGTAATAGTACCCGAAGGTTTGTAGGACGAGGTTTGCCACCCGATGCGCCAGATCGTCGAGATCTAGGACGTTCGCCACCTCGGCGCTGACCGCGCGCACCAGCGAGAGCTGCTCCAATCGCCAGCGTTCGACAGCGATCTGGTGACCGGCTTGCAGGGCAGCCGCGGCCTGGGTCGCCAGTCCTTCCAAAAGCGCGATGTCGTTATCGCTGAGGGTGGATCCGTCGTCTGTCTTCACCTCCAGGATCCCCAACACCCGGCTTGGCCCTCGAAGCAGCAAGGCGACGGATGTCTTCTCGATGACGGGCCGGTCACGCTCCAGGGCCTGGCGCATCATCGGCGACGGTGGCGCGGTGGCATCGAGCGGTAAGCCGGCTTCTGGCGGCCCACTCTCCCGCTCGTTTAGCCACAGCTTGGCCTCACCTCTCACCAGGTCTGTCGCTGCTGCCAGGATCAACTCCCGCTGCTTGCCGATCTCGGGCTGGCTGATTAGCTTTTGGCCTAGCTCGAGGAGACGGCGCCATTTGGGCGGGGAGGATGAAAGCATAGTGGCTTCTTCCGTTTCACCAGGGTTAGCACGTTTCCGGTCACCGGATCGAACTCAAAGATGACCTCATCCATGATCTTGCGTATGAAGAACAGCCCCAGGCCACCCTCTGGTCGTTCCTCAAGGCCAGCCTCAACATCCGGCTCCGGCACGGCTGCAGGGTCAAAAGGCTGGCCGTAGTCGCGAAGAACGATGGTCAGATCTCCGTCCCGGATGCGGTGGCTGCACTCGATAACGCCGCGGTCTTCGCCGCCGTAGGCGTGTTCGATGATGTTGGAGCAGGCCTCGTCCACCGCCAGCTGCACTTGATAGACAGTGCAACTGTCAAACCCTGCGCACCTAGCAGCCTTGGCAACGAACTGATCGATTGCTTCCAGGCTGTCGTACCGGGCGGCGAAGACGCGTTTCTGTTCCTTGCACATAGAGGCAAAGACCGTGAAGCATCTCAGGCCTACGCCGGACTGGCCTGTGCTTCACGTCTCGGCGTCGAAAAGGAAGGCGCTTTCAGAAGCTGCCAACAGCTTCGAGTTGCCCTTCGTAGAAATCAAAAAGGGCTACAAAACCGGCTAGATCAAAAGCCTCGTAGATCGGCTCGGCCACGTCGGCCAGAACTAGCCTTCCCCGGTTCATGCGCTGGCACGTCTTCTGCGTGTCGATCAGGACCCGCAAGCCTGCGCTCGAGATGAAGTCGACATCGCTCATATCGAGCACAAGGTTGTACTCTCCTTCATCGGTGAGTTCGTGGAGCACGGCTGCTAGCTCCGGTGCTGTGGCGCTGTCAATACGCCCCGATACCTCAATCACCGTACAGCGCCTGAATTCTCTCATGGCAATTTCCATCGTAACCTCCTTCTCAAATGCGTGAACAATCGTTTTCCAGGTGCTGCGATTATATCACGGTGTAGGGCTGCCAACAAGACTCTCCTGCCGCCCCCCGTACTCCGTCCGTTCTTTTCTTGAGACCACCGTTGATTACTGATAATGGTCTCTTTTCCCAAATTATATCATAAACATGCCCTATTGATACCATTCCAGATCTATGCTATCATGACCTCGTAGCCAGCGTGCCCGCCTAAACCCGCTTGGAGGAGCCGCTATGGCTGACGACCGGCCAGCCGGTTCCTGCTGTCCTCAAAGGAGGTTCTCAATGCCGCTCTTCCTGACCGAACAAGACGTCGTCGATCTGCTGACTATGGACGAGGCCCTCGCGGCCGTCGAGGAGGCCTTCCGCCTCCAGGGCCTGGGCCGGGCGGACAACCGTCCTCGCCAGCGCCCCCGCCTGGAGCGTACCCTTCTCCAGGTTATGCCCGCTGCCGTGCCCGGCATGGGTTTCGGCCTCAAGGCCTACACCGTCGCCTCCGGCGGTGTCCGTTTCGTCGTTCTCCTCTGGGACGAGGAGACCGGCGACCTCCAGGCTGTCATCGAAGCTGCCCACCTGGGCCAGGTGCGCACTGGGGCCGCCACCGGCGTCGCCACCAGGGCCCTGGCCCGCCCCGGCGCTGCCACTGTCGGCATCTTCGGCACCGGCACTCAGGCCCCCACCCAGCTGGAGGCTGTCTGCGCCGTCCGTCCTGTTGAGCACGTCTGGGTCTACAGCCCCACGTCACAGCACCGCCGCGGCTTCGCTGCCCAGATGACCGAACGCCTTGGGGTGCCTGTGCGGGCCGTCGACGCGCCGCGCGACGTCGTCGTCGACGCTGACGTCGTCATCACCATCACTAAGGCCTCGCAGCCCCTCTTCGACGGTGACTGGCTGTCGCCGGGCGTCCACGTCAACGCCGCTGGTTCCAACCGCGCCTCGGCGCGGGAGATCGACGCCCGCACCGTAGAGCGGGCCGACGTGGTCGCCATCGACGACAAGGCCCAGGGCCGGATTGAGGCCGGCGACCTCCTGGCGGCCGAGCGTGAAGGCGTCCTCAACTGGGACGACGTACTGGAGCTCGGGCAAGTCGTGGCGGGGGGGACAGCAGGCCGTCGGGACGATGAGAGCATCACCCTCTTCGAGTCCCTTGGCGTGGCCATCGAGGACGTCGCCGTCGCTCGGCGCGTCTACCGGCGGGCCCTGGCATCCGGCGTCGGCCGGCCTCTGCCTCAGACCATCCTTGGCTAGCGCCCTTCTACTCTGCTATGACCACCCATTTTATCCCAGCTGCTCCCTCAAACGGCCCTCCGGCTTCGAGCGGGACTGTGACCCGCGCCGTTGGGCACGAAGCTAACCTCTACCATTGGTAAGGAAGACACCATGACAGACCAGAGCTACACCGACCCCGTCTCAAAGCTCATCCAGCTCGGCGACCCCCGGGGCCGGCGGGAATGGAGGGACTATACCGAGCTGGAAATCGGTCCTGAGCACATTCCCGATCTCATTCGGCTAGCGTTGGACGATGAGCTAGCCCTTGCACCCGCCAACAGCGACCGAGTCTGGGCTGGGCTCCATGCTTGGCGCGCCCTGGCTCAGTTGCGTGCGGAGGAGGCCGCGAGGCCCCTCACACGGTTGCTCCGCTACATCGATGAGCACGACGACCAATGGGTGCTAGAGGAACTGCCCGAGGTCTTCGGTCGTATCGGCCCGCCCGCCCTGGCGATTCTCGCCGAGTACCTCGCTGATCAGACCCATCCCCTTTACGCCCGCATCGCTGCTGCTCGCGGCATCCAGGAGATTGGCAGCCGTCACCCACAGGTCCGTGACGACACCGTCGCAGCCCTCGTGACAGTCCTGGAGCACTTCATAGAGCACGACCCCGCGCTCAATGCTTCTCTCATCAGTTTCCTCGTCGACCTCGATGCGGTGGAGACGGCTCCTCTCATGGAGCTCGCCTTCGCTGCCGATTGTGTCGACCTGATCGTGATGGGGGATTGGCAGGATGTCCAGATGGAGCTGGGGCTGATTGAGGAGCGAGAGGCGCGCCGTCCGAACCTCTGGGAGGACTGGCTGGCTCGCATGAGATCCGCCGACCAGTCCGGCGACCAACCTGCCGACCAGTTGGTCGATCAGAAGGAGCGGGCCCGGGACAGGCTTCAGAGGATCGGGCGCAATGACCCCTGCTGGTGCGGCAGCGACCGCAAGTACAAGCACTGCCACCTGCGCGAGGACCAGCAGGCGGCCCGTGCCTGAACCTCACGGAACAACGTGCCCCCTTCCCGCGTCATGAGTCTAGATCGCGGAGAAAAGGACAATTCACCTCTTGCTCCCAGCAGATGGCTCGAGATGAGCCGCGATCCGCTACCGTCTAGCCGTCGGCTGGAGCAGAGGCACCGCGAGGCGAAAGGTGAGGGACAAAGGAGGGGGCGATGGTCAACAAGAGTAGGTTGCAGAGGAAACTCATCTTGATGCTGGGTGTCATCCTGATCCTGGCTTTCAGCTGTGCCCGCGCTGGCGGGCGCACACTCAGCGCCAGGGACGATCAGGAGCAGGTCGAGCTCCAAGAGGGGCAGACGCTCTCCGTCTCCCTGGAGGGCAATCCCACCACTGGCTACACCTGGGAGACCGTGGAGGTCGACGAGCAGGTGCTGCGTCAGATCGGAGAGCCGGCCTTCACCCCGGCGTCCGACGCCGTAGGCGCTCCAGGGACCCAGGTCATCCGCTTCCGGGCCGTCGACCAGGGACGTACCACCCTGCGCCTCGTCTACCACCGCCCTTGGGAAGATGCCGAGCCCGAGCGCACCTTCTCCGTCGAGGTGATCGTCCAATGATCCGCCAACCCGCGGGCCCGACCTCAGCCCTTTGGCTTCTGGGTCGGGCCATCATCCCTTGAACGCTGTCGCCGACCCAGGAGGCGGGCCACCGGCGGCAGACGGATGACCAGAAGAACCACGAGCGCCGTCCCCGCCGCCACGGGCCACCGCCGGAGCTCCTTGTAATTCCAGGCGTAGTGGAGCACCACCAGGCCTGCTGCCACGTAGACCAGGCGGTGCAGCCGCTTCCACTGCTTGCCCAGGGCCCTTATCAGAGCGGGGATCGACGTCAGGGCCAACAGCCCGAGGATGAGCAGCGCCGCCAGCCCTACAATCTCGCGACGACTCTCCAGAATCACGGTGGCGAGCAACCTCAGGTCGAACCCGTAGTCCAGCCCCGCAAACGCCAAGGCGTGCAGGACGGCGTAGAGGAAGGCGTACAACCCCAGCCAGCGTCGTACCCGAAGCAGTTCGCCCGATCCAGTGACCAGCCGCACCGCCGTCGGCGCCAGTGAGAGGATTAGGAAGACCAGGGCGTACCGGCCCAGGCGTCGGATCACCGCCGCCACTGGGACCGGGCCCAGACGATCCTGCCAGAACAGCCAGGCCAGCGCCGCCAGGGGCGCCAGTCCGCCCACGTGCGTGGCGATCTGCAGCCACGGCAACGCCTCTCGGCGCACTAGAAGTTTTCCTCCAGGTCCATACCCTCGTAGAGCGGCGCTACCTCGTCGTACCCGTTAAACAGCTCCGTCTTCCGCCGCTTTCCGGTCCCGATCACCCGCTCCGTCGCCTGGGACCAGCGCGGATGCGGTACCTCCGGGTTCACGTTGGCGTAAAACCCGTACTCCCTGGGCGCGGCGGCCATCCAGGACGAGACCGGCATCTCCGCCACCAGGTCGATCTTCACGATCGACTTGATGCTCTTGAAGCCGTACTTCCAGGGCACCACCAGGCGCACCGGCGCGCCATTCTGCGGCGGCAGATCCTTGCCGTACAACCCCGTCGCCAGGATCGTCAGGTCGTGCATCGCCTCGTCCATCCGCAGCCCCTCCACGTACGGCCAGCTCAGCACCCTCGTGTTCAGCCCCGGCATCTGCTCCGGATCCGCCAGCGTCTGGAAGCGCACGAACCTCGCCTCCGACGTCGGCTCCACCGCGTCCAGCAGCTTCGCCAGCGGGAAGCCGCGCCACGGGATCACCATCGACCAGGCCTCCACGCACCGCATGCGGTAGATGCGCTCCTCCTGTTCGAAGGCCATGATATCGTCCAGGCCAAACGTCCTCGGATTGCGCACCAGCCCGCCGACCTCCACCTCCCAGGGTGACGTCTCCAGGTCTTTGGCCAGCTCCGCCACCTTTGTCTTCGACAGTGTGAACTCGTAGAAGTTGTTGTAGCCTGCCACGTCGTCCAGCGGCGTCAGCTTCTCCTCGAGCCGTCCCGCCTTCGCCGTCGGTACCGCTGCCTCCCCCGAGCTCCCTGTCGGTGTGGCTGCCGGGGTTGGCGCCGGGGTCGCCGCAGCCTTCGTTGCTTCTTCTTCCGGTTCGCCGGCACAGGCTCCCAGCAGTGACGCCGCCGCCAGGGCGCTCATCCCCGCGATCAACTGCCGTCGATTCAGATAAACACATTCCGGCGTGATCTCAGATCGATCAATCGTCGTCATCTTGCTCCCTCCTTCACCTCTTCCATGCTCGGGTACAACAGCGGCTGCGAGGTCGGGCCGCCTCGCCGGGTAATGCCCGGCGCCGTGTCCTCTTCCTTATCCAGACGTCCTGACCAGCCTGGTTCTTACCCCGCCCTCGCGCTTCTGAATTGCTTTCTTGACGGTTCCCGCACTCGTGTGTAGAATGATGTTGCAGACCTTGAGAGACAGCTCTTTGAGATGTGCACTCGTTGCTGACGAGTATCCGTATCGGAAGCGCTCAATAGGGCACGCGATCTGGTGAGGATAGGAGGCCCATGTCTGAGATCACTCACGTCGTCAAGCGAACCGGAGCGGTGGTTCCCTTCAAGAAGCAGCGCATCAGCAACGCCATCTACCAGGCGGCGGTGGCCGTCGGTGGGCGCAACCGCGAGCGGGCCGAGGAGCTCGCCGATCAGGTGGTCGACGTGCTTGAGGATCAGACGCCCCCGGATCATACCCCCACCGTTGAGGAGATCCAGGACGTCGTCGAGAAGGTGCTCATCGAGAGCGGCCACGCCAAGACGGCCAAGGCCTACATCCTCTACCGCGAGGAACGGGCTCGCCGGCGGCGCGAGCGGGCACGGCGCCACGAGCAGCCCTCCGGCAACGTACCCTGGGCCAAGATCTGGGAGGCGCTCGACTGGGCCGTCGAGCACAAGCTCCACACCGTGGGCCAGCTGCATGAGCGGATCGCTGCCGGGGAGTTTCCGCAGATCGTACGGGAGACGGACCACTTCTACAAAGAGGATATCACCACCGCCGCGGAGATGATCAAGGACTGGCGCGAGCGGGTTCGCCTGGTTCTCATCACCGGTCCGTCGTCCTCTGGCAAGACGACCACCACCACCAAGCTCAGCCATCTCCTGAGGCAGGCCGGCATCAGCTTGAAGCCTCTCGCCGTCGACAACTACTTCTTCGACCTGGAACTGCATCCCAAGGACGAGTTCGGCGACTACGACTTCGAGACGCCTCAGGCCCTCGATCTCGACCTGATCAACGAGCATCTACGCCGCTTGTTGGACGGCGAGGAAGTTATGATCCCCTTCTACGACTTCCAGACCGGGAAGCGTCACGACGCCGAGACCCCGATGAAGGTCGAGCCCGATGAGATGATCCTCATCGACAGCCTTCATGGGCTCTATCCGGAGATGACCGAGGGCATCGACGATGAGACGAAATTCAAGCTCTACGTCGAGCCGCTCCTCCAGATGAAGGGGCCGGACGGTCGTTACGTTCGCTGGACCGACCTGCGGCTCATGCGCCGCATGGTGCGCGACGCCAATTTCCGCGCTTATGATCCCGAACGCACCCTCGGTCACTGGCACTACGTGCGCAAGAGCGAGATGCGCAACATCATCCCCTACGCCAACACGGCCGATCACGTCGTCAACACCGGTCTTCCCTACGAGCTGCCCATTATGAAGGCCCGGCTCTTTGACCACTTCGCCGAATGGGTGGAGATGTACGAGGACGATCCTTTGCGGCAGGATGCCTACGAGCGCGCCGAACGGGTCCATCGGCTTCTCAGCGCGGTCACGGCGGTCGAGGACGAGTCGTCCATTCCGCCCGACTCCCTGCTCCGCGAGTTCATCGGCGGCAGCTGCTACGAGTACTAGATCGCGATACCTACGGCGGGGGAGAGGGCGTCCTGAACGGCTCTCCCTCGCTGGACGCCGCGCCCCGCGCACCACGCATCGAGTTGATAATGAACGATACCCGTGATTTCCACAAGGTCGTCGTCGATGTAAGAGGCCGTGAGCTGATCGTCACTGGCAAGCCTGGCGTCTGGTCCTGGGACGTCGTCAATCCGGGAACCGCGGCGCTGCTGGAGATACCCCGCTTTGAGCCGCGGATGGACGTCCTCGATCTCGGCTGTGGCACCGGGCTCATTGGGACGCTGGCCGGCTTGATGGTCCCGCATGGGCAAGTCACTCTCGTCGACTGCAACGCCGTGGCCGTCGCCTCGGCCAGCCGCACCCTGGAGGCCAATGACGTCGCCAACGCCCAGGTCCGTCTCGGTGACGGTGTCGAGGAGCTCGATCCAGGCTCCTTCGACCTCGTTCTTTCTCATCTACCGCGTGGTCGAGCGGTGCAGCGTCAGTTGATCCGCGGGGCAGCTCGAGTCCTGCGTCCCGGCGGCCGCTTCCTCTTCGTCGCCAGCACCCACGTGGGTGTCAAGGGTTGTGTCACCTACGCGCGTGATCTCTTCGGCCGCTGCGGCGTGGTGCGCCGCAAGAAAGGCTACCACGTTGCTATGACCGTCCGGCCCGAGGATATGGAGCCGCCCCCGCCCGTGGAGATGGTCGTTCGCCGCTCCCTCGTCGTTGATGGCGCCGAGGTGACCTTGGTGAGCCAGCCGGGCGTCTTCGCCTGGGATCGGCTCGACGGGGGGACCGAGCGCCTGGTGGACGTCATGGCCATCGATCCCGCTGACCGGGTGCTCGATCTAGGCTGTGGCACAGGGCTCGCCGGCTTGGCCGCGGCCCGACGTGCCCCTCGGGGGGAGGTCGTGTTGGTGGATAGCGATCTTCGCGCCGTCCGATCCGCTCGAAGCACGCTTGAGGTCAATCATGTTTCCAACGCCGACGTGGTGCTGTCCGACGGCGTCTCCCAGGTGGTCGATGACCAGGCGTTCGACGTGGTGATCAGCAATCCGCCATTCCATCAGGGACGGGAGGTGGACTATCAGGTGGCCCATCAGTTTGTGCGCGACGCCCGCCGCGTTCTGCGGCCTGAAGGACGGCTGTTCCTTGTTGCCAATCGCTTCATTGGCTACGATGATCTGATGCGAGAGGTGTTCGGTAATGCTAGCGTCGCCTACGCCGACCGCAGCTACCATGTGCTGACCGCCACCGCCTAGCGGCCTGGCGGCCGACGTCCGTGACCGATCAGGAGATGAGCATGCTGACCAAGAGGGATCGACGGCGGAGTGACGCCTGCGACGTCATCGTCGTGGGGGCGGGGCTGGTTGGCGCAGCGGTGGCGGCTCGCCTGACGCGAGAGGGATTCGAGACCGCCGTGCTGGAGGCCAGATTGGTGACTGGTGGGGCCACCGGTCGCAGTCTCGGTATGGCGCTTCTCGGTCTGGCCGGGCACTACAGTTGGGCTGTCTCGGTCTATGGACATCAGCGGGCCCGGGAGATATGGGCTCTCACTGCCGGTGGACGCGCTCGCCTGGTAGAGACCGCTCGAAGGCTAAAGGTCCCTTTCCAGCGGGCCGGGAGTCTCGCCCTGGCCGCTGACGACGACGAGGCCGATGCACTCTGGGAATCAGTCAAGCTCCTGCGTGATGATGGCTTTGATGCCTCGTTCACCTTGACCGACCCGCTTGAGCGCGGCTTCCAGGCAGCCCTGCGTCACCCCGCCGACTTCGGCGTCGACGCGGCGGCCCTCACCCGCGCTCTGCTCGACGCTGACGGCGTCAGGGTCCACGAAGGGACTGAGGTCTACGCGCTGGAGCCAACGGATGACGGAATCCGTGTCTGGGCGCATGGTCGGACCGTGATCTGTGGCGCCGTGGTGCTGGCCGTCAACGGTTATGCTGCCTTGGTCGATCCCTATCTGGCGGAGAACGTGGCTCCGGTGCGCTGCGTCGTCTTCACCACGGAGCCCCTCAATGATCCCCTTCCTGAGCGGCTCTGCACCTTCTGGGGTGGTCAGGGGTTCCTCCGCGCTCTCCCTGATGGTCGCGTTTTGCTGGGTACTTGGCAGCGTCGCGATGCTGCCGACAGCGCAGATCAGCTCGGAGATCGGCTGGCGGATTTCGTCTCCTGCCATATCCCGGAGCTCGACCTCGACAGTGCCGATCATTGGTCCGAAGTGATGGGTTTCACGCCCGACGGGCTGCCCTTGTTGGGCAGCCTGCCGAGCCTGCCTCAGGCCTATTTCGCCGTTGGGTTCGGTGGCCGTGGGTTGAGCTGGGCTTTCGTCGCTGCGGAGCGCTTGGTCAAGGCCATGCTCCACGACGCGGAGCTGGGCATGCTTTCGGCTGAGCGGCTGACCGATGCGACGTCTTCCTACTGATTGCGCGGATCGCCAAGGAAAGCTACTTCCAGACAGCCCGTCCTCGGACAGCATCTTACCTAGATGGCGTCCTGCCTTCGTCTGCTTCAGCCCCCACACGCGCGCCCCCTGCCCGGGCCCCAGGGTGATTGCATGGCCCCCTCCGGCCTCATCCGTCCCCATCCGGCCTGCTGGGGGATTCGCTTCATCATTGTCTGTCACCGTTCACCTGCTGCTCCCAGCGAATCTATGATCCGTGGCGCTGAACCGGAAACGACCGGTCCCAACCTCTTCGCTCCCTGCGGATCTCTGATCTGCGGGGTTGGGCACAGAACCGCCGCATAGCGAAGTCGGCTGGAATGTGCGGGTCATGAGGTGAAAGAATACGCACAGTTGTGAAACCCTCCCGGTCCGGTTATAATCTGGGCGGGATTGTAAACGATGTCTATCGATTTGGGCAAGCGCAAGAGGCTCTGGCTCATCCTCTTCTCAGGTCTGGCAGTGACCGCCGTCGCCATCCTCGCCAGTGGTCTCTCTGACCTCGACATGACGTACGAGGGACACCAGCTTCCTCGGGTGCCGAGGGGAGAAGAACAGCAGCAGGGGGAGGCGCCACCACCAAGCCGCCTCCTTGAGATCTCCTTCCGTGTGCTCTTCACGGTCGCTGGAGCGCTTCTCCCCTTCGCCATCCTTCTCTATCTGGTCTTGCCACAGGTGCGAAGGCGCGTGCTTCGGGACCTGATCGCCCTGTTCATCGTCATGATACCCCTCTACCTGCTGTGGCGCTTCCAGCCGGAGGCGACCGAGACCCTCGATGATTTCCAGATGCCCCAGGCGACGCCCCAGGATATTCCCCCGTCCCCCGACGTGGCGTATGTCCCCGAGCCCAGAGCGTGGTTGATCCTCGCCGCGACCATCGGCGTCGCCTTGCTTTTGGCCGCCCTCTTGGTGGGCCTCGGCTGGTACATCTGGCGTCGCAGGCAGCGACCATCGCCATCCATGGATAAGCTGGCCCAGGAGGCGCAGGAGGCCATCGACGCCATAGAAGCCGGTGCCGACCTGAAGGACACGGTGACGAAGTGTTACTTCGAGATGATGCAGGTCCTGAAGGATCAGCGAGGTGTTCAGCGCCAGCGGGCCATGACCCCTCGGGAGTTCGAGGCCGAGTTGGAGGGGCTGGGCGTCCCGACCGCGCAGGTGCGTCGGCTCACCCGTCTCTTCGAGGCGGTCCGCTACGGTGACAAGCAACTTGGCGAGCAAGAGGAGCGACAAGCGGTTGTATCCTTGACCTCCATCGTCCGGTCCTGCAGGAGCACCTCGTGAGTCCCACGCTGAAGAGGTGGCTCCTGGCGGCGGCGCTCGTCGTGCTTCTGGCTATCCCTCTCGCCCTTCTGCTCTCTCGGGTATCTGGCGACTTCGTTCGCGACGTTGTCGCCGCGCCGTTTCTCTATCTGGCCTGGATCGGCCGGGTCTACGTCCGTACCATACCGCGCACTCTGTTTTGGGGTGCTCTTCTGTTGTTCGGCCTGGCGCTGGCGCTGACGAATAGCCTCATCGCTCTCGGCCGATCAGGAGAAGGGGCGGCCTCCTCCCAAAATCTCGTCTTCGAGCAGAGCTACAGCGGCCAGGTGAAACAGTTGAGATCCCAGATCCGCTACGCCGCGCGATCCACCTACTTTAGAAGACGCCTCTCTCAGCGTTTGGGCCAGTTGATCCTCAGATCCCTGGATGTTGAGGAACCGTACGGGCGGGCGAAGCTGGAGCGGGGGTTGGAGGCGCTGGGCGCGCCGCCCGAGGTTCGAGCGTTTCTCCGCGAGGGGGGACGGCTGATTTCACCATCCCGGCCTGTTGGCCTCGTCGCTTGGTTGAGACGTCGTCTTCGTGGGGCCAACGAGACAGAGGCTCCTAGCCCTGAATTAGAGCACGTTGTGCGATTCCTGGAAGAACGATTGGAGGGTTTATGACCACTATGGATGTCACCGAGGTCTCTGCCCTGGGTGACCGCGTCATCGGAGAGGTAGAGCGGGCTATCGTTGGCAAGCGCTTGCTCTTGGAGCAGATTATGTCGGCTGTGCTGGCCGGGGGACACGTGTTGATGGAGGACTACCCTGGTCTGGCTAAGACCCTTATCGCCAAGAGCTTTGCTGCGGCTCTCGGGTTGACGTTCAAGCGCATCCAGTTCACGCCCGATCTTCTCCCCGGCGATATCACGGGAGGCTATGTCTACGAACGTGCCCCGGATTCAGACGCGTTTCGATTCGTTCTGCGCAAGGGACCTATCTTTGCCAATATCATCCTCGCTGACGAGATCAACCGTGCGTCCCCGAAGACCCAGTCCGCTTTGTTGGAGGCGATGCAGGAGTATCAGGTTACCCTCGAGGGCCAGACGATGAAGCTCCCGCCTCCCTTCATCGTGGTGGCCACGCAGAACCCCATCGAGTATGAGGGTACCTTCCCTCTGCCCGAGGCTCAGCTCGATCGCTTTCTGATGCGCTTGTCGGTCGGGTATCCCACCCTAGATCAGGAGCAGGAGATTCTGAGACGACGGCAGGAGCGCCAGCAGGACACGTTCGACCTCAACCAAGTGGCGGACACGGAGGAGCTGCTGGCAGCACGTCAGACGGTGGAGATGATCCACGTCGATCCCGATCTGCAGCGGTACATCGTCTCGCTCGCGGTCGAGACCCGTGAACACCGTGAGGTGGCTGTGGGCGCCAGCCCACGTGGCTCCTTGACGCTGCTCAAGCTCAGCCGAGCCTGGGCCGCCTTGCACGGACGGGACTACGTTCTCCCCGACGATGTGAAGATCTTCGTCAAGCCCGCTTTTGTGCATCGCCTCATTCTCCAGCCGGATCTGTGGATGAAGCGGCATGCGGCTGAGGACGTCCTGGACGGTATTCTCCGCTCCGTTCCTGTCCCCGTCATCGAAGGCGTCTAAGCGTGAGACGGCTCCTCCTGCTGGGAGGCTTGGTCTACGTCTTGTTGCTCGCGGGCTTGGCCGTGATGAGCGGCCCACTGCTGGCCCTAGCTATACCCCCGATCGTCTATCTGATGGCGGCGCTGGCCTACGGGCCTGCGGAGCTTCATCTGACAGCGACCCGTTCTCTCAGCGACGATCGGGTTCCCAAGGGTAAGCCGGTGACTGTCCAGCTTGACATCACCAATGAAGGGGCCCGACTGGAGCGTGTGGAGGTGCAGGACGTCATACCGGAGCAGCTGGAGGTGATCGATGGCGAGTCAAGCCTTCTCACCTCCTTGGCTCCCGGAGAGACCGCGACCTTGACCTACCGCGTTCAAGGTGGCCGCGGTGACGTCAAACTTGGCACGGTGCGGGTCAAGGCCTCTGATCAGCTGGGCCTCCTCTCGCGACTGGCCGAACTCCAGACTCCGAAGCGGTTGATGATTCTCCCCGAGGTGATGAAGCTACGCCGGGTGGCGATTAGGCCGCGTCGCACCCGCGCTTACGCCGGTCCTGTCCCCGCCCGGCAGGGCGGCTCGGGCGTGGAGTTCTTTGGCGTGCGTGAGTACCAGGTGGGGGATCCCCTGCGCTGGATCAACTGGCGGATCAGCGCCCGTCACCAGCCCTCCCTCTTCACCAATGAGTTCGAGCAGGAGCGCATCACGGACGTCGGCCTGATCCTCGATGCGCGTCGTCGGACCGATCAGCAGGGGCGGGGCCTCTCCCTCTTTGAGCACGGCGTGCGGGCCACCGCATCCTTGGCGGCCGCTTTCCTCAGTGATGGTAACCGTGTGGGGCTGTTAGTCTATGGCGGCTTCCTGGACTGGACGTTCCCAGGCTACGGTCGGATACAGCGAGAGCGCATCCTGCGGGCCCTGGCTGGGGCGGAGACCGGAGAGAGCCATGTCTTCGAGAGCCTCGATTTCATCCCCACCCGTTATTTCCCCGCCAAGTCACAGCTGGTGTTGGTCAGCCCTCTTTGCGATGACGACGTGTCGACCTTGGTGCGCTTGAGGGCCCGGGGTTATCAGCTGATGGTCATCAGTCCGGATCCCATTACCTTCGAGGCTCAGAACCTTGAGCCCGATCCCGCGGTCTCCCTGGCGGTTCGCATCGCCCGACTGGAGCGCGACCTGCTGTTGCGTCGGCTTCAACGGGCTGGCATTCGTACGGTGGACTGGCAGGTCGACACGCCTTTTGATCTCGCCCTGCACACCTCGCTCAGCCGGCAGCCGCACTGGTTCCGTGCGGTCGGCGTGGAGTAAGGGCTTTTCCGATGACTGCCGCGGCCCTGATCACCAGCATCGTTCTCGCTGCGTCGGCGCTGATATTGGCCTACGCTCTCGGCGCCCTCTGGCTGCCGGCAGCTGCGATCCTCATCTTTGGGCTGGCGTGGATCGTGGGGCAGCGGCTGGGCTGGAGGTGGGTGGCGTGGTTGATGGTGGGCTCCTCCGTTGTCGCAGCGGCCGTCGGCGCTTGGTTGGACCTGAGCCCCGTCTTGCTCGTGGTTGGCTTGATCGCGGCGCTCTCCGCCTGGGACCTGGATGGCTTCGCTCGTCAGCTGAAGCGCGTGGACGCTGTGGAGCAGAAGCAGGTGCTGCAGCGACGTCACCTGCGACGGTTGCTCCTCGCTGATGGGCTGGGTCTCCTGCTGGCGGTGCTGGCGGTGACTGTCCAGGTCGATCTGAGCTTCGGCTTGGCTCTCATCCTGGGCTTGATCGCCTTGCTGGGGCTCAGTCGTGCTATTGGCTTCCTCCGGCGCGAGAGCGGCTGATGCGCGCCGGTCGCTCCGCGACGGCGAGAGAGTGAATGACTAAGGAGGTTCCACCATGACGAACGCGAAGACGCTCACGATCTTTGACTTCGACGCAGAGGCGGATCAGGAGGCCTGTCGCCCCATCGACGACGTGGTTGTGGGCGGCGTCTCCGCCAGTCAGTTCAACGTTGCCCCCGAGGGCCTGGGGGCCTTCGAGGGCGTTCTCTCGCTGGAGCGCGGCGGCTTCGCCTCTGTCCGCTCCCGCCCGGCGCAGGTCGACCTGAGCGCGTACGACGGGCTGGAGCTCCGCGTTCGAGGCGATGGAAAGCGGTATCGGCTCCGAATGATGTCCTTCGGGTGGTTGATCGCCGATAAGCGGGCCGGGCCATTTCGGCTGGAGATCGATTGGGTCCGGGCTTACGCTGATGGAGCGCGCTGATGTGGGCCGTCGATCTGCTCCATACCAATCGGGTCCCAGACTGGCTGACGCGGCTTGGTCTGCGCCTTCTCCTCATGCGAAGCACGCGGCAGCGCTATCGGCTGGGGTTGGAGGAACGCGACGCCCAGCGCCGAGCCTTGATTGAGAAGCTGAAGCGAAGTCCCATTGCCATTCATACTGACGACGCTAATCGTCAGCACTACGAAGTCCCTCCGGCTTTCTTTGAGCTCGTGCTCGGTAGGCGGCTCAAGTACAGTTGCTGCCACTGGCCGCAGGACGTCCACACTATTCACCAGGCCGAGGAGGCCATGCTGCGCCTCACCTGCCAGCGGGCTCAGCTTGAAGATGGCATGGAGATCCTCGATCTGGGCTGCGGATGGGGTTCACTCTCCCTCTGGATCGCGGAGCGTTATCCCAACTGCCGCGTTCTGGCGGTCTCGAACTCGCCGCCGCAGATCGCCTTCATCGAGGAGCGATGCCGTCAGCGGGACCTGGACAACGTTGAGGGGCTCGTCGCCGACGTCAATCATCTCGAGATCGGCCGCGTCTTTGACCGTGTACTCTCGATCGAGATGTTCGAGCATATGAAGAACTACCAGCGCCTGATGGCCGAGGTCGCCTCATTGCTCAAGCCCGACGGGAGGCTCTTCGTACACATCTTCAGCCATCGTGCCTTCGCCTTCGAGTTCGAGGCCAAGGACTCGGACGATTGGATGGCCCAGACGTTCTTCACCGGCGGCACCATGCCTTCAGATGATCTGTTGCTCCACTTTCAGCGGGACCTGCACGTCGTCGACCATTGGCGGGTCAATGGTTTGCATTACGCCAAGACCCTGCGGGCCTGGTTGGAGAAACTCGACCGCCACCAGTCGGAGGTACGCGAGATTCTGGCCCAGACCTACGGAAAAGATGACGCCACGCGCTGGTTGGTCAACTGGCGGCTCTTCTTCATGGCCTGCGAGGAGACCTGGGCGCTCCGCCGGGGGCAGGAGTATATGGTCTCTCATTACCTGTTCGAGAAGCACAAACAGAAGCTTCCGCACTCACGAGATGATGGGAGGTTTGTTGAATGATGATGCCTGGCTCTTCTCCAAAAGTCGAGATGAAACAGAGGCGGGTTCGCGTTGTGCGCGTGATGACGGATGGTGGTTCGCTGTGGGGTGCCCTGGAGGACGGTCTCGTCTATAGCTTGCCAGCTAGCCCTTTCGAGGTTTGGGGGCCGAGCCTGGGTGAGCGCCCCCTGCTCGGGCGCCAAGGCGAGCTGACGCTGCTGGCGCCTGTGACGCCCACCAAGATTGTCTGCGTGGGCCGCAACTACCCGGCCCATGCTGCCGAGCACGGGGCGGTGGTGCCTGAGGAGCCGCTCCTCTTCTTCAAACCGCCCAGTGCCATCATCGGGCCTGACGCAGCGATTCACCTGCCATCCCAATCCGAGCGCGTGGATCACGAGGCGGAGTTGGTGGTGGTGATCGGAAGGCGCTGCCGAAACGTGGGGACCGAAGAGGCCTGGGACCACGTCCTCGGCGTGACCTGCGGCAATGACGTCACCGCCCGCGACCTGCAGCGGCTCGACGATCAATGGACCCGGGCCAAGGGCTTCGACACCTTCTGTCCCCTGGGGCCCTGGTTGGTGACCGGGCTGAGCGAGGATGACGTCGCCGAGATGGCTGTTGTATGCCGGGTCAACGGAGAGGTGCGCCAGGAGGCTCAGGCTTCGGAGATGGCCTTCTCGCCGGCCGAGCTGATCGCCTACACCTCGTCCATTATGACGCTAGAGCCGGGCGACGTGATCATGACCGGCACGCCGGAGGGCGTCGCCCCTGTGACGGTCGGTGACGAGGTCGAGGTTCAGATCGACGGCGTGGGGTTGTTGAGAAACGTGGTGTCGGGCGGCGTTTGAGACGAGGCGCAGGCGGGGAAGCGCTTTCCTTGATCGTCGTCCTCGTCCTCATCCGTCATCTGGCGTCACCTTACCCAGGGATTTGACTCTCTCTCTTCCGCCACCGTCGTCTTGGGGCCGTGCCCCGGATAGATCACGGTCTCGCCCGGGAGCTTGAACAGGACCTCCTTGATCGATCGCATCAAGGTCCTCCGGTCGGCGCCCGGCAGATCGGCACGTCCTATTCCTCTTGAGAAGAGCACGTCCCCCACGAAGGCCACGCCCTCGTCGGGTTCGTAGAACGTGACGCCACCTGGGCTGTGTCCCGGCGTGGACAGGACCTCGAAGTTCAGCTCGCCTACCTTAACCGTCTCTCCCTCCGAAAGCTCAATGTCCGGCGATGGGCTGGGCGGCACGTTCAGGCCCCACATCGAGGCCCCTCCTCCGCGCTCCAGCAGGGGACGTTCGCCGGGGTGGATGGCCAGCTTCGCCCCTGTGGCCTCGACCACGTCGGCGATGCCGCCGATGTGATCGAAGTGGGCATGGGTGATGAGCACGTGCGTGATGGTCAAGCCGTTCCGCTCAATCTTCTGCATAATGCGGCTGGCTTCACCGCCGGGGTCGATCACCGCCCCGTGATGGGTGGTCTCACAGCCCACGACGTAACAATTGGTCTGGTTCATGCCGACGGGAATGGTGAGAAGAATCATATCAGTCTCCGGGATGCTCATGCTGCACTCTACGACGCTTCCTGAACTCTGATGAGCGGAGCTTGCTTGGCTCACGTGATGGTCTACGACGACGGTGATTATAGCAAAGCGTCGTCTCGTTGTCCAACCGCGAAAATGTGTTAGCATGAAAGATCGGCTAAGGAGGGAGAGACTAAAAGACAATAGGTTTGACCTTATGTTCGATCAACAGGATAACAAGAGCAAGCTCATCGTTCGGGGAGCACGAGAGCACAATTTGAGGAACGTGACCATCGAGATCCCTCGCGATCAGATGGTCGTTATCACCGGTATCTCCGGGTCCGGCAAGTCGTCCCTGGCCTTCGACACCATCTACGCGGAGGGGCAGCGGCGCTACGTGGAGA
>CAZEQC010000017.1:0-54278 GCA_964514285.1 uncultured Anaerolineales bacterium | reverse complement strand
ACTGTGATCTTGGGACCCTTCTCCTGGGCCACGACAGTCGCCAGAACCTTTGCCCCTTCCACGGCAGGTCGACCGATCTCGACGCTTTCATCGTCGACGACCATCAGCACCTCGTCCAGCTCGATCTGCTCGCCGGGATCAGCGGGCAGCTTCTCGACGCGAATGACATCTCCAACGCTGGCGCGGTACTGACGCGCCCCTGATTTCATAACTGCGTACACGCTACATCCTCCCTGCCTATCCATAAAACGTGGCCAAGCCAGATGGCTCAGCCGCTCGAACAAGTATTATATCGAATCCATCGGGTTTGTCAACTGCCTGCAAGAGCGATCTCACGCCACTAGTCTTCCGAGGGTTTCGTTTCCCAACCGTTCTCAGATGCCGTCGCCAGGAACAGCTCTTCGCGGTAATAGCGAGCGAAAGCGCGTCCCATCCCCAACACGTCCAGAACCGCCTCCGGGCGTCCCGTGGCTCCGGGGCGCGCCGAGAGCCGCATGTGTAGCGTCGCTTTCCCTCCCTCTACCCCCGTCACCTGCAGGGCCTCGATCAGCGGTCGAAGATTGTACCGTTTCCCCCGCCGCTCATGGGTGATCTCATCCGCGGACAGCGCCCGCTCGACACGAGCCTCGACCTCCTCCGCTCGCTCATCCCATTCAACGCTCACCCGATAAGCGGTGCCCACCACCCGGGTCTGCATCGCCGGCGCCTTGGGATCGACCTGGCGCACCTCTTTGATGCTCAGACCTTCTGGAAGGACGGGCGCTGCTGTCTTCGCCACAGTCTCCACAGGCAAGGCGCTCTCCAGCCACACGTCCAGGATCTCCGCCTCACCGGCGTGGCCCAGCGGCAAGGCCCGTGCCAACTGGAGCTTAGGCCGCGGGTTGTAGCCACCCGAATACGCCAGCGGCAGGCCCGCGCGCCGCAGCGCGTGTTCCCACGTCCGCATCAGATCCAGGTGCGAAGAGTAGATGAGCCAGCCCGTCTTGGAAAACGTTAGTCGCAATCGCATAGACAGCTTCACCAGGCGACAATGGCGCGCCCCACAGGGTCTCCTGGCCCCTAGAAATCTATGGCGAACGCGCCGTTCTCGTAGAGCAGCTCGTCGTCGACCCAGATCTGGCCGCCGTCACGTAGGTCGCAGATCATGTCCCAGTGGATGGCCGACTCGTTCTTGCTCCCGGTCTCGGGATACCCCGCTCCAAGAGCCACGTGGAAGCTCCCGTTGATCTTCTCATCGAACAGGATCTGGCTGGTGAACTGGGCGATGCCCTCGTTGGTGCCGATGGCAAACTCGCCCAGATAGCGGGAGCCTTCATCGGTGTCGAGGGTCTGAAGCAGGAACGCTTCGTTCCTATCAGCGCTCGCCTTGACGACCTTGCCCTCCTCAAACCACAGCTGGACCTCGGTCACCTCGCGCCCCTGGTGGATCGCTGGATAGGAGAATGTGACGTGGCCCGAGACGCTCTCCTCCACCGGCCCGGTGAAGACCTCTCCGCTGGGCATGTTGTGCTTGCCGTCGCTGTTGATGAAGCGTCGGCCGGCGATGCTCAACGCCAGGTCTGTGCCCGGCCCCACGACGTGGACCTGTTCCTTCCCTTTGAGCCAGTCGACGATCTGTTGCTGCCAGGCGGAAAACTGTTCCCAGTACGCGACAGGGTCGTCAAGGTCCGGCATGCAGGCCCCGTAGACGAAATCCTCGTACTCGCGCAGGCTCATCTGGGCGTCCTGGGCATAGGCGTTCGTGGGGAAGAGGGTGCTCACCCAGCGCAGCGCGCCCGAAGCCGAGCGCTGCATAAACGTCTTCATCAGCTCAGTCTGGGCCCGGTTGCGGAGCACCATTCTCGACGGATCGACGTTGCTGAGAGCCTTGGTGTTCGCAGCTCCCCGAATGTTGATCCGCACGTCGTAGGTCTCGACAACCAGCCTCATCGGTTCCGGGATGTGCTGAAGCTGCTCGTCCGAGCCAAGCTGATAGAGCAGGCTGTCCGTGCCCGGCAGCGACGGCAACAGCAGGGGATGCCCCCCGGCCTCCAGCACCTTGGCGTAAACCGCCTTCAACAAGGGCTCGGCCAGGGTGTCGCCGTGGATCGCCACTTTGTCCCCTGCCTCTACGGCCGCAGAATAATCAACCAGTACGTCTGCAAGTTTCTCAACGCGTAGATCGGTCATATCTCTCCTGATTCTCTTGAACCATCAAATCTCATCGGTGGGCCTATTAGTCGTCCTTCAGGCCCAATCCGGGTTTCCATCATATCTTACTTCAAGCACGTCGTCTCGGTTCAGGGCAAGTCCACGCTTCGCTCTTCTCCCCCCTGTATGCGGTGAGGATGCCGCAGGCGTGGCACCTCTCCCGGCAATCCGACAGCGTCTCCCGCCGCTGGCTTCGCTCGTACTCAGCCCACAAGAACCGCTTCTCCACGCCGGTGTTCACGATCTCCCATGGCAGCCGTTCGTCCGGGGACCGCTCCCGATAGGCATAGACGTCGGGATCGAGCCCTGCTTTGGCGAAGGCCCGCATCCACGCGCCAAAGTCCCGTTGGTCATCCCAGGCGTCGAAGCGGGCCCCTAGGCGCCACGCTTGTTCCACCACGTCGTTGAGCCGTCGGTCGCCGCGCGCCAGCACCGCCTCCAGCAGGGAGGCCTCCGGGTCGTTGTAGTCGAGCTTGACCCCTCGCCCTCTGAGCTCCCGGCGCAGCAGGGTGTGCTTCTGGCGGATCGATCGGCTCGGCGCCAGCGGCACCCATTGAAACGGTGTGTGCGGCTTCGGCACGAAGGTGTTCACGCTGACGTTGACCTGAGCTTGGCGTCCATGAACCCGTCGCCCGATGATGTGGACGGTCTGGGCCATCTCGGCGATCGCCTCGACGTCCTCCATCTCCTCGCCCGGCAGCCCAATCATGAAGTAGAGCTTGATCGTCTGCCAGCCGCGCTCGAAGACCTCCCGGGCGACGTCGAACACCTGCCGCGAGGGAATCGTCTTGTTGATCGCGGCTCGCATCCGGTCCGAGCCCGCCTCCGGTGCGAAGGTGAAGCCGGTGTAACGCCCCTCGGCGATGGCCTCGGCCAGGCTGACCGAGAAACTGTCGGCGCGCAGGGCCGGCAGCGATATGGAGAGGTGTTTGTCGCCGAAACGGTCCATCATCGCCTTTACCAGCTCGTCGATCTTCGAGTAGTCGCTGGGCGAGAGGGAGAGCAACCCGATCTCCTCGAACCCGGTCTGTCGGAGGATCTTCTCGGTCGCCTCCAGGATCTCCTCAACGGGGCGCTCGCGCACCGGTCGCGTCACCATCCCGGCGTGGCAGAAACGGCACCCCCGGGTGCAGCCGCGGCTGATCTCGATGGCCGCTCGGTTGTGGCTCACGTCCACGGTAGGGACGATCAGACGGGTCGGCACGGGCGGCATCTCCGATACGACGCGCTTAAGGACGGGTAGGCTCGCCTCTGGCGTGTTGGCCTCGATGGCGGCGACAGGCCCCTGTTCGTCAGAGGCCGCGTCGCCGTACCGCACGTCGTAGAACCGCGGCACGTAGATTCCTCGCAGCTGGGCCAGGGCCTTCAGTTGAGCCTCTCGCGACGCGTGCCGGGTCTCCTCGTACGTAGCGACAGCTTCCACGATCGCCTCTTCGCCGTCGCCGACGATAAACGCGTCCACAAACGCGGCGACCGGCTCTGGATTGAAGGTGGCGTGCCCCCCGGCCAGGATCAACGGGTGCTCGCTGTCCCGGTCCTCCCAGCGCAGTGGGATCCCGGCCAGATCGAGCATCTCCAGTAGGTTCGTGTACACCTGCTCGTAGGGCAATGTGACCCCGATGATATCGAAATCGGCCAGAGGCCGCTTGTTCTCCAGGCTATAGAGCGGCATCCCCGACTCGCGCATCGCTGCGATCATGTCCACCCAGGGCAGGAAAGCGCGCTCTGCCAGCACGTCCGGCAGCTTGTTCAGCGCGTCGTACAGGATCATCAGACCCAGGTTAGACATGCCCAGATCGTAGATATCGGGGAATGCCAGGCAGACCCGTGTGGAGGTCGTCTCCCAGTCCTTGACGACGCTGTTGTATTCTGCGCCGACGTAGCGACCGGGCGTCCGCACCGTGGGCAGGATGCGCTCTAACTGGTTCAAGTCGATCTGCATAACCGTCGTCTCATCTTCTAGGTTCTGTGCCTGGGGAGGGCTTCAGTCAGGCCTGTTGGCGTGCTCTCCTCTTTCTTTCACCCTGCTATTACCTGCACGTGGACCTTACGCGTGCGAGGGCCGTCGAACTCACATAGGTAGATCCCCTGCCACCGGCCCAGCACCAGCTCTCCTCCCTCAATCGGCACCATCTGAGACGCCCCCATCAGGGAGGACTTGAGGTGGGCCGGCGAGTTCCCCTCGCCGTGGCGATACTCAGGCCGGGATGGGGAGATCTTATTGAGCCCCACGCTCATATCGTGCTGCACACTGGCATCCCAGTTCTCGTTCAGCGTCACGCCCGCCGTGGTATGGGGGCAGAAGACCAGGCAGACGCCGTCCTCGACGCCCTCGTTGCCGACGACCTCCTGCACCCGGCTCGTGATGTCGTGAAAGTCCTGCTTCGATTGGGTCGAAACCTGGATCGTTTCCATAGCTGCGTTCTCCCTCCGAAACGGCTGACCGATGCCCTGCGTCAGGCTGCCCGTCTGTTTGTCCGTCTGCTTAATCGACCTGACAAACGATAAGGGCGCGCCCTCTTCTGGCCCGCCCTCAATCACTGAGCCAACGTATTAGTATAACACGCGTCGAGTTAATTGGCAATCTGCGTCAGTAGGCCCCGTTGCCGAAGATCACTTCCGGGATGGTACGCAGCAAGATCTGGAAATCTAGCCACAGGGACCAGTTCTCGATATAGTAGATATCCAGCAGGCATTGCTCATCGAAGCTCAGCAGGCTCCGACCGCTTACCTGCCAGAGCCCCGTGACCCCCGGGCGTACCTCCAGCCGCTTCTTATGCCATTCCATATACTCACACACCTCGGAGGGAAGCGGCGGCCGAGGGCCCACCAGGCTCATATCGCCGCGCAGGACGTTCCAGAGCTGGGGCAGCTCGTCGAGGCTGGACCGGCGCAGGATCCGACCCACTGGCGTGACCCGGGGGTCATCCTTCATCTTGAAGATCGGTCCGTCGACCTCGCTTCGATCGCGCAGCTCCTCCAGCTTCCGCTCGGCACCTTCGTACATCGATCGGAACTTGTAGATCTCAAACGGCTTGCCGTTGGCTCCCACCCGGGTCTGGCGGAAGATGATCGGGCCTGAGGAGTCGAGACGAATGGCCAGGGCGATCAGCCCCAGAAGAGGGGCTCCCAGCGTCAGGCCCAGGGCGGACCCTGCCACGTCGACCAGACGCTTGATCGTCCGCACGTTCTGCCCGAACCCGACCTCCCGCACCCCGACCAGGGGCACCCCGCCCAGGTCGTCCACGTCGACCCGGCTCAAGCTCATCTGAAACAGGTCCGGCACGATGTGGGCGCTGACGTTCTTCCGCTCGCAGGCGTGGACGATGCCCATGATCTTGCGATGGTACATCCACGGCAGCGTGATGATCACCTCGTCGATGCTCTTATCCTCGATCAGATCGGGTAGGTTCTTGACCGGCCCCAGACCCTGGAATCGGCCGATGTCGTTGTTGCCCTTCTCTGGGTTATCGTCCACAAAGCCCACGATCTGATAGCCGAGGCCGGGCCGCGCTACCACGGTCCGCATCACCGTCCGGCCGATCTCGCCGGCACCCACGATGATCGTTCGATGGACACCGATGCCCCGTGCGTGGAGCCGACCGATGATGATGTTCTGGATCCCTCGCGACATCGCCAACAGGATCACGGCCACCAGGCCTGACTCAATGAGCAACAGACGCGAGTACTCTAGGGGCTGCAGGACGAAGGTGACGGCTAACATCACCACGGTCGACTTCGCTGTGGCATTGATGATACGGTAGATCTGGTTCAGCCACTGGCGTCCGGGCCATTTCTGGTAGACCTGATCCATCCGGAAGGTCAGCAGCATCAACAGCGTGAACAGAAGCGCGAAGGGAAGGTAGGCCGATAGGGTGTGGTAGTAGCTGATGTCTCGGAACCACTGAAGCTCGTACCGCATCCAGTAGGCGATCACCATACTGACGTTGAAAAGCGCGACGTCAGACGTGATAACCCACCAGGGGGTCGCCGGGCGGCCTCTCATGTCGCCTCCTCTGGCGTCCTATGCCACCGCTTGACGATAAACCTGGACCGTCTCCCGTGCCGTAGCTGCCCAGCTAAACGTCTGTGCACGGCTCAAGCCTTGCTCTCGGAGCTGTTCGCGGAGAGAGGCGTCACCCAGAACGCGCCGCAACCCCGCGGCAATGGCGCTTACGTCGTGAGGGTCGACCAGGAGCGCGGCTTCACCCGCGGCCTCCGGCAGCGACGATGCGTTGGATGTCACCACCGGCGTCCCACACGCTTGAGCTTCTGTCACGGGCATGCCAAAGCCCTCATACAAGGAGGGGTAGGCGAAAGCTGTGGCTGCGTTGTACCAGAGCGGCAGATCCTCGTTCGGTACGTAGCCGGGGAGGAAAACGGCGTCCTGCAGATCCAGCGCCTCGATCTTGGCGAACAGGTCATCATAGAGCCACCCCTTTCCCCCCGCCAACACCAGCCGGCTCTCTCCTTCGTAGACGCGAGCAAACGCTTCGATCAGACGGATCAGGTTCTTCCGTGGCTCCAGCGTGCCCACGAAGAGGATGAATCGCTCCGGAAGATCTCGGCGCTCGCGAAAAGCCGCCACCTGGTCCGTCGGCAAAGGCCGAAAGACCGCATCCACGCCGTGATAGACCACCGTGATCTTGTCACGAGGGATGCCCAGCAACGTCACGGACTCGCTGGCGGCGTGCTCGGATACAGCAATTAGATGCTGGGCCCGCCGGGCCGAGAGACGTGTCATCACTGTCAGGTAGAGCCGGTTGGCCGGGCGAAACAGCTGTGGAAAGCGGATGAAGCTCAGGTCGTGGATGGTCGTCACGACGGGACAGGGTGCGGCCAGTGGGCCGATGAAGACCGGGCCGTGCACCAGGTCGGCCTCAATGCGGCGTAGCACGTTCGGCTGCGCCAGTTGCTCCCATAGGACACGGGTCGCGGGCTTGCTGGTGTCCCGGCTTGATCGTAGCAGATCTAGATCGGTGTCTGGCTTGAGAGCTTCCGCACCCAACAGGGCCGTGAGGCGCACGTCATCCTCGACGTTGCCCAGGTGACGCAGGAGATGGAGGATGTATTGGTGGACTCCCGCGCTTCTATAGGAGTCCTGCCCGGAAAGGAGATGCGCGTTGAGGGCCACGTGGAGCCCACGGTCCGCAGATGCCTGCATAGCGACGTGATTATATCACACTGCGTTCTACCGACCAACCTTTAGCCTCGACTCAGCTGCGCGAGGAAGGCGAAGCGCCCATCCTGCAGCGCCCAACACGATGGCCTCGGTGACCAGCAGTCCCACCAGGGTTGCGGCTATGTCTATCCAGAAGCGAATGGGGAAGAGGCGGATTAGGGTGTCCGAGTTGGGAAAGATCCAGGTCTCGCCCTCGAAGAAGAGCCGGTGGAAGGTGGTGAAGAAGTCCCCCCAACTGATCAGCATGAAGCTCCCCACGGCTGCCAGCAGGCCCAGCGTGATCAGGCTCCCTCTTAGAAGACTCCTCGGTAGCCCCTCTCTGACCTGCTCATTGGCGGCGAACGCTAGGCTGCCTCCTATCCAGATCGCACCGGCGATGACGCCCGCCACCGTCAACGCGTGGTAGACGGCCTGAACGTCTGCCATATGGCGTAGCTCGCGCTGATTGAAGGCTGGTTCGCCGCCGGGCAGCTCCAAGTTCTCCAGCAGGGCGATGTCGGCGTTCTGGGCCAGGAAATCCTGGCACGTCTCGGCGAGGCGGATGCGCTCGGCGGTGGACAGGCCAAAGGGGTCGGGGGGGAAGCCTGGCCTCCTGTATTCCCAGCGCACGAACCAATGCCCGGTCACCAGGCGCATGTTGAGGGCCAACAACACGATCGGCAGGGCCAGGCCGAGGAGCCATTGAAGCCAGCGCAGCCATCGCCGCTCAGTCATACGCTATCGCTCCTCCTCCCAGCACGTAATCGAACAGCAGCGCGTTCGTCATCAGCTCAATAGAGGCGCGATCGTCGGTGAAGATCACCCCGTTGGGCTCCACCGGATGTAGGTTCTCAACCGCCTGGAGCGCTGTGGGATGGAGAAAGGCATCGTCCCGTACCATGGGCAGGTTAGCCGCCAGGTTGCCGGCCTCGGTGGGCTGCACTGTGGCGACGACGATGGCGTTGAAGCTGCGGGGCACGTCGATGACGTGCGTCGACGGAAAGACCGACTGCAGAGTCGTCACCATTGCCCTCACCAGTCGATAATCGTCCGATGTGCGGCCGACGTTGATCGCCAGAACGCCATCGGAGGTCAGATGCTCACGTACCTCCTGGAAGAACTCCATCGTCGTCAGGTGCGGTGGGATGTAAGGCAGGCGGTAGGCATCGACGCCGATCACCGTGTACCGCTGGTCGGTGTGGGACAGATAGGCACGCCCGTCTGCCACGATAGTATTGAGGTTCGGTTGGTCCATCCCGAAGTAGGCCTTTCCCACCCGGACGATCTCCGGATCGATCTCCACGCCGTCGATCGGTAGTGGCCCGTACACCTCCGTGTACTGCTCCGCGATCGTGCCGGCCGCCAGCCCGATGAGGGCCACCCGTTCGACCCGCTCGGGCTGATAGGGCGGCGGATTGAAGTACGGCGCGACCAGGAAGTAATCCCACGGCCCGGCTGTCTGCAGGCGGTTGGGGCACGATACGGAGTGAATGCCCCCGCCCTCGTTCAGCAGCAGCTGGCGGCAGCCATCGCTCGTCTCCACCACCTGGATGTAGTTGTATCCCGACTCGGCCTCGTAGATCACGTCCCCGCCAGCGGCAGCTTTGACGGGCTGGCCGCGTTGGGTGATGGTCAGCAGGATGATCAGGAGCGGCATAGACAGATACAGCAACAGGCGACCTCGCTTGGCCTGTGCTGATCGGCTCAGCAACCCTGTCCAGGCGATGCCAAAGAGGAGCAGCGAGAGAAGGACGAACGTGTTTCTCGTGCCGATGGTGGGGATCAGAAACAGGTCGGGGAGGAAGGCGCCCAGAAAGCTCCCTAGGGTCGAGACAGCGTACACACGCCCTGCGATCTCGCCGGAGCGTCTCACGTTCTCGACCGCCAGCCGAATCACAAACGGGGAGATGCAGCCTAACAGGATGATCGGTAGGCTAAACAGAAGCACCACTGCTACGAAAGAGCCCCCGAGACGGGCGATGCTGAAGCTCTGGAAGCCTGGCGCCGCCAGGGAGAGGACCGGCTGCGCCACGAAGGGCACCAGTCCCACTCCAAAGGCCGCCCAGGCCACGATCTGATAGAGCGTCGCCCGCCGCGGTGACCGGTCGGCCCACCGCCCCCCGACGAAATAGCCCACGGTCAGATAGAGCAGGATCAGGCCGATGATGGTGGCCCACACCAGGTTGGCCGTGCCGAAGTGGGGACGTAGCAGACTGGATGCGGCCAACTCGACGCTCAGCGATACCAGCCCGCCGGCGAACGCGGTCACGTAGAGGAATGTGTTTCTCTGTCGCATCGAGGGCATTATACCGGCTTTGGTCGCTGCGGCAAACCTATGACGTTGAATGCGCAACGTCCCGGTCGCGGGCCTTGAGATGTCGAGGAAACAAGCGTGGGGCGACAGTTATCCCATTGCGCGCTCTTTGAACCACCGCCCCAGGCCAAGCAAGGCGATCCCAAACAACAGCGCGAAACTCCCGCCCACGAGAATCCATTTGACCAGGGTGAAGATCGGCGCCAGCCCGTCCACCAAGGGCGTGTGAGCCGGGTAGCGCACCATCACGATCGACGTCGAGACGTTCTCCAGGTAGTCAAACAGCGCGCCCAGGACAGGGACCACGTTCGCCATCCGTCCACGACTGTCCGGCGCGAGGGCTCGTCCGGAGATCCAACTGGTCGCCGTGCTCAAGAACAGCGCGTAGATCAAGGGCCATATCAGGTCGAAGGTCAACCGTGATCTCACGTAGGCTGCTCGACCCTGCTCGCCGTACGCCTCAGCGGCCTCGTAGAGATCGCTGGGCGAGTAGAAGAGCGACGTATCCGGGGATTCGGCGTCGTTGGTGTACGTTTCCGCTCTGGCAGATTGAGCAGGCAGCACCAGGGCGGAGAACGACAGGAAAATCGCCAAAGCGCCCAGCGCTACCCACGTCGTGGAGATCCGATGCAGCCAGTTGGAGATTGACGTCCACATAGGCGCTCCCCCCGTTCGATGCGGTTGATTCGCAGCGGAGACAGGTCCCGTCAGATTTCCTCCGGGTTCTCGTCCCAGGGGTAGACCTCGGTGCCCTGGGCCGCGGCGCGGACCGCCGGGTCCTTCGAGTAGTGCCCACGCTTCTCCGGCGGAATCAGCCGGGCGATGCGCTCCATAATCTCGTGCCCAATCGCCTCCAGTCTCGGGCGTCGGGTGCGGCCTCGCCCATTGGCGCGGAATGGGCCGAAGGGTTTGCCAATCCGTATGGTGATTGGGGCTCGCTCCCCTTTTCGCAGGCTGGGGAACACTTCGTTCAAGTTGGCAAAACCCATGGGCAGGATCGGGGCGCCCGTTCGCACCGCCAGGAAAGCCGCGCCGGGCCGCGCCGGACGCAGCACCGTGGCCCAGTTGCCGGCCTCAGGGAAGATGCCCAGGATTCCACGCTGCTCCAGCACCGCTTCCGCCGCCCGTAGCGCGTCGGTGGAAAACGTCCCGCGGTGCACCGGGTAGTAGCCCCATACCTTCGGCAGCCACTTCACCACCGTCGGGGCGTTGGGCATCTGGAAGCCCCCGACGAACTCGATCGGCCACGGCACGGCGCGTATCATCGCCACCGGGTCGATGAAGCTGAAGTGGTTGGCAACCACGATCAGGGGGCCACTGTCCGGCAGGTTCTCTCGGCCGGTGATGTGCAAATCCGTCAGGACAGCCAGGGCTGCATAGGCCAGCTGCTGCGACACGCGGCGGATCACTCTGCGGCGCGGGTACGGGTATTGCTGGTGATGGCTATTCTTGCTTAGTCTCATCTTGCTCTATCTCGGATATCACGATCGAGCGGCTGCTCGTCCATCTTCCTCATTGACGAGCAGGAGGAGCACCAGCCCCGCCACGAGGAACGCCACGATGCTTAGCAGGGCCAATCGGTGTCCCGCCTGCTCCGCTGCCAGAGGGGCCATCTGCTGAGCCTCTCTGTACCATTCGGTGGCCTCGGCCGCCAGAAGTCCGAAGATGGTTGGGCCGATGAAGGAGGAGGTGCGACCGGTCACGGCGAAGAAGCCGTAGAACTCGGCGCTCCTCTCCGGCGGGCTTAGCATGCCCACCATCGTGCGGCTCACCGATTGGACGCCTGTCAGGGCGAATCCCGCCAGGCCCCCGATGAAGTAGAACTCCAGTCGCGAGTGGCTGAAGAAGAGCCACACCACTGGAACGATCATCAGCAACAAGCTGACCACCAACGCTTTCTTGTCTCCGAAGTCGTTGGCCAGGAGCCCGAAAAGATAGGCCCCGGCGACGCTGGTCACCTGCACGATGATCATGAAGATGATCAATTCCTGCTGCTCCATCCCGTGGAGCACCGCCCCGAGAATGGCTGCAAAGTTCAGGGTCATCAGGATGCCGTCATTGTAGATCAAGAAAGCGACCATGAACTTGATGAACTCCTTCAGGGACCTGGCAGCCTTGAACGTATCCTTCAAGCGCTTGAAGGCCAGGGTCAAGTAGCTGTCCTCCGCTGGCAGCGCCTGCGGGACGGCGCGCTCTCGTAGCCAGAAGAAGAGAGGCAGCGAGGAGACGGCGAAGTACAGAGCTGTGAAGACCAGTGAGAGGCGTACGACCAACGGGTTGCTCTCCGAAAGGACGATGGGCACCAGGACGATCAGCAGGCAGACGATGCCGCCGACGGACCCGATCGCCCATCCATTGCCGGAGATGCGGCTCATCGTCTCGGGGTCCGCGATCTCTGGCAGCAGGGCGTTGTAGAAGACCTGGGCGCTGCGGTAGCCGATCTCCGCCAGGATGAAGAAGAGCATCCCGATGAACCAGTCCCCTTTCTGGACGAAGAAGAGCAGCCCACAGAAGGTCACGTTCAGGGCGGTGAAGAAGAAGAGAAACCGCTTCTTAGCTCCAGAGAAGTCGGCCAGCGTGCCCATCACGGGCGAGGTGAGGGCTACCACGAGCATAGCGATGCCCACGGCGATGCCCCATAACCTCGATCCCTCCGCGCCGCCGACCACGGTGCCCTTGAAGTAGGCGGAGTAGACCGCCAGCAGCACCACGGCCGCGTAGGCCGAATTACCAAAGTCGTACAGATACCAGGACCACCGCTCTCGACGCGTGGTCTTGCTTGCGGGGGGGAAGCTCATGGATGATCTCCTTTTCAGAGCGAGTTTGACGTCAGCGACGTTTTCTCATGCTAGATGCCGTCAACAAGTATCATACGATCATACGAAAGCTACAACACCGGACAAGGGAAACCGTTGCAGGGAGCTTGCGGCTCGAACGCTAACGCACCGTCGATGAAGGTGACTCGTGCCGCCGCTGATGCCAGGCGCCCAGGGCTGTCACCAGTGCAGCACCTGCCGTGCCCACCCACGCCGCCGTTGAGACGACGGCGGTGCCGGCGTGTTTCACCCCGATGCCCGCAAAGGCCCAGACGATCACCAGGCCGTAGGCGATGTCGCCTCGCGTGAAGGTCACTGCAGCCGTGATGCCCGTAGCCACGACGAGCATAATCACCGTCCATGTCTCGGGGCTGATGCCCCATCCGCCCCATTGCAGATAGTCCAGGAGTGACGTGGCGTTGGCGATGGTCGCCACGGTGACCCAACCTAGGTAGATACTGAACGGCAACCGCACCAGCCATCGCTCGGCAGGCGGGATCGCGTCGCGGCCGATGCCCAGCCGCAAGTAAATGGCGATCAACAGCACCAGAAGGGCCACCATAGCCACGATCGTCAGGGAGAAGACCTCATAGTGCCAAAGAAGCAGCCAGGCCACGTTGGCCACACAGCTCAGGGCGAAGAGATAGCCCACCCGGCGCAGTCGCGGGTTGTCCCGTTGGCTTGGGAGGGCCTGATAAACGGCGAAAGCCGCCAACGCCAGGTAGATCAGCCCCCAGATGGAGAATACGTACCCCGCTGGTACGAAGTAGACGTCGAATCGGTCTGAGATCTCTCCCGTGGTCAGTCCATTGAGGGGCAGGGCGTTCGCCAGCCCATTGATGCCAATCGTGGCCAGCACGGCCACCACGTTGACGATCTGTCGAACGGTGTCTTTCTTCATGGTGATACCTCCTAATTCGTGCCATCCTGTGACGGCAAGGGTTCGGTGATCAAGGTCGCTATTCCCTTCAGTCGCTCGACGTCGGCGCTTACGGGCACGCGATCTGCCACGCCCAGCATCATACGCGAATCCCCGGCGGCCGCCTCGCTGGCTTTCGCGATGGCCTCCTCGAGATAGTCCCAAGGGTGCGTCTCGAGCAAGGCGTCCTGCGGGATGCCGCCCCAGAGGGTCACCTCGGGCCCGGCGAGGTCTCGCGCCTCAGACAGAGAAACGTCGCTCTGTGGCGGTCCACAGATACCCTGAATGCCATCCACACCTGTCGCGGTCAAAGGGGTGAGTAGTCGTTTGATCGGCCCGCCAACGTGAACCACGAGCTGTTTTCCGTGGTCGTGCAGGATCTCGGCCGTGCAGCGATAGCTCTCGCTTAAGTACCTCTCGAAAGCCCTTGGGGAGATGAATTGAGCGTCTAGGTTATCGGGTGAGAGGACGATCTCGCCTGGCAGGTGGGCCATCTGCTTGACCAAGTGCTGGAGTTTGGATTCCAAGAGCGTCAGAATCGTCTCTATCTCTGGCTGATCCAGCAACAGCAGCCCCTCGCTCCAACCCACGAGATCATGGAGAAGCTCGGAATAGGGGCGCTTCGGCAGTTCCAAAGCAACGACGCCGTCGCTTCCTACGTCCGCTTGCAGATCCGAGAGGCTTGACGGAGCGAGAACGTAGTCCCGTGATTCGACAAGCTCGATGGCTGCTTCAAGCTCTTCCTCAGACTTGACTGGATACTCGGTTTGCCACCAGTCATCATCAGGCCCCCGGGTCCAACGCGCCACCAGCGTCTCACCGGACGTCTCATAGGTGATGGTTCGTTCGTCTGTTGTCTCCGTCGTCCATACCTCAATGCCGGACGTCTCTATCGACCATACCTGAGCCGGCAGCCACGCCGGCACGCCCATCAGACGTGTGATCTCAGGAAGGGAGCGATCCTGCCAAGCCTCTGGAAGGGTGCTTCGTGTGTCATGCCACTCGTACCATAGGTTGAGATCTGGGACGAACAGGGGGCGTCCCGTTATCTCTTCGGAGAAACGGCTCATAAGCTCTTGCTTCATACTCATAGGGGGTTTCCTCGTTCCTCTGGCCCTCAGGCCGTTCGCCGTCGGAGTGCCGAAATCTGTTTCTCTCTCTTTACCGGGGAGCGTACTCGACGAAGTGAGGCCCACCCAGCGCGTACGTCCGCACCAGGATGCGCGCTGTCTTGACCATCATCTCCGTGATGTCCAGCACTTGCTGTGGCGTCTCTCCCAACGCCACCAGGCCGTGGTTCTCCAGCAGGAGGACGCGGGGGGGCTCCCCTCGACGCTCGATTGCCGATTCGAGCGCTTGCTGCACGGCCTCTGCCAGCGGCTGTCCCGGAGCTGCATACGGCACGAAGACTGGGTGCCCGCAGACCAGCGACTCAGCCGGGAAGATCGACCCACTGAAAGGTTCTGCTGCGTCGCGAGCGCACAGGATGGCGTTGACCGCTGTGGGATGGGTGTGACCGACGAATGTCGCCCTACCGAGGCTGAGACAGAGGGCGTGCATAGCCGTCTCTATGGAGGGAGATCCAAGCGCGTGGGGAGAGGCTTTGGCGGCGGCGAGCCCCGACCGCATCTCCGATTCAGACAGCGGGCCTTCGTCCAACAGGTCGAGCACCGCCGCCGCATCGACCGACAGGAAGGCCTCTCTATCGGCGTCAGCCATCCGACTCCCGCTGGCCTTGACCCAGAACGTCTCTTCGTCGCGGCGAGCCGATGTGTTGCCCTCGCTCAAGATGACGTAGTCGCGCTCGGGGTTCCCCAGCGTTCGCGTCATAGCGACCAGCTGTTTCAGTGCATCCACGATCTCTCCCGTCCGTGCAACGCGCGGCGTGACCTGAGGCAAGTTTACCACAGGCCAAGTGGAGGGCAAGCACACGTGTCAGTCCGTTGACGTGATAGTAGATGCTTGACCACCCTTCAGGGCACAAGTATAATGAGTGATGAAGGCAGTACCTCTCTTTGTGCCACGATTTAGAATAGGAGGCGTTGGTTTCAACCAATGAACACGATTCAGGCCGCGGTTGTGACGGTCAGCGACAAGGGATACACAGGCCAGCGGGAGGACGTGAGCGGGCCTCTGTTGGCGGATCTGGTGGGCAGGATGGGCGCCGAGGTGATCCGTCGAGAGATCGTGCCAGACGAGCGGGAGGAGATCGTTCGGGTCCTGGTAGGTCTTGCTGATGAGATCGAGGTCGACTTGGTCTTGACGACGGGTGGCACGGGGGTGACGCCACGGGACGTGACGCCTGAGGCGACGAAGGCCGTCATCGAGCGTGAAATGCCCGGCCTGGCTGAGGCGTTGCGCTTTGAGGGCTACCGTCAGACGCCGTTGGCCGTCATCTCCCGGGGCGTCGCTGGCACCCGGGGACGAACCCTGATCGTCAATCTTCCCGGCAGCCCGAACGCGGTGCGCGACGGGATGGAGACCCTCTCACCCATTCTGCCTCACGCCATTCGGATGATCCGCGGTGAGGACACGGAGCACGACCATGCCGAAGACTAGCGGACGACGACCCGTGTTGAGCGTCGAGGAAGCGCAGGAGCATATCCTCTCCACCGTCGACGTCTTGGGAGCGGAGTCGGTTCCCCTCCTGGACGCAGCGGAGCGCGTCCTCGCCGAGACCGTTGACGCCGACCGCGACATCCCCCCGGTGACGAATGCCGCGATGGACGGGTTTGCCGTGCGTGGCGGAGATCTGAGGGGTGACACCGTCAGGCTGCGGGTCGTGGGTGAGGTGGGAGCCGGTCACCAGGCGGAGGTGCCCGTGGGCTCGGGCGAGGCGGTGCGGATTATGACGGGCGCGCCGGTTCCCGAGGGGGCTGACACGGTCGTCCGCTTCGAGGAGACCCGCATGGAGGGTGACTGGGTGGTGGTCCTCAGCCCCCCCCCGACGGGGAAGAACGTCCGTCAGGCCGGCGAGGATGTGCGCCAGGGGCAGGTAGTGCTGGCGCCTGGCCAGCTCCTCCGCCCTCAGGAGATCGGCATGCTGGCAGCCCTGGGTTACCTCGAGGCGACCGTCATCCGCCGTCCGCGCGTCGCCATCCTCGGCACTGGCGACGAGGTCGTCCCACCCGATCAGACGCCGGGCCCCAGCCAGATACGCGATGCCAACTCCTACACCGTGGCGGCCCAGGTGCAGCGCTACGGTGGTGTGCCGCTCCTCCTGGGCGTGGCCCACGATCAAGAGGAGCTCGTTCGACAGGGTATCCGCGACGCCCTGGAGAGGCAGGTTGATTTTATCGTCACGTCCGGCGGTGTCTCGGTCGGCGACTTCGATCTGGTCAAGCAGGTGATGGACGCCGAGGGGGCCATGCACTTCTGGTCGCTCAACATGAAGCCGGGGCGCCCCATGGCCTTCGGGGACGTCGGCGGTGTTCCCCTGCTGGGATTGCCCGGCAATCCGGTGGCGGCTATGATCAACACCCGGCTCTATGCTCGCCCGGCGCTGCTCAAAATGCAGGGGCATCGGGACTGGCCCGAGCCCACTGTGCGGGCGCGCTTGACCGAGCCGATTGGACGGAAGGACGGCCGCCGCCATTACCTGCGCGTCTATTTAGAGGAGTCCGACGAAGGTTACGCCGCGACGCTGACCGGCGATCAGGGCTCGGGCATCCTCAACTCGCTGGTGGAGGCTGATGGCTTGGCCGTGATCCCGGAGGATGCCCGTCACCTGCCGGCCGGCTCAGAAGTCGACGTCATCTTGCTGGAATAGTTGGATCGACAGTCATAGCGTAAGCGTAACTGTTCAAATCCCGCTCTGAGCGGGTCTGTGACCCGCGGTGTCTGCCCCGCAATCGCCGGATCACGGGCAGGAAGCCGCCTGATGGATGGAGCTTCGGGGCACAAAGCGAGAGGTTCCGTCACAGCTAGTTCAAGGGGAGGAGGTCGGGTCGGTATGTTTCAGATGAGGTTTCTCGAGTTCGTCATTGTCGCGATGATATCGCTCGTCAGCCTCGCCATCCCGACGGCTACGTTTGTGATCGGTTTGCTCATCTACCGCAAGCTTGCACGCATCGAGCAGATGTTGAAACGGCGTGAGCAGCCCTCAAGCCATGACAGCCTAGGGGAGCTCTAACACCCTATGAAGCCTGATCGCATCCTTGCCATCGACGCTGGTGCTGGCACCCAGGACATCCTGCTCTGGGAGGCCGGCCAGCCGATGGAGAACAATGTCAAGCTGATCCTCCCCTCCTGGACCACCGTGCTGGCCCGCCGGGTCAAGCGCGCGACGCAGGAAGGGCGGCCGATCTTCCTCACCGGCAACTTGATGGGGGGCGGGCCGATCGTCAGCGCGATGAAGCGTCACCTCCGTGCCGGGTATCCCGTCTACTCCACGCCGCGTGCCGCGCTGACTATCCGCGACAGCCTCGAACAGGTGCGTGAGCGCGGATATACGATTCTTGAGGAGGGCCAGGAGCCGCCCGCGGATCCCGGCCTTCTCACGCTCCGCACCCGGGATGTCGATCCGGATGCCCTGGCGAGCGTGCTGGCCCCCTTCGACGTCGAGATCCCGGAAACGGTCGCCGTGGCTGTGCAGGATCATGGGCGTTGCCTTGAGGGGTCCAATCGTCGCTTCCGCTTCCAGCTCTGGCAGAGCTTCGTCGAGGGCGGTGGGAGGATGATGGACCTGATCTACCTGGAGCCCCCGACCTGCTACACGCGTATGAGGGCGGTTCAACAGGACGTCCCTGGCGCCATTCTGATGGACACCGGCCCCGCGGCCCTTTGGGGTATTCTGGAGGATGAGCGCGCTGCCGCGCGTCGGGATGAGGGGTTCATCCTGGTCAATGTGGGGAATCAGCACACTCTCGGCGTGCTGCTGCGCCACGAGCGCATTCTGGGGATCTTTGAGCATCACACCGTGCTGATGGACTGGCCGAAGCTGCATCACTTGGTCAAGAGGCTTCGCGCTGGCTCGCTGACCAACGATGAGGTCTACGATGACCATGGTCACGGCGCTTACGTCCATCCAGATTACATACCTGGCGATGGCTTCCACCTCGTGGCGGTCACCGGTCCACAGCGGCACATAGCCGGACCGGGGCTATCGAGCGATGCCATGGATTACGTGTTTGCAGCGCCCTACGGAGATATGATGCTCACAGGTTGCTTCGGCCTGGTCGCAGCCACGCGGCGGCTGTTGACTGAGGGGGAGGAGGGGGGTATAGGAGTTACTGACGGCGATCCATAGGCCTTGAAGCCCGTGCTCTTCTCGGCGTAGACGCGCAGGTGATAGATAAGGGGGACCTATATGACCGGAGACCTACCAGAGAACTGTCTGATCGATATGGATGGCGTGCTGGTCAGCGGCAGCACGATGATCCCCGGCGCTGACCGTTTCGTTGAGCGGCTCAAGAGCAACGGGACCAAGTTCCTGGTGTTGACCAACAATCCTCTCTACACGCCCGGTGACCTGGCCCACCGTCTCAAGGCTATGGGGCTCGATGTGTCGGCTGGGTCTATCTTCACCTCTGCTATGGCTACGGCGCGTTTCCTGCAGGCGCAGAAGCCGGGTGGCACGGCCTTCGTCATTGGTGAGAGTGGTCTCACCGAACCCATCCACGATGCGGGATACGTCATCACCGACATAGCTCCCGACTATGTGGTGCTTGGAGAGACGCACGCCTACAACTTCGCACGCATTACGAAAGCCATTCGCCTTATCGTCGGTGGTGCACGTTTCATCGCCACCAACCCTGATCCATCTGGACCAACCGATGAGGGGATCGTTCCCGCCTGTGGAGCGATGGCTGCCTTGATCGAGGCTGCCAGTGGCAAGAGCCCTTTCTACGTTGGCAAGCCCAACCCGCTGATGATGCGCACAGCGCTTAACTACCTCGACGTTCATTCTGAAAATACCGTGATGATCGGCGATCGGATGGACACCGATATCGTCGCTGGCGTTGAGAGCGGTATGCAGACCATCCTCGTGCTCTCCGGCGTTACCGAGCGTGACGATGTTGACCGTTATCCCTACCAGCCGACCCGCATTGTCGAGTCCGTCGCGGAGATCGAAATCTGATGCTGTCTACGTCTACATAAGCTTCGTGCGAGCGCCGGGCTGGCTTCCCGGCGCAACGGGTGATTCGATCAAACTATCCTACGGAGGGATGACATGGAAAGGCCCTGGCTCTCTAACTATGAGGATGGTGTCCCCGCTGAGGCGGAGATACCAGACTACCCGGTCACGCAGAACCTCATCAACGCTGCCGAGGACTTCCCCCACAGACCTGCTCTGATCTTCGGCAACGTCGTCGAGCCTCTCGGCAACATGCTTATGGACGCTACCATAAGCTACGATGCGCTGCTGAGCTTGACGCTTCGCTTCGCCGCCGCGCTCCAAGAGCTCGGCGTCGAGAAGGGCGATCGGGTGGCCGTCCACCTGCCCAATTGCCCCCAGTTCGTTATCGCCTACTATGCGACCTTGATGGTGGGTGGGATCGTGGTGCCCTGCAACCCCCAATACGTGGGTCGCGAGATCGGGCACCAGCTCAATGACTCGGGTGCCGAGACGATCGTCACCCTCAGCCTCACCTATCCGGTCGTCCAGGAGATTCGTGAGAACACCTCGCTCAAGCAGGTGATCGTCGCGAACATCAAGGAGTACTTCCCCGGTCTGCTGAGGTTCCTCTTCACGGTCAGCAAGGAGAAGAAGGAGGGCCACTATCAGGACCTATCCGGGGATCCCGGGAGCTTCTGGTTCCAGGACGTTCTGTCTGGTGCCCCCGAGCGGCCTCAGGATGTGGACGTGGACATGGAGGCTACGGCCGTGTTGATGTATACCGGAGGCACGACCGGCGTCCCCAAGGCGGCTCAGTTGACGCAGCGGAACATCCAGGCCAACGCCTTGCAGCTGCACGCCTGGCTGCCCCGGATGGAGCGGGGAAAGGAATCGATCCTCGCGTCCTTGCCGCTCTTCCACTGCTACGGTATGAGCACCTGCATGAACCTGGCCATCCTCACGGCCGGGAGCACAATACTCATCCCTGATCCACGCCTGATGGTCCACATCCTCAAGTCGATCAACAAGCATCATCCCACGCTTTACCCGGGCGTCCCTGCGATGTACGTTGCTATCAACAACTACCGGGAGCTGGGGAAGTTTGACGTCAGCTCGATCAGGGCTTGCATCAGCGGCGCAGCCCCCCTGCCCGTCGAGGTGCAGCAGAAGTTCCAGGAGCTGACCGGGGCCCGGCTGGTGGAGGGGTACGGCCTCAGTGAGGCGACTCCGGTCACCCATGCCAACCCCATCTTCGGGGAGAATCGCATCGGCACCATTGGGCTGCCTTTCCCCAGCACCGACGCCAAGATCGTCGACGCCGAGACCGGCGAGCGTGATCTGGCGCCCGGCGAGGTCGGCGAACTGGTGGTGCGAGGCCCCCAGGTGATGAAGGGCTACTGGCGGATGCCCACCGAGACCGCCAACGCGCTTCGCGACGGCTGGCTCCACACCGGAGACCTCGCCCGGATGGATCAGGATGGCTACTTCCAGATCGTGGACCGCAAGAAGGACATGATTCTCGGAGCTGGCGGGTACAACATCTATCCGCGTGAGGTGGAGGAGGTGCTCTACGAGCATCCCGCGGTCAAGGAATGCGCCGTGGTGGGCGTTCCGATCAGCGTCGAGAAGGGCGAGCGGGTCAAGGCTTTCGTCGTTCCAAAGGAGGGGGTGGAGGTCTCCGAGGAGGAGATACTCGCCTTCTGTCGTGAGAACCTGGCCCCGTACAAGGTCCCCAGGTTCGTTGAGTTCCGCGACGATCTGCCCAAGACGATGGTGGGCAAGATCCTGCGCCGCGTTCTACTTGAGGAAGAGAGGGAGACCTAGCACACAACAGCGGAAGCCCTTCACCAGATAGGTGCTCGCCGTAGGTCACTGGTGACCGATCGTCAGATCCCGTCGAGACAGACTGGACGGTTCGGCCGCGGTGTGGGTCCAGAGACGAGAAAAGGGGAGCCATTGGCTCCCCTTTTGGTTTATCGTGGGCTGGGCCCTTGATCAGGCTGGTGCCGGTGCCGGCGGCATGTCCAGAGCCGGCTTGGGACGATCCGGAGCCTTCCGGCCCGCCACCTGCTCCGATCCCGATGGAGGCGATGGGCTTCCCGACGGCTCTGGTGCTCCATCGGTCTCGCCCTCGAGAAGAGCCGCAAATTCCTCGGCGTCCAGCGTCTCCACGTCGATCAAGGTCTCAGCGATTAGATCTAGTTTCTCGCGGTAGGTCGTCAACACGTCCTTGGCTCGCCTATGAGCTTTCTGAACAATATGACGGACCTCTTTGTCGATCTCCTCCGCCACAGCCTCGCTGTAGTCCCTCTGCTCGCCGATCTCCTTGCCCAGGAAGACCAGCTCTTCCTTCTGCCCGAACGTCATCGGCCCGAGCTTGTCACTCATACCGTATCGGGTCACCATATCGCGTGCCAGCTTAGTGACGCGGCTCAGGTCGTTCTCGGCACCGGTTGTTACGTCACCGAAGACTAGTTCCTCGGCGGTCCGTCCGCCCAGCGCGAATGCCAGGTCATCCTCGTACTTGGCCTTGCTGACCAGGTTCCGATCCTCCTCCGGCAGCGCCATCGTGTACCCGGCGGCCATGCCGCGGGAGACGATCGAGACCTTGTGCACCGGGTCGCATTTCGTCAGGATGTGAGCCACGATAGCGTGACCGGCTTCATGATAGGCCGTAATCCGCTTCTCCTCTTCGGAGATCAAGCGGCTCTTTCGCTCCGGGCCGGCGATCACCCGCTCTATCGAGCGCTCGAACTCATCCATGCCGGTCACCTTCTTGTTGCGCCGTGCGGCCAGAATCGCGGCCTCGTTGACCAGGTTCTCAATGTCCGCGCCCACGAAACCCGGCGTCGCCTTGGCGATTGTTGCCAGATCGACGTTGTTCGACAGCGGCTTGCCCCGCACGTGAAGCTGCAGGATCTCCTCACGCTCTCGCATATCCGGTTTGTTGAGGATAATGCGACGGTCGAATCGGCCCGGACGCAGGAGCGCCGGATCCAGGATGTCGGGACGGTTCGTGGCGGCGATGATGATCACGTTGGTATCGGTGTCGAAGCCGTCCATCTCCACCAGGATCTGGTTCAGCGTCTGCTCCCGCTCGTCGTGGGAGCCACCCAATCCAGCGCCACGGTGTCGGCCAACCGCGTCAATCTCATCGAGGAAGACGATGCACGGACTGTGCTTTTTCGCCTGCTCAAACAGGTCGCGCACGCGGGAGGCTCCAACGCCGACGAACATCTCCACGAACTCCGAACCAGAGATCGAGAAGAAGGGCACCCCAGCCTCACCGGAGACCGCCTTGGCCAGCAGCGTCTTACCGGTGCCGGGTGCTCCCATTAAGAGCACGCCCTTCGGGATCCGCGCGCCGAGCTGGATGAACTTCTCTGGCTCCATCAGGAACTCGACGACCTCCTTGAGACCCTCTTTGGCCTCTCGCACGCCGCCTACGTCCTCGAAGGTCACGGATGGCTGATCACCGGTATGCATGCGGGCCTGGCTCTTGCCAAAGGAGAGAGCACGACTGTTGGCGCCCTGAAACTGGCGCAGCATCAGATATCCACCCACGAACATCGCAATCACCAGCAGAATCGACCCACCGGCGCTCAAGAGCGTCATCCAATCCGGAGGTTTGACGACTTCGATCTCGACGCCGGCCAGGTCTTGCTGAGTGACCCCTAGATTTCGCAGTTGCTCGGTGAGCGTCGACTCAGGCCCCTTGTGCGAGACCACCTCGCTGCCATCCGTCAGATCGATCAGGAGCTTGTCGTCCTCCACCCGGATGCTGGAGACGTTTCCCTCGCGCACCTGTGCTGCGACCTCCGAAAGCTTCATATCCTGAACGTCCTGCACCTGCTGGGAATAGAAGCTGTAAACCAGGAACCCAACAGCTGCCAGGATGATCAGGTAGATAAACGGGCTTCCCCTTGACTTACCACTCACAACCTTCCTCCATTCCTAAAACGGCACCCACCACCTATCAATCGGCGTCTGGGCATCGTACGCTCTTCATTCTCAAACTAATGCTTTTTCAAGATGATTATACCACAAATTAACCCCAGACGCTACCTAGCTCTCTACGTCGATCTCCAGTACCAGAAGGCTGTTAGATGCCTCCGTCGTGCGGCCTGGATCCACGACCGAAACCCGATTGCCGGGCTGTCCGTCCGGGTACATGCCCGTTCGCAGTTGGTAGCGTCCAGGTGGAAGACCTGCGGGAAGCGTCAATTGGTGCGGGTCGACGATCTCAATCCCTTCGGTCCAGTGCGTGGTCGGCAGGTGCGGCTGCCTGTCCTCCTGGTTCACTAGATTGCCGTCTGGACCGATGAGGTGGACAAACACCACGTAGCGTTGGTCGATGGGCCGCAACGCCTTCCAGCGCAGCGTGAGGCCCAGGATGTCGCCTGGTCGAAACGCCTTCTGCTGTAGCACAGCGCCTTGGAGCATGATCTTCTGATCCAGGTTGGCCTCTAGCACGATGTCGGACCCGCTGCTCACCGTCAGCGTCACAGCGTCGCCGGCCTGGATCGTCGCCCCGGCCTCCGGTTGCTGAGCCGTCACCTGCCCCTCGGGTTCTGTGCTCCAGACGTCCTCGGTCGTGACCTCTAGCTTCATCGACTCCAGGCCCGCTTCCATCTCCTCGACCGGGCGCCCCACCACGTCGGGCATGGTAAACGCTCGACCCGGCCCGCTCACGATCACGGATACCGCTGTGTCGACCGGGACGCTCTCACCGGGCGGCGGATCTTGCTCAATCACGATACCTTCTTCAACGCCAGTCGATTCGCGTTCCTCCGTGATATCCATCTCTAACCCTGATCGTTGCAGGAGCCGGCGTGCCTCGTCCATCGGTCTATCTACGATGCTCGGCACGGTCACCGTCACCGGTTCCTCCGTCTCAGTGACCAACGACGTTGGTGTCGTGGTGGGTGGCGCCGTTGCCATCGTGTTGTACGATCGATAGACCAGCCACCACAGGGGGATCAGGCCCACCACGGCGACCAAAGCCACCACACTCAGCACCCAGGTCAGCGCCTCCGAGCTGAAGGACTCGCTTTGTATTGCGACTGATTGCCTCTCCGAGGGCTTATCCTCTTCCTTCGTCGGCATCCCTACAGAGGCCGGCGTCACGGCTGGCTGCCAGCCGGTCGGTTGCTCACCGTGCGATTGGTATTCCTCCAGCACGTGAGCTAGCTGCTCTGCCGTCCTGTAGCGTGCTGAGGGTTCTTTAGAGAGCACCTTGCGCACAATCCATTCCAACCGTGGGGGGACCTGCGGGTTGCGGCTCGTCAGCGGGGGAGGCTCCTCACGCAGATGCTTCATAGCCAGGGCCGTGGGATTGTCGGCCCGGAAGGGTGGGGAGCCGGAGAGCATCTCGTACATCACCACGCCGATGCTGTAGACGTCAGAGGCCGGTGTCGGCGGATCGCCGGCAGCTTGCTCCGGCGCGAAGTAGAGCGGGCTGCCCCAGACTGTGTCGGAGTCTGTGAGGCCGGATTCAGAAAGTGCCCGTGCAATGCCGAAGTCGGCCACCTTGGCACATCCCTTGCGGGTGACTAGGACGTTCTGAGGCTTGATGTCCCGATGGATCAGGTCCGCCTTGTGTGCGTGTCCCACGCCGGCCGCGATCTGAGTCGCGATGTCCAGCGCCTCGGCGACGCTCAAAGGTCCCTTCTGGCGGATGAGCGATTTCAGATCTTGACCATCGACGAACTCCATCACGATATAATGGCGGTCGTCGTCCATCCCCACGTCGAACACGGTCACGATATTTGGATGGTCGAGGTTGGCGGCTGCACGCGCCTCGCGCTGAAAGCGCTCCAGGAACTCCGGATCGCTGGCAAACCGCCGGCGCAGTATCTTGACCGCCACTTGGCGTTCCAGCAGGACGTCGACGCCCTTATAGACCACGGCCATGCCGCCGGAGCCGATGCACGTCAGCAGTTGGTACCGTTCGTTAAGCTTTACATCTTCCATCGTCGATAACCCTTGTGTGCGGCGTACAATGAGGCTATTGTACTTTGATTGACCGGCTTAGGCAAGAAGGCCAATTTGCTGCCTCTCCAGGGCCATCGCCTGTGAGTATCTATGCTCGTAGACCTCGTCTCGGGGTCGGTCTAGGGCTAGGATTCTCACGTCTTTTGCTACCCTTCTATCCATCCTTGATGGCTATGTAGGTCAGCTTTCCATAGCTGACGACTACTGAAGGGGAGACCACCGAGCCCAAGACTTGCCCTCAGGCTAATTTGGTGTATGGTTGCGAAAACTCAAGGAAGGAGGGGACGACGAATGTCAACCATCAACCGACGTCAGTTTCTGATACGCAGCGGCGTCAGTCTGGCTCACCTGGCGCTGCCCCGTCCGCTGCTCTACGATGACGTGCCCCGCGTGAAGGCGCCACCGGCGTCGCTGGGACGTATCGCCACCTGGTGGCGACAGGCCGTGCGCAAGGAGCCATCCCAGCGCGCTGAGTGGGTGACGTCCAAGGGACGCGATGAGGTGGTGCCTCTGCACGCCGCGGTCGTGGGCGAGGCTCCCTGGCCCACCAACCCGATCTGGTATGAAACCGATGAGGGCTACATCCACAGCGGCTACGTCCAGCCGGTGGAGGACAGCCCTCAGTCTGAGATCATCGAGCAAGTGGAGGAGCCTGGCTTCTGGGCGGAGGTCTGCGTGCCCTTCGCCGAGGCACGTTGGCGGCCCCTCAGCCCCTACGTCTCCTACAAGCTCTACTATGAGACCGTCTACCGGGTTGTGGGGGCTACAGTGGACGAGGAGGGAGGCTGGTGGTACCGGCTCAAGGACGGCCTCACCTGGTCCCCCGGTCCCTACGTTCGCGCCCAGTCTCTTAGGCGCATTCCTGCCGACCAGTTGCAGCCCATCTCTCCCGGTCGGTCCGATAAGTGGCTTAGCATCAGCATTCCAGATCAGAGGCTGATCTGCTTCGAGGGAGAGCGAGCCGTTTTCGAGACCCGCATTGCCTCCGGTGTTTACGGCCTCGGCACACCGCTGGGCGAGTTCCGCATCCTCTACCAGCGGCACACGCAGCGCATGATCGGCGGGGGTGACGACGATCGTTATGACTTGCCCGGTGTGCCTTTCCCTGTTTACTTCACATGGTCCGGCGTGGCTATCCACGGCACGTACTGGCATAACGACTACGGTCGGCGCCACAGCCACGGCTGCATCAACGTCACCAGCCAGGCCGCGCGCTGGATCTTCCGGTGGGTCGAGCCGCACGTGCCCTACGAGCACCACACTCTCCATTCTCCTCGAGGGGAGGGGACGCGCGTCGTCGTGTGATCCATTGCGCAATCGATAGAGCAGCCCCGGGACCATCGGGTGCTGACAGGAGGACACCATGAAGCGCCGTGATCTCCACTACATCGTCATCGCCGCGATGCTGATCAGCGGACTCTATGCGGCGGTCACCGGCCTCATCGCCGATCTGTTGGGGCTTCACCGTTTCGCTCGCCATCCCTCTGCCGGATACATAGCTGCCGCTCTCGTCCTCGTCCACATCGCCCTCAGCTGGCGTCGCGTTCTGGCTTACGTGAGAGGCCTGTCCCGGCGCCTCCGAGGGTCCGATTCCGCTGCGGAACGAGAGGCCGATGGGGGATCGACCGTCGAGCGGCGCCAGGTCATCATAGCCGCCCTCTCTGCCGTGGGCGGCTTCCTCCTCGGCTGGCTGGTGCCCGACCGGTCTCGAGAGCTCCCTGCCGAGGCGTCCGACATCGGCGCGCTCTACCACCAATGGAGCACACCGAGCAACGCCCTGGATCTCCCGGTGCCCGACTGGGGAGAACGCTTGACGCAGTACAAGACCTACCCCGATGCCGATCGGACGCCCCTCTCCGATCCGCGTGGATTCCGGGGCCTGACGGTTGAGGAGGCCCTGGAGACCCGCCGGTCGGTGCGCGATTACGCCCCGGCGTCGCTATCGATGACGGATCTCTCCCGCCTGTTGCACGCTGCCCAGGGCATCACCGAGCAGCGGCTCGCGTTCCGTGCCGCGCCCTCGGCGGGCGCGCTCTATCCCATCGAGATCTATCCCGTCGTTCACAACGTCAGCGGACTCGCCTCCGGGCTCTACCACTATGCGGTCCAGGCGCACGCGCTCGAGTGTCTCCAACGGGGTGACTTCCGCAGCCAGGTGACGCAGGCGGGTCTCTATCAGCGCTTCTTGGGCCAGGCCGGTGTCTGCTTCCTTCTCTCGGCGCTCTTCCAGCGTTCGCGATGGAAGTACCGGGAGCGTGCCTATCGCTACGTTATGTTGGAGGCCGGGCACATCGGTCAGAACCTCTACATGGCCGCCACGTCGATGGGGCTGGGGGCCTGCGCCGTCGGTGCTTTCTACGACGAACAGTACAACGAGCTCCTGGGGCTGAACCCGGAGGAGGAGGCTGTCGTCTACGTCATCAGCGTAGGAGAGCGGTAACCCCCCTCCTAGCCTCCTCCCCCTCGGGGGGAGGGAGATGGTCTAGATCAGGAGCATCACCCCTGTCACTGTCAGGATCCCGGCCACGACCTTCTCAAAAACTCTCTGATCCAGAGACCGCTGCAGCTTCGAGCCCGCCGCGACGCCAGCGACCAGGAAGGGAGCCATCAGCAGGGCGAAGCGGAAGACCTCGAGGTCGAGCAACCTGTTGGCGGTGAAGAGCACCATCTTGTAGCACGCATCGGCGAAGAAGACCCCGTATAGGGTGGCTCGGAACGCCTGCTTCTCCTTGAGCACCTGTGAAAGGTAGATGATGATCGGCGGCCCGTTGACGCTGAACATCGCGCCTAGGGAGCCACCCAGAAACCCGCTCAACGGCGCCAGCGGGGCGCTCAGAGAGCGCCTCGGCGAAAGCTTGGCCCGATCCCTCTTCAGCAGCATCGCCAGCGCCCATCCCGTCACCAGGACGCCGAGGATCCGCTTTAGGATCTCATGGCTGAAGGAGAGCAGCACCCAAGTGCCGAGTCCCGTGCCCACCAGCATCCCGCTGACCAGCAGGAGAAGGAGTCGGCGGTCGATGGAGCGCCAGTTGGACCCCACCAGCAGGATGCCCGATGTGAAGTCGAAGAGCAGGAACATCGGGGTGACCAGCTTGATGTCCAAGATCAGCAGCAGCAGCGGGACGGCGAAGAGCGCGCTGCCAAACCCGCTGACGCCCTTGACCAGGTGACCGGCGAAGACGATCACGCCGGCCAACACCACGATGCTTATCTCGTGTTCTATCATCGCTGCTACGGTCCGTGGTCGTGGGTCTTGTCCCTATCGACCTCCTCCTCTGCTCCTTCTCGCAGGGTGAACCGCCACGCGCACCAGTACGCCTCGGGATGGGGATCAGGGGGACAGGCGATGCACGTGGTCTCGAAGCGCCGGTCGATGGTTCTGGCGAAGTTGCCGTACTCCACCAGGCCCACCGGCTTGCACGGGAAGTCCGGCAGGCCCTTCCGCTGACGCGCAGCCTGCACTCGACACTTGTTCATCCGGAAGATGAACGCCCGCTCATCGACGTCGATGATCTCCTGTTCGTTGATCCGCGCGTACAGCCGATACTGGAGCGCTCTCTTTAGCGCCGGAAGGCCACCCCCCGGCTCAATTCCGAGAAATCCCATGATCCGCCTGGCCTCGATCGCCGTGAACCGCTCCCAGGCCCGTTTGTCCAGCTCGATAGCCGTCTCCATATCGAAGGCGTCCTCGGCGGCCAGAAACCACAGGCCATCGTGGGCCAGCCAGTTCTTCGACGCAATCTCCAGCAGGTCGATCAGATCCTCTTTCGAATGTTGGCGCAATAGCTCTCGGTCAGGCATGGATGGCCTCCTTGCCGCTACCCGTCTTGCAGATGGCTGGTGTCGTTCAACACGACGATGGTGGCGGTCCCTGCTCCGTCGACCTCGAAGACGTTGACCGCGCAGGTCCCCTGCCGCAGCCGCCAGAAGCTCTCATTGCCCAGGCCCAGGATGGCGCAGAGCAACACCCGGTTGACGACGGTGTGCCCCACCATTGCTACCCTCTGACCTGGATGGCGTTCAACGATGGTGTCTAGTCCAGCGACCACGCGGTCCCGCACGATGTCCAGGCTTTCTCCGCCTGGGACTTGAACCGTGTGGGGCGCGTCGTACCACGCCCTCAGGAGCTCTGGGTGGGTCTGCTTGACCTCCTCCGGGGAGTGTCCCTGCCAGTCTCCGAAGTTGATGTCGAGCAATCCTTCGAAGGGCTGCGCCATCATGTCGTGGGCCTCCCCGATGGCTTCGGCGGTCTGCATCGCCCGGCCCATCGGGCTTGCGTACACGGCCTCGACTGGCCAGCGCTTCTTCACGTAGCCCGCCGTCGCCGCCGCTTGCTGCAGCCCGACGTCGTCTAACGGGGGGTTGGCCTGGCCGCGAAATCGTACCTCGCGGTTCCATGCCGTCTGCCCGTGTCGGACCAGGACGATGCCGGTCACAGTCTCCCTCGGTTTTTCGCTCATCTCTGTCCTTTTTTGTCGGGTTCAATAGACTGCCCCAGACGCTGCCAGGCGGCGAATTGGGTCTCGATGAAGCTCTCGTAGTCCTCCACGCCCTGAACCAGACGCACTGGCCCTCCTGGGCTTGGATCGGTCACCAGCCGTCCGGTGCGCAGGTCTTCGACGGTCGTTGGCAGATGCACCCGTTGCGTGTCCATCATCTCCGGATGTGTGATGGTCAGCGCAGCGATCGACTCCCACATAGCGAACCCGTCATCGCCGAACCAAAGCCTCATCAGGCCGAACCAGAGGCGTGTTCGCCTGACGATCAGGGTGGACACGGGATCGTCGAGCGCCTGCAGGGCCGCGAACTGGGGACTGCGGAATATGGCCGTCAGGCCGGCTTCGCCCAACGTGATCGTCGTTGGACAGTCCGTCAGGATCGCTTCATACGCCGCTTCCGGATCCAGCGAAAAATTGCGCTCTTCCAACACGTGGTCGCCCCAAGACAGCTTGCCGGCCAAGCCGCCCACCAGGTAGAGGCTGCGTAGCTTCTTGAAGAAATCGGGGTCGAGAGCGTGGGCGTGCTTCAGATTGGTCAGGGCGCCCGTGGCCAGGACGACCACCTCATTCGGACGCCTGTTCGCGGCATCGACGAGACGCTGCGCGGCTTCGTTCTCCCTCGGGTCTTGATCGGGGCCTCCGGCGCCACGCACCACGCTCAGGTTGGATAGATCTAGCTGGTCCAATAGCCTTCGCGCCGTACGCGTCGTCATTCTCACGGGGCCGTTGCCGTACGTGGTGGTGACGGCCTGTACGTCGATCTTGGGATCGCCCAGAAGATAGAGCAAGGCCAGCCCGTCCCCCACGTCCCGAAAAGGGCGTCCCATCGTCAGATCGCAGTCGTACATAAGGGGCAGGCGTTCGTCGTCCGGGACCGACTCCAGCCGAGGCAGCGCGGGGGTGCCTGCGGCTGGTTTCACGACGTACGCGTTGTACAGGAGAATGCCATCCAAGATTAGGATAGCGACGGCGAGCGCCAGGGCGAACCAGCCGAAGATGCCCAGCGCCGCAGTCAGCGCAATGCCGACCGCGATGAGCAGCAGGGTGAGCCAGAACCACAAACTATGAAGCAACGCTTAACCTCCGTACCTGGTCGCGATTGTATCACGCCTGCTGGCTGCTGCAAAGTGACTAATAAGCTTTCTGTTCTACGCCCTCTTCCTCCATAGGCATCACGAAGCCCATCAGAAGCGCGGCTGTCAGAGCCAGAGCGCCGCCGAAAAGGAAGGGCGCGGACGGCCCAAGGCCCTGCCATGCCCCCACTCCCTGCCATAGCACGCCGGCGATGAGCGAGGCCGGGAAGTCCAGGACACCCACCACGGCGTTGTACGTCCCGTACGCCGTGCCTCGCAGATCCGGGCGGACGATGTCGGCCACCATGGCCTTGATCACGCCGTGGGTCAGGCCGTAATAGACCCCGTAGAGGGCATAGAGCACCCAGATGTGCCACCCCCGGCCTGCCAGGGCAAAACCCAGATAGATCAGAGCGTAGACCAGCCAGCCGCCGATGATCACCCATCGTCGGTCGATGCGATCTGAAAGCGACCCGGCTGGCGTCGAAACCAGCGTGTAGACAATGTTGAACGTGATCAGCATGCCCAGAACGCCGATGATGCTCAGTCCCCGTTCCTTCGCCCTGAGCACCAGAAAGGCGTCAGCGGAGTTGCCGAGATCGAAGATCCCGACGATGATGATGAAGACCATGAAGCGGCGTCCCAACCCGCGGAAGGAGATCCGAGGCGGCTCGCGCCTCTCCGTCACCTGGACGTCGCGGGCGCCGATGGCCAGCGAGAGGACGGCCAGCACAGCTGGCACCAGGCTGATCAGGACCACTGTGCGAAAGGTGGCCTCGTTCAACTCGGAAGCCCCCCGCTGCGCCAGCCAGATCGTCACCAGGGCGATCAGCAACCCCAGGACCGCGCCCCCGGTGTCGGCGGCGCGGTGGAAGCCGAAGGCCAGCCCTCGCTGCTCCTCCGAGATAGAGTCCGCCACCAGCGCGTCGCGCGGTGACGTCCGGATGCCCTTGCCCACCCGGTCGGCCCACCGCACTGCGCCCACCGCCAACCATGAGTTGGCGACGTAGAAGAAGGGCTTAGACAGCGTTGAAAGCGCGTAACCGCTGACGGCCAGCCACTTACGTCCCTGCAGTTTGTCCGAAAGCCAACCGGAGAAGACCTTCAGCAGGCTGGCCGTCGATTCGGCCAGGCCCTCGATCAAGCCAATCACGTTCGTCCTCACCCCCAGGACGTTGGCCAGGAACAAGGGCAGGATGTTGATCACCATCTCGCTGGAGATATCGTTGAAGAAACTTGTGAAACTCGCGGCCCACACGTTGCGGGGCAGCGAGCGCGGACCGCCTTGCTGTGGATCGTTCTGTTCTGTCACTGTCATCGTGTCCTTTTTTCGACTGGCACTTAGCTTGGCTACCCGAGACTGGCGCCGTTGGAGCGCCTGAGTGGCTCGTCCCAGATCTCATCGAGCAGTTCGATGGCCTTTTCCCGTCCCCGGTTCAGGGCCTCTTCTCCTGCCGGTGTGAGATGATAGTACTTGCGCATCTTCCCCTCGACCACCTTCTTCTCGCTCGCTAGCAACCCCTCCTCCTCCAGACCGTGCAGCATAGGGTAGAGTGTGCCGGCGCTCAGCTCGTAGCCGTGATGCGCCAGCTCGTCGATCAGCCAGAGCCCGTAGACCGGCTCACGACCGGCATGGTAGAGAATGTGCAGTTTAACAAATCCCAAAAACAGATCGCGGGAAAGCGACATGGGGCATCTCCCTTGTCGAAAATCGTTATCGATAGTCGATACTATACCAATTTCAGGCCCTTTGTCAAGAGATTTGCCTAGTCGCCGCTTTTGTAGTACGGTTGGTCATAGGAAGGACAAAACGCAAAACGTGGGACGGAGAGGGGAGTCAACCGTCCACACTCTCTTACGTTTCACGCATTACGTATCATGCATTATGCAGCACGCATTACGCAAGGAGGTCACATATGCCTATCAAGGTCCCGTGGCTGAAGGGCGTCTTCCCCGCGCTGGTGACGCCCTTCGAGAGGGGGTCGGAAGCGATTGATGAGGAAGCATACCGGCGCCTCATCCGTCACGCGCTGCCCAACGTCGACGGCATCGTCACCAGTGGCACAACCGGCGAGTTCCCCTATCTCACCCGCGAGGAGCAGCGGCGCCTGGTCGAGATCGGTGTGGAGGAGGCCGACGGGAAGCCCGTCGTCGCCGGGTGCGGCGCTTCCTCGACCCAGGAGGCGCTGGCCCTGGCGCGTGACGCCAGAGAGGCCGGTGCGTCCGCCGCGCTGATCGTCACGCCCTATTTCCTCCATCCGTCCGACAAGGGCGTCTACCAGCACTTCTACGACATCGCCACGAGTGTGGATCTGCCCATCATCCTCTACAACATCCCCCAGGTGATGGATCGCTATCTGCCTAGGACGGTTGTGGAGGACCTGGCCGATCTGCCCAACGTCATCGGCCTCAAGGATTCTTCTGGCAACCTCACCTACACCATGGAGGTTCTAGAGTACGCGGGCGACCGAATTGACGTCTTCGTCGGGCACGACGAGGTCGTCCTACCCGCTCTGGCCGGCGGCGTGAGCGGTATGATCTTGGCCAGCGCTCAGGTCTATCCCGAGGTCTGGCAGGAGGTTATCCGCCTCGTCGGCGCCGGCCAGGTCGAAGACGCCCGCGCCCAGCAGCGGAAGGTGCAGAAGCTCTCGCGCATCTTCTGCCGCCACGGCGGCGGTGTGGCCGTCAAGGCTGCGCTGAAGATGATGGGGCTCGATATGGGCCCGCCCCGCAGGCCGCTCAAGAGCGTTGGTGGGGCCTTGATCCACGAGACGAGAGCCGAGATTCGCCTGGAGTTGGAGAAGCTGGTCAAGGTGCCCATCGATGGCACCGCCTTCCAGTACCCCGACGGGCCGTTGGCCGAGCGCTTCGGTGATCTGGAGATCACGGCCGACGACGTCGCCGAGCACGGCCTGCGTGTCGGCAGAGGGGTCGCCGGCCAGGGTGTGAACCAGGTGCAGATCGACCTGATCGCCGGAGGGAAGGAGACACCCTTAGGAGACGCCTACGCGCTCCAGATGACGTACCCCTTCCACCGGCGCGAGGCGTTGACCACCATCCTCGAGCCGGCCCTCACCGTGCGGCCCTCGACCCTCTTGCTGCCGACACTGCCCCAGAGGAACCTGCGCCAGGCCAACATGATCTACGGTCCGGCTCAGTCGGCCCTTGGCCGCGCCATCGTAGATGCGCTGGAGGCGGAGCACATCCCGCAGCAGGCTGTCGACGGCGACGTGATGATCGCCCTGGTCACCCTTCATCCCCGAGCGATGGACCGCCACGCCCTGGCCCAGAGCGTCCATGCCGCCGCCAGCCAGGCCATCGATCAAGCCTTTACCCTCTCTCCCTCCCAGGGAGAGGGCGGGGGTGAGGGTCAGAGTCCGCAGTAAGGAGCAACCCATGGGATATAAAACAGACTGGTTCAAAGGCATCTTCCCCGCGCTCGTGACCCCCTTCACTGGGGATGGCGTCGACGAGGACGCCTACCGCGAGCTCATTCGTTTCGTGCTCCCCCACGTGAACGGGGTCGTGCCCTGCGGCACCACCGGCGAGTTCTCCTACATGACGCTGGAGGAGCGAAAACAGGCCGTCGAGATCTGTCTCGACGAGGTGGACGGACAGGTCCCCGTGCTGGCCGGCACCGGCTGCACCACCACCCGCGAGACCGTGGCGCTGACCGCCTGGGCCAAGGACGCCGGGGCCGACGGCGCCTTGGTCGTGGCGCCGTACTTCCTCAAGCCCTCCTTCAACGAGGTCTACGACCACTTCCGCGCCGTGGATCAGGTGGGCCTGCCCATCGTTATGTACAACATCCCACAGTGTGCCGGCACGCACTTCAAGTGGTGGACCGCCGAGGGCGGGCTGCTCGATTTTGAGAACACCATCGGCATCAAGGACTCCTCCGGCGACATCCCCTTTATGGAGGCCATGTTCGAGAAGGTCAAGGGCGACGTCTCCATCTTCGTCGGACACGATGAGGTGGTGCAGGCCGCCCTGGGGGCCGGGGCCGACGGCGCCATCCTGGCCAGCGCCAACCTGATCCCCGATATCTGGCAGAAGGTTTACCAGTCCACGCTGGAGGGCGATCTCGCCGCTGCCCAGGACTGGCAGCAGAAGGTTCAGAAGCTGGTCCGCATCGTCGTCCGCTGCGGCTCCAACCAGGCCTGCAAGGAGGGCCTCCGCATGATGGGCGTCGACGTCGGCGACTCACGCCATCCCATCGTGCCCGGTGGCGCCTTCCGCCGCGAGGACCGCGAGGAGCTCCGGTTGCAGCTGGAGGCCCTGGGCAAGATCGACCGGCGCCCGGTCACCTACGACCTGGGCCACAAGCGGGTCATGACCGATCTCTACGCCACCTACCACACCCCCGACCCCATCGACGACTGGACCATGAAGGTGGGGGAGGGCTTCGCCGGCCCGCCCTTCCAGGAGCTGGCCCACGTCGACCTGCTCATCGGCTTGAAGGACGGCCCTGTGGGCCGCGCCATCGAGCGCTCGCTGGCCGAGTGGGGCGAGGAGCGTGACCTGCGCACCATCGGCGGGCGGCCGTTGACCCTGCTCGTGCCCACGGTCACCATCCGCACCGACGAGCAGCGCCGGCTCTTCGAACGGGCGGCGGCGGGCGTCAAACTGGCCATCGATCTCAGCATTGAGGATGGCTTCCTGCCGGAGCCGATCCTGGACGACGTAGCCTTGATCGTCAACGCCTTCGTCCATCCGGCGGCGTCCATCGCCAAGCGGGTCGAGTTCAACAACTACAAGGCCGCGCGCCACGCCATCAGGAAGGCCATCGAGGGCCGTCCGACCGTGGACGAGCTCATCGCCGAGAAGGCCGCCGCGCGCCACCCGTTCCGCTACGCGCCGTAGCCGGAACCGCCGAACTTGCGAAGGCTGCGAATCGGCCCTGGGCCAGCGAGGTCGCCCTGGTTATAGGTGAGTTGGAGGTCACTCGGTCGCTGGAAATGCTGAAAAACCGCTTCGGATACGTTCGAGAAGCCACTGCGTTTCCGCTTTGCAGCCTACGGCTGATAGGGCGTGTCGAACGCCTCGGCGTGGGACTTGATGTCCACCACCGGCGTCCCATCCAGCGCGTCGAGCCCCACCACGTGGAGCACGTTCTCCTCAATGCGCTGGATGCGGGCGCTGGTCACGGCGATGGGGTTGGGGCGGGCGGGGCTGCGGGTGGCGAACACACCCCGCAGGGGATTCTCCCTGTCGCCCATCGGATGGACCTGCAGTACCTCGCGGTTGGAGCGGTCGAAGTAACAGAGCACCAGCACGTCGCTCCCCGGCTCCAGACCCAACAGGCCGTCGCTTACCGCCGGATCGAGGACAATGCGTACGGGCTGTGAACGCAGTTCCTCGCCTCGCCGACCGTCATCGCCTCCATCCCGCTCCACGTACCCGATCGGCCTCAGGGCGATCGTCCTGTCGTATAAATCATCTCTCTTACCCATAACCCTCGGGACTCCCCGTACAGACAAAGGCCGCTTCTGCTCGAAATCTGACGAGCCAGAAGCGGCCCCTCTTCGTGTAACGCGCGATCTTCAACCTTCAACCTGCGACGTCCTAGGTGCCTGCCTGCCAGGACGCCAGGTACTTCTCCTGCTCCGGGGTCAACACGTCGATCTCGATACCCATAGCCTCCAGCTTCAGCTTGGCGATGTGCTCGTCGATCTCCTGCGGCACGTTGTACACCGTCCGCTCCAGCTCCTCGGCATGGTTGAGCATATACTCGGCGCACAGCGACTGATTGGCGAAGGACATGTCCATCACCGCGCTGGGGTGTCCCTCGGCGGCCGACAGATTGACCAGGCGGCCCTCCGCCAAGAGGTAGATGTGCCGTCCGTCCGGCAGCACGTATTCGTCCACGAACGGGCGCACTCGGCGCGGCGGCCGCTCCGCCATCTCCTCCAGCTTGGGGATGTTGATCTCGACGTTGAAGTGGCCGGAGTTGGCCACGATAGCGCCGTCCTTCATCACCTCGAAGTGGCGCTCGTCGATGACGTTGATGTCCCCCGTGGAGGTGACGAAAATGTCGCCCTGCGGCGCCGCCTCGGCCATCGGCATCACCCGGTAGCCGTCCATCACGGCCTCCAGCGCTTTCAGGGGATCGACCTCGGTGACGATCACGTTCCCCCCCAGCCCCTCAGCTCGCATAGCGATCCCGCGGCTGCACCAGCCGTAACCGGCCACCACCACGGTCTTGCCGGCAACCAGGACGTTGGTGGCCCGCACCACGCCGTCTAGCGTGGACTGGCCCGTGCCGTAGCGATTGTCAAACAGATGTTTTGTCATCGCGTCGTTCACCGCGACGATGGGATAGGCCAGGGCGCCATCGTTCGCCATAGCCCGCAGTCGGATCACACCCGTGGTCGTCTCCTCCGTCCCACCGATCACGTTGTCGATCAGCTCGGTCCGGTCGGTGTGAAGCGTGCTCACCAGATCGGCCCCGTCGTCCATCGTGATCTGCGGCTCGTTGTCCAGGGCGGCGTGGATGTGCTGATAGTAGGTCTCGTTGTCCTCGCCCTTGATGGCGAACACCGGGATCTCGTAGTGCGAGACCAGGGCGGCGGCCACGTCGTCCTGAGTCGATAGCGGGTTGGACGCGGTCAAAACCACCTCGGCACCGCCGGCCTGGAGCGTGCGGGCCAGGTTGGCCGTCTCGGTGGTGATGTGGAGGCAGGCGGACATGCGCACGCCGGAGAGAGGTCTCTCCTCGGCGAAGCGCTCCCGAATAAGGCTCAAGACCGGCATCTCCCGGGCTGCCCACTCGATGCGGCGTCGACCGGCCGGTGCCAGGTCGAGATCTCTGACGTCGTAGTCCATAGTCTTACGCTCTCCTTAGATACATGCTTAAATATGCTGGGAAAGGCTGTCGCATTCCCGAATGCGACAGCCTACCCAATGTCAGGCTCTGTCGTCGCGTCGGATGGATCCCTCAACGGCAAGCGATTGTAACACAAGCGTGGCGGAAGGCAACTTGGCATTCATCTGCAGCAGGATCCCCGTGCTCGTCAGAACCACCGTGTTCACCAGATTGGCGGCGGCGATGATCGAGCGCGTCTTTTGGTGGCCGTGGGTGTTCGGTCACGTCGGCACGCCGGCCCGCTCGTAGTCGGTGGCGCACCGAATGGCCAGCGTCAGAATGTGCAAACGGCTACGCGGGATCCAGAGGAGGGCCGAGGCGGCGAGCAAGATGCCGATGCTGGGGCTGACCACTGGGCCAAAGGCCCGATCCAGCGTGAATGACAGCCCCAGCCCTATGGCGGAGGGCAGACTGCCAAGGAACAATGCCTCGGCGGTTTGGGCGGCTCCCTCCTACAGCTCGTCGAGAAGACCCGTCCGCTCGTTGAACGCCTCGATCAGCGCGTCGATCTCCTCGACCTGGTTGTGAATGGCGTCCCAGTAGTTCCGATCGTACCACTGGGCGTTGAGCTCGTCGAGGTCCTTCCCCTGTTGTTCGATCCAGGTGAAGTACTTCAGGTTGTGTATTCGCTTCGCGTCCCAGTAGCGCAGCTCCTCCACGTAGTCGATGCCGGTGCCCAGGAGATACCGCTCGTAGTCCACCGCTGCGTCGGTCTCGCTGTAGTGGCCGTGCTCTTCGTGCAGCTCCCTCAAGCGGCTTTGGTAAAGCTCCATCGAGTCGGTGAAGACAGTCAGCACCACGTCCTGCTCGTCCAGCTCGTACCACTTGGCGAACTTGATGCAGGAGAGGACGTTTGCGATGCACGAGATGCCCAGCATATCCAGATTGTTCGCCAGCTCCTCGGGCACACCCTGCTCCGCCAGGTAGCTTCGCCCCGCCGGTTCGTTGAACAACCGCACCAGGCTCATGCACGCCTCGTCGTCGATCGCCATCACCATATCGGTGTTTCTCAGGTTATGGATCCATGGCACGTGCTTGTCCCCGATCCCCTCGATGCGATGTCCCCCGTAGCCGTTCAGCAACAGCGTGGGGCACTGCAGCGCCTCGCTGGCGACGACCTTGCTGGTGGGGAAGATCTCCTTCATATAGTCCCCGCAGCCGAGCGTCCCCGAAGAGCCACTGGTCAGCACCACGCCCCGATAGCTGTCCCTCGGGCCCAGCTCTAGCTCCAGCACCTCCTCCATCGCGTGACCGGTGACGTCGTAGTGCCAGAGGTGATTGCCGAACTCGTCAAACTGATTGAAGATCACCACGTCCTCGCGTGTCTCGCGCAGCTCCCACGTCTTGTCGAAGATCTCCTTCACGTTGCTCTCGCAGCCAGGCGTGGCAATCACCTCGCCTGCCACCTTCGACAGCCAATCGAAGCGCTCCTGGCTCATCTCCTCCGGCAGGATCGCTATCGACTCGCAGGCCAGTAGCGACGCGTCGTAGGCGCCGCCGCGGCAGTAGTTGCCCGTCGAGGGCCAGACCGCCTTCTGGAAGGTCGGGTCGAACTGTCCGGTCACCAGCCGCGGCACCAGGCAGCCGAACGTGGCCCCCACCTTGTGTGAGCCGGTGGGGAACCACTTCCCCACCAGAGCGATGATCCGCGCCGGCACGCCCGTTAGGGAGGAGGGAAGCTCGACGTAGTTGACGCCGTTGAATCTCCCGCCTCGCTCGACCGGCTCGTTCTTCCACGTAATGCGGAAGAGGTTGAGCGAATCGATCTCCCACAAACCGACGTTCGCAAGCTTCTCCTTGACCGCATCAGGAATCAGCGATGGGTTCTTCATCTGCTCGAACGTGGGAATGATGATGTCGCGCTCTTTGGCGCGCTGTACGGTGCGTCTGAGTTGTTCGCCGTCAATGCTCAAATCGATCACGTCTGTTTCCTCTCTATATCACTCGATGATTGGTAAAACGGTAGACGAGTAGATGGGCCAAGCGACCTCTCACCTGGCAGAATCTACCCGTCTACCGGTGCACCAGCTCAACAGTGCGCTGCCTTCAATGGCCCCCTTACGAAACCAACTGTCCATCGTTTCCCAACGTTACCCGCTGACCATCCTCCGGAACGATCACCTCCAGATCCGTGCCGGCGCGCGCTTCCTCGATGAGGATCTCGGGATGCTCACCGATCTCCGAACCGAGGTGGATCAGCGCCAGACGCTTGCACCCGGCCTCCCGAGCTACCTCGCCGGCCTGCTCGGCGGTGCTGTGGAAATGCTGCGCCGGGTCGGCATCCGGCTCCAGGGTGGCGCTGAAGGACGCCTCGTGGATCAGGAGGTCGCTCTCTCGTGCGATCTCCACGCTCCTATCGTTGAGTCGCGTATCTGTGACGAAGGTGACCGACGGGCCCTCGTCGAACTCCCAGCGAGCCGATAGCGTGGGGGTGCCCGGTGGATGGTCCATCACCACCGTGCGCAGTCGAACGCCCGCTCCCCAGGTATGCTCGTCCGGGCCCGTCTCCGATAGCTCGTGCCAGCGGAGATCGATTCGATTGGGGCTCAGACTTGAGAAGCTGACGGCGCTCAGAATGCGCAGCGAGGCCATCGTGCTCGGCCCGGCATAGACGTGGAGCGGCTTACCTGTCTCCATACGGTTGAGGGCCAGCATCGGGAATCCCAACGCGTGGTCGCCGTGGCCGTGGGTGAGAAAGACCTGGTCGATGTCGGCAGCTTTCACGTTGGCCCGGGCCAGCTGGTGCATAATCATCGGCCCTGCCTCGATCAGCATACGGAAGCTAGGGCCCTCGATCAGCAGGGCTACGTTCGTGCGTCTCCCAGAGCAGAAAGCGCTGCCGGTTCCAAGAAATGTCACATCGACCATTGTAGCCTCCAGTCAGCCAGACCGTCTGAACGCTTGCCTAGGGACGTCGCTTATCCCGTCGTACTGCTCCGGTTCAGAGCACGCCGCACGTCGGTCAGCGTCGGTTCCACGACCGGGGGGTGCTCTTCCACGGCCTTCATCACGCTTGCGACGTCTTTCAGACCAGAGCCGGTGGATAGGACGACCACCCGTTCGTCGGCGTCGACCAGACCCCGGTCCATGGCCTTCACCAGGCCAGCGTGCGCCGCAGCAGCTGCCGGCTCGGCGAAGACGCCGCAGCCTTGAGCCAGCGTGGGAACGGCCGCCAGTATCTCCTCGTCATCGACGCGGACGTAGGCGCCACCGCTCTCTCGCACGGCTCGCAGGGCCTTGATCCGATCGCGGGGCAGGCCCGCGACGATGCTGTCCGCCACCGAGTGGGCATCGACCGGCTTCATCTCCAGCGGATCGAGCCGCTCCTCCCACGCCCTCACCAGGGGGTCAGATCCCTCTGCCTGCACGCCGAAGATGCGAGGCATCTGATCGATCCATCCCAGGGCCAGCAAGTCTCGCAGACCTTTGTGGACGCCCCCGATGATACATCCGTCGCCGACGGGTACGAAGATGACGTCTGGAGCCCTCCATGGAGAGTCGCCCGGGCTTCTGTATTGTGCGCCCAGCTGCTCACAGATCTCGTAGACGACCGTCTTCTTCCCCTCACTCATGTAGGGATTGTAGGCCGTGTTCCGGTTGTACCAGTCGAAGGATCGTGCGACGTCCAGGCACAGCTCGAAGGCCTGGTCATAGGTCCCGTCCACCAGCAGCACCGACGATCCATAAGCCAGCAGCTGGGCGATCTTCGCCTCGGGCGCCGAGCGCGGCACAAAGATGACGTTCGGCTGATCGATGGCGGCGCACAGTCCGGAGAGCGCAGCGGCGGCGTTGCCGGTGCTGGCGGTGGTGATCACGTCGTATCTCGCCTCGCGAGCCTTCACCACGGCTACCGCCGAGGCGCGGTCCTTCAGCGACGCGGTCGGCTGACGGCTGTCGTCCTTGACCCATAGATGCTCCAGATCCAGCTCCGCCGCCAGACGCGGCGCCGGGTAGAGGGGGGTGCTCCCAACGGTTGCCACCGCCGTCCCTTGGATCAACGCTTGCGCTGTCTCGGGGATCACGGGCAACAGCGGCATGTAGCGCCAAATGGAGCGCCTGGGGTCCCTCGCTATGGTTTCCGGATCGGTCTGTTTGGCGATGACGTCATAATCGTAGGTGACGTCGAGGATGCCCTCATCCCCGTGCTTGGGGCAGACGTAGTCAACCTCGTCGACGTCATACATCTCACCGCAGATGGTGCATTCTAGTCCGAGAACGTGATCCATTTGCTCAACCCTAGGGTACGATGCGCGTCCCCGTCTCGCCCCGAAGGGCCCGGGCGATGTTCTCCGGGTTCGTGATCAGAGCCTCGCAGCCCCGCTCCCGCCTCTCCAGGAACCAGACGATAGCCTTGATTTTGGGCAGCATGCTCCCCTCGGCGAAATGGCCCTCCTCGATGTACTGGTTGGCCTCGGCCACCGTCATCTCCTCGATCGGCTCTTGATCTGCCGTGCCGAAGTTCAGGTAGACGTGTTCCACGGCGGTCGAGATCAAGAAAAGGTCGGCGTCGATTGAGTCGGCCAGCAGCGCGGAGGCGTAGTCCTTATCGATGACAGCGGCCACACCTCGCAAGCTGCCGTCCTCCTCCTGCACCACGGGGATGCCGCCGCCCCCCACGGTGATGGTGGTGATCCCGGCGTCGATCAGCTGGCGCACCGCCGGCAGCTCCACGATCTCCTCCGGTATCGGGGAGGCTACCACACGGCGCCAGCCGCGACCGGCATCCTCGACCACGGCCCATTCCTCCTCTTCGGCCCGTCTCTCGGCCTCATCTTTCTCCATGAAGCCCCCGATCGGCTTGGCCGGGCGCTCGAAGGCCGGGTCGTCGGCGTCCACCCGCACCTGGGTGATCACGGTGGCCGCCGTCTTGTCGATGCCACGCTGGTCGAACGCGTTGCGCAGGTTCTGCTGCAGAGCGTAACCAATCGCGCCCTGCGAATCGGCCCCGCACGCGTCCAACGGCACCTCGTGCATCCCGGCCACCTTGGCCGCTATCTCCGAGCGGCGCAGGATGAAGCCCACCTGCGGCCCATTCCCGTGGCCGATGGCCACGTCCCAGCCCTGCTCGATCATGTCGACGATGTGTCTGCAGGTCTCCTTGGCGGCCTGATACTGATCCTCGACCGTCTGGTGCTCTTTGTCCTTGATCAACGAATTGCCACCAATGGCGACAACGGCTACTCGCTTCTCTGTCATCTTTGCTATCTCCAGGTCAGTCTCGCTCTAACCTCTACCAGTTCCCCATCGTCAGGGCCATCACCGCCTTCTGAACGTGCAGACGGTTCTCGGCGATGTCGTAGATGGCGGATCGCGGACCGGAGGCAACGTCGTCCGTCACCTCATGGCCTCGGTCGACCGGCATCGGGTGGGTGAAGATACCGTTGTCGGTGCGCGCCATGCGCTCGGCCGTGGTCGTCCAGCCCTGGTGAGCCATAGCCTTCTCGATCTCGGCCTGCTTCTGGAGCTCGCCATCTTGATAGGCATCAGGGCTCACCCAGTTGCGTGAGTACACGACGTGTGCGTCTTGGTAGCCGCTGTCCGGGTCGTGAACAGCCTCGAACTGAGCTTCGTTCTTCTTGCAGTTCTGCTTCGTCCACTCGATCACCTCTGGGTCGAGATCGTAGCCCTCGGGATGGGCCAGCGTGACGTCCATCCCAAAGCGGGAGGCGATCAGCAGCGCTGCTTGAACGGAGCACCAAGAGCGGGCCAGCGCGCCCGATCCCCAGGACAGGAGGAACTTCTTACCGCGCAACGCCTCGTAGTTGGGACGGCCCGGTCCGTAGCCCAGCCACTCCGCCCAGCCCATCACGTCCGCCAGGGCCTGGCAGGGGTGGAACCTGTCGTCGGCCATGTTTAAGATCGGAACGTCCGCCCACGTGGCATACTCGCGCAGCACTTGGTCGCCGACCCCGTAGGCAGGGATCTTATCCTCCAGGATGCGAATGCCCAGGCCCGCGGCGTAGCGGGCCATGACGGTAGCGGCGTCCTCAATCGTCTCCCCCGCCTTCTTCTCTGTCTTGAAACGTCCGGCTGACGGGGTCATAAACTGAGCGTGTCCCCCCAGCTCGGTCGCGGCTGCCTCAAAAGAGATGCGGGTCCGCACCGAGGGGTTATAGAAGAACATGATGAACGTCTTGTGTTCCAGGATAGTCGTCCAGCGGTCCGAGAACCGCTCCCGCTTCATCTTGGCGGCAAGCTCCAGGGTCTCTTGGAGCTCATCGACCGACCAGTCCTGGGTGCAGATGAAGTCACGGCCAAATAGATCCATAGTTTCCCCCATCAACTCAGTCAGCGATAGATGGGGGCAGCGCAGGGCTCCCATCTATCGCCAGTACCAAAGACTACAGAGCTTCTTGAACCCGAGAGTTCCCTCGGTTGAGCAGGATCGTCCGGATCTGTTGCTCCTCTCCCGAGTTCGGATCGATCTTCACATAGGTGCCTCGTCGGAAGAGCCTCTCCTCGATCGCGTCGTTCAGCAGGGCCGAGACCTGTGAGCGCGACATCTTGTCGAACAGATCCGCCCCCATCGCTCGATCCACCAGGAATTTGAAAGCCACGTAGTCGTACGTCTTCTCCAGCTTGTCCGCGAAGCGCAGCAGTTTGTTCACCGCCTCTGCGTCGGAGGGCGGCGCTGCCGCTGAGGGTTTGCTCTCTCCTTTCGGCACACTCTCAGGCAGGTACACCCAATCCACCAATTCGTCGGTGATCAGACGGATGTAGCCCCGTTTCTCGGCTTCCTTGAGGAACATGCGAAACTGGTTGAAGCCATACTTGCTCTCGTCGAACTCCCCCATCCGCTTGATCAGTTCCAGCTTGACGTAGGACGCCAGGGCCCGGCCGGGGAATCGCGATCCTTCCACGATGTCTACGACGGTCTTGAAGGCCGTGTCTAGCTTGTCCTCCTGCCCTTCCGTGCGCTGAACGGGTTCGCTCTCCGGCTCGGAGAACGGCACCACGTCCTTGTCGTATTGCAGGAACTCGTCCACCGTTTGAATCAGGCGCGTGGCTGCGCTCCAAGAAACACCGACCGCCACCACCCGCTTCCCGTAGGGGCGAAGGATGTTGACCACGTGCACGAAGTCAGCGTCCCCGGAGACCAGCACGAACGTCCTGACGGTTGGGTAGTCGTGGGCGCACTCGATGCAATCCGCTGTCATCTTCACGTCCACGCTGCCCTTGATGAAGAAGTCCTCCGCCTCTTCGGCTTGCGCGCGGATCGACGCCTTCGTCGGTACGTAGACCGGCTCGACCCCGGCTCTGTAGAGACGGGCCGATTCCTTCATATGCCAGCGTTGCGTCCAGTCGGCGTAGGCTTTTGCCACCACCACTCGCCCGTATCGCTCTGCGGCGTCACGGATGGCAGAGACGTTCGGGCTCATCTCTGCGTCCTCCAGGCTCCACTTGATGTTCTCCCAGTCGATGAAGAGGGCTACGTCGCCTTTGTCTTGTCCAGGCATATACTTACCTTACCTTATGACATCGCCAGGCTCATAACCGCTTTCTGGGCGTGCAAGCGGTTCTCGGCCTCGTCGAAAACCACCGACTGCTCGCCGTCGATCACCTCATCGGTGACCTCCCAGCTGCGGTCAGCCGGCAGACAGTGCATGTAGATGGCGTTCGGATCGGCCTTGGCCATGTACTCCGACGTCGCCTTCCAGTCCTTGTGGCTGTCGAAGATCTCTTGTGCCAGATCCGCATCGTCCTCACCCACCGGTGGCTTGAAGAGCTGAACGGGGGCCCATGCCTTGGGATAGAGCACGTGAGCACCTTCCGCGGCGCCCATGAAGTCGTCGGTGACCTCGAAGGATGCTCCGTTCATCTCTGCGTACCCCTCGCAGGCCTCGATGACCTCGGGATCCAAGGCCATCTCCTTCGGCCGGGCCAGAACGGTGTCGCAGCCCATCATGCTGGCGGCGATGATGGCGCTTTGCGGCACGGCCCGGGGTTTGTGGATGCTCGGTGAGTAGGCCCAGGACATGACGAACTTCACGCCTTTGAAGCCACCAAACTTCTCCTTGACCGTCAGCACGTCGGCCAGCGCCTGGAACGGGTGATACTTGTCGTCCTCCATGTTCAGCACCGGGATGTCGGCCCAATAGGCGAAGTTACGAATCAACTCATTGGCTCCGCCGTACTCCCAGTCCACGGGGTCGCCGTAGCAGCGGATGGCGATACCGTCGCCCATCCGAGCCAGCACGCGGGCAACGTCGGAGACGCGCTCCGTCGTGTAGGCGACCTCCTTGCCGGGTAGCGCCGGCGTGTAGATCTTCCCCGGCTCCAGGAAATGGGCGTGTCCACCCAGGTGGGTCATACCAGCCTCAAAAGAGTTGCGTGTGCGCAGCGACGAGTTGTAGAAGATCATAAAGAGCGATTTGGCTCGTAGAATATGATCGTGATACTCGCCGATTGCGGTGCGTTGCTTCAGATCGAGCGCCACATCGAGGATCGTCTCAATCTCCTCCTTGCTCCAATCGAGCAAGGTGATGAAGTCACGACCGCGGAAACTGTTGGTTTTCATCTTGGTCTACCTCCATAGTCTAGTAGAATAGATAGTGCTTAGAAACGTAGCAACTTTCGACCGATCTGGGACCGTGCATCTTACAGCTTCCTCTCCGCACGCCCTCATCGGCGTAGAATGTGAAAGTCGAAGAAATCTGGTAGGAAGTAATTGCGCGAGAACTCTACCGGAACGAAGTCCTCCGTGAAAAGCGTCTCAGCCAGCAGAAGGAGGGCCTCCCCGGGGTCGACCTCCAGGTGCCCCGCCAGGATGCTGTTGGCGTTGATGGCCGTAATATCGGCCACTGCCTCGCGGACCCGGATGGAGTTTCTCCTTATCAGCATGTCGAGGACCGATCCGTCGAACGATGCATCCAGCGCCTCCTGGGGCAGCACCGTGGTTGGTGCGAAGTCCACCAGGTAAGCTGCCAATCGGTCGTCGACGGCGATGGTGCGGCGGACGCAGGTAACCGGCGTACCCGGGGGCAGATCCAGCTTCTTCGCCACTTCGTCTTCGGCGGGCACTTGCTCGATGCTCAGCCGGAGCACGTGGGTCGACATCCCCTGCTGCTCAGCCATCGCCAGGATGCTGTCCAACCGCTCCAGTCCGCTCGTCAGTCGCTCCCGGCACGTGGGCGCCACGAAGGTCCCGACGCCGTGCTTCCGTAAGATGACGCCTTCTTGCTCAAGGTTGAACAGCGCCTCACGCAGGGTCGGGCGGGAAATCCCTAGCTGAGCTGCCAGGTTCGACTCCGAGGGGAGCTGTTCACCTGGCTCGTACGTTCCCTCCTCAATCAGACTGAGGAGGTGCTGTCGAGCCTGGATGTGGAGGGGTCTTCGATCGGTTTTGAGTTCGTGCATAGTCCTAATCGTAAGATGTCTTACGACTTCACCCTAACTATACCTTACCTTCGCCTGGCTGTCAAATGCGTCAAACGGCGACGCCTCGCACCTCTGCTTGACACTCCCGATTTCTTCCCTATCATTGGCTCAGAATAGAGGGAGGAGTCTTCCAGTGACCGAGATTGAATTGCCTGATTGGCCTTGGAACGTCGTACAGCAGCTGGCACGCCAGCGATCCATCGAAGCCTGGCTCGTGGGTGGTGCCGTGCGCGATAGCCTTCTGGACCGGCCACTCCACGATTGGGACTTCGTCGTCGATCACGACGCCATGGCCCTGGCTCGGGCTGTCGGTGATGCCGTGGGTGGCTTCTTCTTCCCCCTCGATGAGGAGCGTGGTACGGCCCGGGTCGTGCTCAAACCAGAGGGCGCGGTGCGTCTGGAGCTCGATTTCGCTCTTCTCCGCGCCGACAGCCTGGAGGCCGATCTCGCCGAGCGGGACTTCACCATCAACGCCATGGCCGTGGGCGAGAGTGGCGAGCTGATCGACCCGCTCCAGGGCCGGACCGACCTTGAAGCCGGAACCATCCGCGCCACGAACGAACACGTCTTCCGCGATGATCCGGTCCGTCTCCTGCGAGCGACTCGGCTGGAGGCCGAGCTCGATTTCGTGACCGAGCCTCAAACCATGGCCAGAATCCGCCGCGATGCTCCTCTTCTCGCTCATTCGGCTGTGGAGCGGCTGCGGGACGAGTTTGTGCGCGGCCTGGCTCTCCCAGGTGCCTCCAGCTTCATCCGGCGTCTCGACGATCTCCACCTGTTGGTCCGTGTCCTGCCTGACTTGGTGCACCTCCAGGGCGTTTCCCAGTCACACCCTCATCGGTTCGACGTCTGGCGGCACACGCTGTACGTCCTCCGGTCTCTGGAGGGCGTCGTCGCCGCCGTGACCGACCGGGATCTTCCCACCGGATCGAGGGCGCTGGCCTCTGTGTCGTCGCCTGCCTGGGAGGAGCTGACCCGCTGGATTGGACAGACTGGTGGTCTGATCGAAGAGCATCTGGCGGTCGAGGTCTGTGACCAGCGTGACCGAAAAGTACTTCTCAAGCTGGCGGCCCTCCTCCACGACGTCGGCAAGCCTCAAACCCGATCCGTGGGGGACGACGATCGCATCCATTTCTATGGGCATGAATCGGTGGGCGCCAGAAAGGCGGCCTCGCTGCTTCAGGCGCTGCATTTCAGCCGTGCTGAGGTATCGTGGGTCCAGACGCTGGTGGAGGCCCACCTCCGTCCCGCGCTTCTGGCCCGAGATCGCAAGGTGACTCGCCGGGCCATCTACCGCTACTTCCGCGACACCGGCGACGCCGGGGTCGATACCGTGCTTCTCAGCTTGGCGGACTATCTCGCCACCTGGGGGCCCAATCTGCGGCCGGAGCGCTGGAAAAATCGTCTGGACGTAGCGGCTCGCCTCTTCCATCACTACTTCGAGCAGCGGGAGGAGACGGTCAATCCCCAGCTCCCCCTTGATGGGCACGATCTTATGCGTGTTCTGGATCTGGAGCCGGGCCCTGAGGTCGGCCGGTTGCTCGACCTCCTGCGGGAAGCGATGGCCGCGGGGGAGGTCGAAACGCGGGAGGAGATGCTCGATCTCGCCCGAGAGTCGGCGAGGTAGGGTCAGCCCCGGTCTTTAAGGACACCATTCAGGAGTCTCGACGTGACATCATCGATGCCTATTCGGCCCAGACTCACTCTGCTTGATCAAGCTCACCTCGAGCAGATCCACGACTCGTCGCTGCAGATCCTCGCCTCCGTCGGCGTTCGTGTTGACTCCGAGCCGGCCCTGCACCTTCTCGGCCGTGCGTCCGGCATAAGTCTGGAGGGCGACCGCGTTCTGATCTCGCCTGAGAGGGTCGAGAGAGCCCTCGAGACGGCGCCGTCTGAGATAGACATCTATGACCGGCAAGGGGCGTTCCGCTTTCAGCTTGGTTCTGGGGAGGCGCGCTTTGGCGTTGGCGTCACGGCCCTCTATTATCAGGATCCCGAGACCGACGAGGTCGCGCCCTTCGAGCGTCGTCACTTCCGCTCAATGATCCGGCTAGGGAACGCGTTGCCCAGCTTTGACGTCGTCTCCACCGTCGGCATCATCCAGGATCTCCCCCCCGAGATCGTCGATCTCTATGCTACGCTCGAGATGATGGCCAACACGGTCAAGCCCCTGGTCCTTCTCGTCTCGGACGAGCATCGCTTCGTGGACGTCGTTCGTCTTCTGGAGCATCTCCACGGCGATCTGGCCTCGCGCCCCTTCGCCATCCCCTACGTCAATCCCATCACGCCTCTCGTCATCAACGCGGGGACGGTGGAGAAGATGATGGTCGCTATAGAGCGCGGCTTGCCCTTCATCTTCTCCAACTACGGCATGATCGGGGCCAGCACGCCCATCACCCCCGGCGGCACGCTCGTCCTTCTCAACGCCGAGCTTCTGGCCGGCCTCACCCTGAGCCAGGCAATCGACGAGGGAACGCCCGTGATCCTGGGTAGTCTACCCGCGTCATTCGACATGAAGGGCATGGGCACCTTCTATCAGCCCCGAGGCTATCTCGTCAGCCTGGCGTGTGCGGAGATGATGGCGCACTACGGTCTGCCTCACTGCGGCACCTCCGGCAGCGGTGTGGGGTGGGGGCCCGGCCTCGTGGCTGCCGGTCATCAATGGATGAACCATCTCATAGCTTCTACCAGTACGATGGAGTTGATCCCCTTCGTGGGAGATAACCTTGGGGCCAAGGCCTTCTCGCCGGCCATTGTCGTCTACGCCAACGAGGTGATCCGACAGGCACGCACCTTCTCGGGCGGATTTGGGCTAGACGAAGTCTCACTCGATCTCAGGGACATCGCTGACGTCGGTCCGGGGGGCACCTTCTTGGATTCCGATCGAACGTTTGAGCGCTTCCGCGATGTCTACGATCAGAGCGAGGTGTTGCCCCATTTGACCCTTGAGGCTTGGCAGGATCGGGGTGCTCCCAGATCCGAGGAGGTGCTCAGACGTCACACCCAGGACTTGATTGCCAACCTGGAGCCCCCTTCAGACTGCGATGACCTCCTGACCCTCGGGGAGGCCTTCATCCGGGATCTCGGCATAGCCTAGAACCGGCCAGTCGAGTCGCCAAACAGAAAGCGCGGAGACCCAGTCTCCGCGCTCTCCGACGCCGATGCGCTCTTGGAGCAGGTCTATGTTGGTGTGCGCGCGGCCACTACCTCGTCCATAGCCTGAAGCACGTCTTCAGACAGGGCAGGGGGCTCGTGGGTCGCCAGGATCTCCTCGACTCTCTCTCTGGCGACCTCGATCCGGTTTCGTCCCCCTTTCCGATACCAGTCCTCATAGCTGTCTCGATCGCTCAGGCTGGCCAGAGATAGAGACGCTCGCATGTGATCGACAGTATGCTGCTGATTCAGATAGACACCGCCGGGACCTAGCTCCTTGATCAAATCCAGGGCGAAGGTCTCATCGTTGAAGTCAAGATCTCGCAAGATCCTGCGTACCATGGCAGCTGCTTCAGCCTCCAAAATGATCTCCTCATACCGTAGCAGATTGGAGCCGTCCAGCAGGCCCAGTCCAAAGAGCACGCTGGCCCCGGCCATTGAGGGCAGCAGGAAAGAAAGGGTGTCCTCCCAACCGGCTTGGGGGCCCGGTACCTTGGCGCTGGTGGCGCCGGCACCCGCGATGGAGGGTAGTCCGTAGAAGCCGGCCATCTCTGCCACCATCATCCTCAACCGTAGCGCCTCGGGCGAAGACGCCAGGTAGGCGCCTGTCCTCAGGTCCAGGGTGGCGGGCCCGCCGGCGTAAAAGACCTTCGCTCCTGGGTGCGCAATCTGCAGCAAGGCCAAAGCGCTCACCACCTCCGCGTTGAGCACGGCCATAGTGCCGGCCAGCGTCACCGGCGAGGTCACGCCCGTCGTCGCCATGGGGTACATACCCACCGGCACGCCGGCTTCAGCGAACGTCAAGGCGGCCTCTATGCCGCCGGCATCCTGCGTTAGCGGTGAGATGGTGCATACGAAGTTGCTGAAGATCGGGCGCTGCCTCAGCTCGTCTCTGCCTCCCACGATGGCTGCCCCCAGCTCAATCTGCGCGGCAGCGTCCTCGGCCGAGGTCACTGACTCCGTGAGCACGTGTTTGCCGCTGTGGAAGAAGCAAGCTTGCAGCTCGTGGACGGCCATGGCGTCGCTGGGCACGTCCTGGGCGCTGACCGTGGGACTGACGATATCGACTGGATTGAGATAGTCCGATATCAGGGCCATCTTCTCGATGTCGGCCTTCTCCGTCCCCCGTCGCTCGCCGGTCTCGAAGTCTATGGCCAGAGCCGCGCAGCCATCCTGTGAGTAATACGTCTTCTCGCCGCCCACCTCTAGGTCGTGTTCGCCGTCCCGAGCGTGGAGCACGAACGAAGCGGGCGCCTCCTCGAGGGCCGAGGTGATGATGTCGGGCTCGATCTTCACCACGTCGTCAAGGACCTCGGCTCCCGCGCCGTGCCATATCTCTCTCGCTCTCTCAGAGTGGAATCGTACGCCGCTTTCTGCGATCAGCTCTAGGGATCGATCGTGTATCCTCTGCAGATTCTCCTCTTTGGTGCCGGCCAATAGCATTATTGCCTCCTCAGTGCTTGACAAGGGTCAAAGATTGTATATAATATATTATACTTCCAATCCTCATTGTGTCAACTTCGAACCGATAGAGCCTCTCCAAGCCGATGGACTGCTTGTGAGGACCATATAAGGGTGGTAAAGAACCCAAGGAGGCAGAGGCATGCGACCGCAGTTCAGAATCCTGAGCGATGACCTGATTGACCAGATCATCTCTGAAGGCTTTGAGTTGCTGGTGGATCCGGGCGTCCGGGTCCACAACAGCGAGGCGCTCGAATTGCTCGCCGACGCCGGAGCTGACGTCGACTTCGAGTCTCAGATCGCGTACATTCCCCGAGACATCGTCGAACGGGCGCTCGAAACGGCGCCGTCGGCGTTCTACTTGTACGACCTAGACGACCAGCCGGTCGTTCGCTACGGCGGTGACAGCGTCCAGTTCGATCCCGGATCGGCTGCCATCACCGTGCTGGATAGCGAGACGCAGGAACAGCGAGCTCCCGTGACCGCGGACTTCGTCAAGTTCGTCAAGCTGGTCGAGACGCTACCTCAGCTGGACGCACAGAGTACGGCCCTCATCTGCACCGATGTGCCGGAGGAGATCGGGGATCTCTACCGTCTCTACCTGGCCCTCAACTACATGCGAAAGCCCATCGTCACCGGTGCTTTCCGCAAGGACACCTGGTGGACCATGAAGGACCTGTTGGTCGCGGTAGCCGGCAGCGAGGAGGCGCTGGCAGAGCGACCCATAGCCATCTTCGACGTCTGCCCCTCACCCCCCTTGCTCTGGAGCGACCTGACGTGTCAGAACATGATCGACTGCGCACGGTACGGGATTCCGTCCGAGCTGGTCTCTATGCCTCTGGCCGGCGCAACGGCGCCCGTGACCATAGCTGGGGCCGTCGTCCAACATACGGCCGAGTGCATGAGTGGCGTGACGATCTGCCAGTTGGCTAACCAGGGTGCGCCCATCGTCTGGGGCGGCTCGCCGGCGGCCTTCGATATGCGCGAGGGCACGACCCCGATGGGCGCTGTCGGCACCTGGATGATCGATGCGTCCTATACCGAGGTCGGCAAGGCTCTCGATCTCCCCACCCACGCCTACCTGGGCATGAGCGATGCGAAGGTCGTGGACGCGCAGTGTGGTCTCGAGTCGGCCGGCGGGGCGTTCATAGCCGCGCTTGCTGGTGTGAACATGGTCTCCGGCGCCGGGATGATGGACTTCGAGAGTTGTCAGAGCTACGAGAAGTTGGTCATCGACGCCGAGATCATCGGCATGGCCAAGCGGCTTCTCGCTGGCGTGGAGGCTCGCGACGAGCCTATTGCGCTAGGGTTGATGCGCGAGCTTGAGCATCGCGCCGATTATCTGGGACAACTGCACACCGCCAAGTGGTTCAGCAAGGAGCAATACATACCTTCCAACGTCATTGACCGTGGCTCGTTGGAGGCGTGGAAGAAGAAGGGCGCCAAGACCGCCTGGGAGCGGGCACAGGATCGCGTGGAGCAGCTCTTGACCACTTATGAGCCATCCCCCATCTCCGAGGACCTGCGCGACGAACTGCGTGCTATCACGCTCGACGCGGCGCAGACGTTTGGTATGGATGAGCTGCCGCCGCTGCCTGAGGATTGACCAAAAGGAGACACATAATGTCCAACGATATCTTGACAGAGCTAACCCGCAGCCTCGTAGACTGCGAGCCCGATCGAACGGCTGAGCTGACACAGAAGGCCCTGGAGGCGGGCGAGGAGCCGCTCGCCATTATCGATCAGGGCCTGGTCCCCGGCATGGAGATCGTCGGAGAGAAGTTCCAGGCGGGGGAGTACTTCTTGCCCCAGATGGTCATCGCCGCCAACGCGATGCAACAGGCGATGGGCTTGCTGGAGCCGGAGTTGCATGCTCGTCAGCAAGTCTCGGAGTCGGCGGGAACGGTGGTCATCGGCACCGTCGAGGGAGACATCCACGAGATCGGCAAGTCCTTGGTGGCCACGATGATGTCGGCCAACGGCTTTCGTGTCTACGATGTCGGGGTGGACGTCTCTCCTGCCACCTTTGTCGACAAGGTGAAGGAGACCCAGGCTGATCTAATCGGCCTATCCGCCTTGCTCACCACTACGATGACCGCACAACGACAGGTGATCCAGGCGATGGAGGAGGCCGGGATCCGCGACCAGGTCAAGGTCATGGTCGGTGGGGCGCCGGTGACTCAAGAGTGGGCTGATACCATCGGAGCTGACGGTTATGCCGAGGACGTCGTGGGAGCTGTTGAGCTCGGCACCCGTCTGCTGGGCTGACCCGGTCGGGGCAGGGGTGGGGGGGGGGGGGGGGGGGGCGGGGGGGGCCCGGCGGGGGGGGGGGGGGGGGGGGGTGGGGGGGGGGGGGGGGAGGGGGGGGGGGGGGGGGGGGGGGGGGGGGGGGGGGGG
>CAZEQC010000016.1:40920-57730 GCA_964514285.1 uncultured Anaerolineales bacterium | reverse complement strand
CGTGCCTTCATCCTGGGCACCGCCAGCTGGATCGTCGTTCTGCTGGGCATCGCGGCGCTGCGCGCCGACCAGGTCACGCTGGCCTACGTGCTGGCAGCGCTCTCCGGCTCCGGTATCGCCACTGCCTACGTGATGCCTTGGTCCATGGTCCCGGACATCATCGAGTGCGACCAACTGGAGACTGGCCGGCGCCGCGAGGGCTCCTACTACGCCTTCGCCTCCTTCTTCCAGAAACTGGGCACCGGCGCCGCCGTCTGGGCCTTGGGGCAGCTCCTGGCCCTCAGCGGCTACGTCACGCCAAACCTCGACGGGCCGCTGCCATCTCAACCCCAGGCGGCCGTGGGGGCCATCCGTGCCTTCGCCGGCCCCGTACCCGCCGTACTCTTGGCCCTAGCTATTCTCTTCGCGTGGCGCTACCCAATCACGCGGGAGAAACACCAGGCCACCTGCGAGGCGCTGACGGCGGAGTGACGATGGACGGAAAAGCTTGCCTCAGGGCGGAAGGGATAGGGTCGCTCTCAGGACTTCACAAGATCGTCTTTGTGTGGTATAAGGACATTGTTGCTCAGCACATCATTCGTTCTTCGTCGCTGCCATACCGCATGATTAGCTTCACCCGCCACGTCCTCCAGGACGGCTTGAACGCGGTGTCGTTACAGCGTTTGTCTCAATCGTAGGTCGCATTAGGAGGGTGCTATGGAAGGTTCATAGTCGCCCCTATCCGGGGAGCGGTCCCGGTGGGTGGTCGGCTGCTTTTTTGGTGAGGCTGCTATCCTCGGCCGAGTCCGTCACCTGCGAGGTGTATTGCGCGAGGGGCGTCCCGATGTCTACCGGATGTGGGGCCCGCAGGGCGCGGAGGCACGCCACCCTCGAGTGGGCACCCCTCTCGGTTAACGGAGGAGAGCATCCTCACTCCGCTCTGGTGACGGCCGGCTAGCAACTTGGCATAATGCAAACATGCGAGGAGGTGGCGTAAGATGGCAGGGAGGGCGGAGCTCCAAAGGAATAGGAACGACCAGGAAACCTGGGATCCGGGTGGAGACTGGGGCTACGAGGAAGATTGGGAATCTGAGGAAGTCTGGGCAGCAGAGGAAGAGTATAGATGGATGCTCGAGAGAACCACCGAACGGAAATACGCAGAGAAGGTCGGAAGACTACAACGCCAGATTGCTGGAGCTATCAGTATAGTGGCCATGTGCTTGCTGTTGCTCAGCCTCGCGGGGTGGCGCGGGACACGTCAGGAGATCGTGGACAGGTTCCACGAGACCGAAGCTACCGGGCAAGCTATCACACCTAGTGCGACCATCGTAGCTAGTCCAACTATGACCGTCGGCGGCGGACTTGCGCCTACCGCGCCCCTTGCGTCTTCGGCAGCTGTGACACCCACCGCAACTACGGCTCCCGCCGGGATCAAACCATCGACGCCAAGCCAAGAAGCCTTCACGTTCGCCGCGGGTCAGCATTTTGCCACCCTGGCACTCCTGACCGCGACGGCGATCCTCTTCCCTTGGGTGCTTCTGCTAGCCTATGCTTGCCAGCGCTTTCCCCGACAGCGAATGGACATGGCCGGGGATCTGGGGAGGTTAGGCCTCTACGATCGTGTCGCGAGCACGATGACGGTTCGGGAGAAGCAGAGAGCGAGAGATCCAAACGTGACGCGAGAACAGGCCCGTGCTGAGAATATGAGGTTGCTTGGAGAGCCGGGTTTGTGGGGTGAAAGGGAAGAAGATCCGAGTAGCAATAAGCTGAAGGATCTGAAGGAAGCCCAACTTGGAAGCAACAGGACGAGCAGCCTGACTAAGAAGATCGCTGATCTGGTGCCTGGTTTCTTAGAGTACCTACTTCCGCTCCTAAGCGTGACCCTCGTTGTGCTGGCGAGCTTCGTATGGGTCTTCTGGCCGAAGTCGGCGTTCGGCTTTGTCGCGGAAATCAACGCTAGCCATAGCCTTCACGGGTACTTCGCCAGCGTTGTCAGACCGATGGTGCCGGCAGCCGTCGCGGTGGTCACTGCTTACTTGTTCATAGTCTTTCAGTTGGTCCGGCGGTATCACCGCTCCGACATCCTGCCGGGTGCCTATTGGAGCATGTTCAGACGACTGCTCGTGGCCTTCTTGCTCGGCTTGGTCGTCTCAACCCTTTCTGAGATAGAGTGGCCGGGTGTGGAGTCTGCCCTGAACTGGCTGGCAGTCTTCCTCGGTATCACTGCGGGCCTGCTTCCGGCAGCAACGATCGAAACTCTCATTATGATCGGTCAGGCCTGGGCTGAGAAGTGGCTGACGCAGCAGGAGCTTGAGACAGAGGCGTTGGATCTAGCGCAGCGGCTCCGCCAGAAACATCCGCTCTCTCTTCTGGACGACCTCGATCAGTGGGATCAGTGGCGATTCAGGGAAGAGGGCATTGTCGGGATCCAAGGGATGGCGAAAGCAGACATTGAGCAAATGCTGATGCGGACCACATTCCCCACGCGGCAGATTGTGGATTGGGTGGATCAAGCCATCCTCTTCTTGACTGCTGGCGCCGAGCCGACTGCTCGATTCGACACGGTGTTCCGGAAGCTGGGCCTGCGTGGCGCCAGTGATCTCATAGATGCTACTCGGACCGCGGTCGGCAAGAGGAAGGTTGTGACCGCTGCCCAGGCAGTCCAGGAGGAAGCGGCTGAAGACCCGCTGGTGCTTGCACAGCTTGCTGCCTTACGCGCCCAACTGGAGGTTAAGGAAGGCCAAGAGAAAGCTGGGCAGGCAAAAGACGAACTGAAGGAGAAGGACGAGAACGCCGCTCTCGAACCGGCTGCGAGGACAACCATTACGTCCGCGGTGGCGGCGGTGCGAGGGGCCAAGGCATTGGCTAACGAGGCAGTCAAGCGTGTGAAGGCGGGCGGTGATGCGCTTAGCGCAGCGCTCGACGCGGCGAACTCGCTGCAGGCGAAGCTTAAGACAGCTAGCGAAAAGGCCGACAAGGTGGAGAAAGCGTTGGAATCTGCCCAGGACAAGGTCACACAGGACCTCAAAGACAAGACTAGTGCCGTGGCGGACGTGCTGACCGGTGCCCCGGATGCCTGTTCGCAGGCCGAGGCGTTAGTAGGGGCCCTGGACAAGATAGCCAAACCCCTGGCTAAGACCGAGGCCAAGGCTGGAGAGTTCAAGGAGAAGGCTGAAGCCATCAAGGAGAAGTCCAAGAGTACGCAGGATGACGTTCCAGAGGAGATCGAGGAAGCCGAAACCCTCTTCAATAACCTGATAGAACTGGCGCAGGATGCTCAAAAGCAGATCAAGGCGGACTCTACTCTGGCGGAAGTGTTTGAGGCAGTGGATGAGCTAGTGAAGCTACTGTCTGATGAGGGCGAGGACAAACCAAAGAAGCTCTTAGGAGACAAGAAGCTCAAGAAGAAGGATCAGTGGATTACAGCGGGGAGCGAAGGCAAGGCCAAGAGCCATAGCGACGCCGAGAAACTGGCTGAGAAAGCCGCGGAGATCCTAGAACAGGTACAAGCCTCTGCGAAGGCAGTGGAAGACGCTCGAGCAGCGACCACGGGCACCGCCGTCGGGCCTCCTCTTACAATGGAGGTTCTGGACACAATCTTGGAGGGACTTGAACGCAACGCCAATCTGCGGCGCGTTCAGCGCTACTTGACTGAAGAGACCGCCGGCGTCAAAGCGCCCAGGAGGTATACCAGCAACGTTGAATGGCTCAACGGGACCCCAACGCCTGCCAGCGAGTTGAGAGCTTTGCCTGGAATGGACGAAGTTGCCTTGGGCGAGCTACGCAGGGTGGGCGTAACGACCTTCTGTGCGCTTCTCTTGAAGGGGCAAACGCGCCAGGAGCGGGCACGTCTCCAGCAGAACACCGCCATTTCTCACAATGACTTACTGCGGTGGATAAACCTCTGTGACCTTATGCGCGTTCCCGGCGTGACAGTCCCTCTTGCAAGCCTACTGGAGAAGGCGGGTGTGGATACGGTGCCAGAACTGGCGCAGCGCAGAGCCGAAACCCTGCGCGTGAAACTCATCGAGACGAATGAGAAGAAACACATTGTAGAACAAGGAAAACTACCCAAGCGGAGTCAGGTGGAGAGCTGGATTGAGGAGGCTGGGAAGCTTGCACGCAAGGTGACGTACTAGCACGAACGTGGGGGGGCCAGCAAGCCGACCAGTTAACAGGTCGCCAACCCAGTGACGCGATCGCCGCTGCTTCTGCTGCGGATACCGCCACAAGTCGCGATTGTTCCAACCGCTTGGTCACGCTCAGACTCCCCTGGTTGGGACCAGGGGAGTCTTTCTTCGTGCTGGAGCAAGATTAGGAAGTGAGCTATGAGATCCGACTACGCCCTTGAGACCCTGGCCATCCACGCTGGCGAGCAGCCCGACCCCGAGACCGGCGCCCTGCGGGCGCCCATCCACATGGCGTCGTCCTTCGAGCTGCCCGGCTTCGGCCCCAAACTCTTCGACGCCTTGATGATGGAGTCGGAGCACCCGCCCCACGTCTACACCCGCTGGAGCAACCCCACCCTGCGCGCCCTGGAAGATCGGCTGGCGGCGCTGGAGGGCGCTGAGGCCGCGCTGACCACGGCCAGCGGCATGGCCGCTGTCGCCTCCCTCCTCTTCACCTTCCTGAGCTGCGGCGATCACGTGGTCGCCAGCGAGGTCTGCTACGCCGGGACCGTGGAGCTACTCGGCGAGTACCTGCCGCGCTTCGGCATCGACGTCAGTCTGGTGAATACCAGCAACCTGGATGAGGTGCAAGCCGCCCTGCAACCGGAGACGAAGCTGCTCTACGTCGAGACCCCGGCCAATCCTATCTTGCGCATCGCCGACATCCCTGCTCTGGCCCGGGTGGCTCATCAGATCGGGGCTATGCTGGCGGTCGATTCCACCTTCGCTGGGCCGACGCTGCAGCGGCCCCTCGACCTTGGGGCTGACTACGTGATTCACAGCCTCACCAAGATTCTCAACGGACAGGGCGATGCCGTGGGCGGGGTGGTTCTCGGGCCCCAAGAGGGGATCCGCCAGGTTCGCCAAGAGATGCTGGTCCACCTCGGTGGAGCTATGAGCCCCTTCAACGCTTGGCTCATTATGCGGGGCCTGACAACGCTGCCGCTGCGTATGGAGCGTCACTGCGCTAACGCCCTCCAGGTGGCCCGTTTCCTGGCGGATCATCCGCGCGTCGAGCACGTCGTCTATCCCGGCCTGGAGAGCCACCCCCACCACGACCTAGCGCGCCGCCAGATGACGGCCTTCGGCAGCATGCTCACCTTTCAGCTCAAAGGAGGTCTGGGCGCAGCAGTCACTCTCGCGGAGAAGATCCGGCTCTTCAGATACGCCACCTCCCTGGGCCACGCCCACAGCCTGATCTTCTACTATCCCACCGACATCACCATCGATGACGTCTCCTACCTCAGCCCGGCCCAGAAGCGGCGCATACGTGCCTGGATGGGGGACGGCATCGTACGTGCCAGCATCGGATTGGAGAACCCCGACGACCTGATCGCTGACCTCGATCGAGCCCTGCGGGGCCGAACGCTCAAGGGGCTCATCGCCCCGGTTGCCTACCGGCTCCTATCCCCCCGATAAGGGACTGCGTAGTCCCCCACGATGTATTATCGGCTCACAGCAATCCGCGTCTGCCGCTCCTCGCAGCCGTTCCCGAGGGGAGCAGCACCCTGAAACGTCAAGAGCCGTGAGGATGACGGGTCACCCTCACGGCCCTCTCGACTCTGAACCGACTTGCCTAATCGTCTTCCTTAGACCTAGGCCTCCCCGAACACAGCATCCAACGTCTCGTTCGGCACGTCCCAGACAACGTTGTGCGGCGGGAGCGGCTCGTACGTCATGAACTCCGGCATACGGTCGTCTGCCTCGGTGAACCCGGCCGCGCGGTTGAAGGCCAGCTCCTTGTCCAGGATTTCCTGGCCGATGCGCGTCACGTCATCGCCCGTCCACTCGGTGCCCAGCACGCCGTTGCACTCCTCCACCAGCCCCTCGAAGCCCTCCGCGATGTCCAGGATGGCGAAGGCGATGAACAGGCAATGCCCGGCGGTGTCGATGAACGCCGTGGTTTGCTGGAAGGCGCGCACCACGTCCGCCTTATCCCTATCGAACTGATCCAGGTCGCCGCCGACGGCCAAGATCTCTGGCGCGATGGTGTAGCCCGAGGTGTGGTCGGCGCCCATGGTGCTGATGGCATACGTCATCCCGATGCCTTTGATACCTCGGGGCTCATAAGCTGGCATACCCTGGCCCTTCACCGTGGGCGAGCGCTCATTGCCGAACGCGTCGGCCGTGAATTTCGTGCCCTGGCCCAGGATGTGCCCCAACTCCGTGCCGTTGCGGATATCCTCATCCAGCCACCGGACGGCTGCCTCGCCGTCGCCAAACTCGGCCAGCCCAGAGTCCATCGCCACGGCGATCACGTCTCCGGCCTCGATGGTGTCGATGCCCAGGTCGTTGCACAGCCAGGTCAGCTCCGCCACCACGTCCAGGTCATCGATGCCGCAGTTGGCACCCACGGCCCACGTGGTCTCGTACTCGATGCAGGAGACGATCTCCTCGGCGCTCTTGTCGTGCCAGGTGTTCGAGCACTGGATCACGCACCCCGGGTGGCAGGCGTGGTTGTACAGTTCCTTGCCCAGCCGCTCCTTGTTCCCCTCGAAGATCGCCTCGCCGGAGATCTTGGCTGCGCCCTCGAACCGCCCATCGCGGAAGTTGCGGGTTGGGAAGGCGCCCGCCTCGTTGATGATGTTGACCAGCACCGCCGTGCCGTACGTGTTCAGGCCGCCCTTCGGCTTCGTAATGTCGTGGCTGCGGAGAGCGTTCAACATCTTCTTCCGCCCTTGGGTGAAGAGATCCTTGTCGGCGATCTCCACACCGGGCGCCTCGCTGTCGTCGACGATGATGAACTTCAGGCCCTTGCTCCCCGCCACCGCGCCCAGGCCGCCCCGTCCTGAGTAGCGGCTCGGCCGGTTCTTCATATCGTTGAAGCAGAGGCCGGCCATCGACATCTTCTTCTCGCCGGCCACGCCGATGGTCATCATACCCACCCGATCCCCAAAACGCTCGAAGACCGAGGGGGCCATATCGTACAGGCCCTGGCCGGTGTATTCCTCAGCGTCGAAGAACTCAACGCCGTCCTTGTCGATATGCAGGCCCCACCATCCCTCTTCTTCCGGCCGACCTTCGACGACGATCGCCTTGATGCCCAACTTCGCGATCTGCTGGGCCCACTTCGTGCCGGCGTTCGACTCCTTGATCGTCCCGGTCAAGGGGGATTTGCCGCCAACCGAGAGTCGACCGGAGGTCGGCGCGACTGTGCCGGTCAGCAGACCTGGCGCGAAGACGAGCTTATTGTTTGGCCCGAGGGGATGACAGGTGGGATCTACCTCGTCGTAGATCATCGTGGATGTAAGGCCGCGACCTCCGAGATGTTGGTACTTCTCAGGGACGTCCTCGTAGGTAGCGGTGCGATCCGTCATGTTTACGCGTAGGATCTTAGCCATGCTTCTGGTACCTCCCTTTTGAGATGGGGCATGTTGCGATAGAACGTAGACCGAATACAAAAAAGGAGGCTGCCTGCACGCCGCCTCACGGCGAGTGCAGATGGGCCTCCTTTGCAAACACGGCGGGCGTGGAGATCCCTCCCCACACCTTATCGCTCATCCACCTTGACTAGGAGCAGATGAGTCGGAAGACTATTCCTTTGTTACCGAACTTGCCTCTCCTGGTTCACCCTCGTTATACCCCGGATCCTTCTAGGTGTCAAGCGCTTCCTCAGGATCGGTGTACGCGTGGTGGATGCCTCGATCTCTCCTCTGGCGGAACGTCTCTTGAAGCTCGTCCTCCATGCTGGCCCCGAAGCGGTACTGGAAAGGCCACATGCTGCGCCGATGCGATACCCCCACCCGGTCGCCGTCGTGCAGCTCCACGCCCCGATCCGCGTCAACCCCCGGCATCGCGGCCAGATTCCCGTTAATGAACGTGATCCCCTTCTCCTCGTCGGGCAGGTTCAGATGGTCGAGCAGATCCTGGACACTGCTTCCCTCCGGCAGCTTGACATGGAGCTCTGCATACGCTCGTCCCATCGTCCGATCCACGATCAGGGCCTCACTAACCTCGTTTGCATACCGGCGGATCGGTCCATACAGCCAGACTTCTATCGTCATTCCCTCGCTCAAGCCCCCCTCCTCGCTTAACCCTGTCCCTCTAACGCTTCGCGATGTCGGCCACCGTCACACCATCACCACCCTCTCGATAGTCGGCTTCCTCGTAGTCATTGACCAGAGGGTGGGTCGATAGGAACTCCCGCACCGCACGACGCAGGGCCCCTGTACCCTTACCGTGGATGATCCTTGCGTTCGATACGCCGGCGCGCATCGCTTGATCCAGATACTGATCCAGACGCTTCAGGGTCTCGTCCACGGTGCAACCGCGCAGGTCGATACTGCTGCCCGGCGACGAGACCGGGGCCGTCGTGGTCTGGCCACCCACGGGAGCTGGCTCTGGCTCCTCTCCTTTACGCCGCTCCAGTGCAGAGAGGTCCACCTGCGTCCGCATTCTCCCCACCTGCACCTCAGCCTCGCCATCACGGATGGCCAGAACATCCCCCTTGGCCTTCAAAGGCCGCACCCAGACCGTGTCGCCGACCTCGATGTCCGGCTCGCCTCTCTCGTCCAGGCTCTCGTAAGCTCGCCGGGTAGCCTCCATCTCCTGAGGCTTCGCCTCGGGTAACCCCGACGCCAGCGCCTCAAGCCTCTCCTCGACGGCGTTGACCATCTCCACCGGCGCGGCCGCGGCTCTTAGACGGCTTCGCAGCTGCCGCACCTCGGACTCGACCGTCTCCAGCGTCTCCTTCGCCTCCTGCCGGGCCTCCTGCAGGATCTCCTCCCGCTCTTCCTCGATCGACGACAGACGCTCGCGCAGCTCTCGCGCCGCCTTCTGGGCCTCCGTCCGGGTGCTGTGGGCTTCCTCCCGTTCCTGGGCCATCTCCACCCGCAACCGATGAATGTCGTCCAGCATGTCCTGGGTCCTCAGATCCTCTGCGGAGACCATCTGTCGCGCCTCTTCCACGATCTTCTCCGGGAGCTTCAGCCGTCGGGCGATCGTAAGCGCGTTGGATCGTCCCGGCAGCCCGATGCTCAGTTTGTAGGTCGGGCTGAGCGTCTCTGTGTCGAACTCGACGGCCGCATTCCGCACGCCCGGCGTCAGCTGGGCGTAGCTCTTCAGTTCCGGATAGTGCGTCGCCACGAACGTCGTCGATCCCCGCTGGCGGAAGTGCTCCAGCAGAGCCCTGGCCAGCGCTGCTCCCTCCGCTGGGTCGGTGCCCGCCCCCAGCTCGTCCAGCAGCACCAGGCTCCGCGGGCTTGCCTCGTCGAGAAATGAGATGATGTTCGTCATATGAGACGAGAAGGTAGAGAGGCTCTGCTCGATCGACTGCTCGTCCCCGATGTCTGCGTAAACGCCCTCGAAGGGCGACAGGGCTGAACCATTCTCGGCCGGGATATGGAGCCCTGCCTGTGCCATAAGCGTCAACAACCCGACGGTCTTCAGACTGACTGTCTTACCGCCCGTGTTCGGCCCGGTGATCACCAGCACGTGGGTCTCGTCGTCCAGATCGACGTCGATGGGGACCACTTGCTCCGAGTCCAGCAAGGGATGTCGCGCGCCCAGAAGCCAAACCGTCGAGCCCGGGTGCCCGTCACTCCGATCGACGAAATCCTCGATCTCCGGTTTTGATCCATCAATTGCCTCTGCGTATCTCGCCTTGGCGAAAGCCAGATCCAGCGCCGCCAGCGCCTCCACCGTCTCGGCGATCCCGTTGGCGTGCTCGCTGACTAAGAGCGTGAGCTCCGCAAGGATACGCCGCATCTCCTCTTCCTCCTCCAGCTGCAGCTCACGCCACGTGTTGTTCAGATCCACCACCGATAGAGGCTCGATGAAAAGGGTCACCCCCGAGGCCGAGCGGTCGTGGACAACGCCAGGGACCTTTTCTCTATACTGCGCCTTGAGGGGGATCACGTAACGACCCTCTCGCCGCGTGATGATGGTCTCCTGCAAGTAAGAGGCGTTGCGCGATGCGCTGACGATGTTGTTGAGCTTCTCCTGGATTCGAGCGTGGGCGATCTCCACCTCCCGGCGAATCCGGGCCAGCTCTGGGGACGCCTCATCCCGAATCCCTCCTCGCTCGCCGATGCAGCGGCTAACCTCGTCGATCACTCTCTTGCACGGTCGAATCCGGTTCGCTACCTGCGCCAAGTTGGGGTACAGGCTCTCCAATCGGCTCAATGTGCGCTGCAGCCTCCGCCCGGAGGCCAGGGTGTCGCGCACGTTCAGCAGGTCGTTGGGCGCTACCACCTGCCCTCGCTCGGCCTCAGCCAGAAGGGGACGTACGTCATGGGCCCCGCCTACCGAGGTGCTAGCCTCCTCCTCCAAGAGAGTCCGGGCCTCGCTTGTTGTCTCTAGTCGACGTTCGATCTCTGCTGGCACCTCTGTCGGTTCCAGAGCCAGGGCTTTCTCTCGGCCCGCCGAGAAGCTCGTATGCGTCGCGAGTTGGTGCAGGATCTTCGGGTATTCCAGGGTCGATAAGTGTCTCTTATTCACGTAGATTCTGATCGTAGGTGTAAATTGCTGGAGGGCGTCCAGGGTACCAAAACGACTGCGTCTGGTAAGTCAACTTGATCACGCGGTTGAAGACTGGACGGAGCGAGGCCCGATTGTGGGCAGCTCGTCCTGCTGCCCCGTAACCAATAACGTTGAACGAAAGCGAAGCAACCACAATCCCGATCACCAGATAGACCAAGGTGCCCCCCACGCGATCCACCGGGCCCAGGAAGGTGACGTGGGTCTCCGGCAGAGCAGCGCGGAAGAGCAGCTCCAGGACCAGCCACAGGAGCGCCGCGACGAAGAAGAAGGATAGCGCCAGAGCCGAGGTGTCGACCTGTCCCGGAGGACGTCCGCCCAGAATGTTGAGGAAGCTCCGTGAATAGGGGGTCAACACGTAGTAGAACATACCGGCTACTGCTGTCGCCAGATAGATCGACAGGGCCGTCAGGAGGCCACGGATGATGGTCTGCATGGTTCCATAGGCACCCACAGCGACGATGATGAACAGCATGGCCACATCTATGACTCGCAGATTGCGAGGGCCGTAGAAGACGTAGGCCACGATCCCTATCGTGCTCAACGTCGCGAAGATCAGGGCTATGATCCCCTTACTCCTTGCCGGCTTCCTCTCTGCCTTCTCCAATAGTGTCATTGTCTTCCTCCTGGTTCGCGCGTCTCCACAACCGTCGGGTCTCAATGAGGGCTCAGGCGCTGGTGGCAGGTCCGTATGATCGATCCGTAATCGGCAAATCTGTCACAACTATAACACAGGGTGGGTGGCTAGCAAGTTGACGCATCAGCGGCTGTTTGCGCCGTGGGGATGTCAGGCGGGGCGCCCCGCCGCCGAGGGGCCACCAATGAGGCAATGCTGCATTCAGAGGGAGATGGCGCTGGGGTGAGCCTTCCGGCCCAGCGCCCGCCGGAGCAATAACGTCGAAGAGGCGGCCCGTCCCTTAATGAGGACGGGCCGCCTCTTCTAGAATAATCCGCCGCAGCGGGTTCCAGCTCAGTTCTGTTACGAGGTCGAGGTCTCGCTCCCAACCTGTGTCGCTTCTTCACCTAATGGGGTCGGGCTTACGGCGACCGCGGAGACGCGGCTGGCCGAGCGGACGCCCAAGCGGGCCTGACGCTGTGCCGCCGTCAGCGTGTTGCGCATCAGCATCGCGTTCGTCATCGGGCCGGTGCCGCCGGGCACCGGGCTGATGGCGTCAGCGATCTCTTTCACGTTCTCGTAGTCCACGTCGCCGACCCATTCACCGTCCATCTTCGTGAAGCCGAAGTCGAGGACCGTGGCGCCTTCCTTCACCATATCCTCCCTGATCAGGTGCGCGACGCCGGTAACGCTGGCCAGGATGTCCGCCTCCTTGGTCATTGCAGACAGGGGCTTGGTATGCAGATCGCAGACCGTCACCGTGGCCCAATGCCGCGTCAGGAGAAGCGAAAGCGGTTTGCCGATCAGGTTGCTCGCTCCTACGATCACGGCTCGCTCCCCATCGATGTTGACGTCATATCGCTTCAACAGCTCTAGGCCGCCCAGGGGCGTCGCCGGTACGAAGTAGGGGCCCACGTTCTGAGGTCGGTCGACGAAGGCCGCGCGAGCCAGCCGGCCGGCGTTCAGCGGATGCGCCCCGTCGATGTCCTTGCCCGGATCCAGGGCCTCGATCACAACCTGCGGCCGAATGCCCTCGGGCATCGGCTGCTGGATGATGACGCCGTTGACGGTCTCATCGTCGTTTAGCTTGCGGATCAGCCGCACCATCTCATCTTCCGTCGTATCCGCTGGGCGGGTGTGTTCCACGTAGTTGATGTCGACCTTGTTGCAGGTGCGCTCGATCATCCCCGCGTAGCTCACAGAAGCGGGGTCGCCTCCCGCACGAACCAACGCCAGCGTCGGCTTGGTGTCGTATTCGGCTGCGTATGACTGGACTTCCTGCTTGACCTCGTTCAGGATCTCCTTCGATACTTTCCTACCGTTCAAAACTGTGGCGCTCATTTCTTCCTCCCTGATGGTCTAATTGCTATCGCTATGCCCAAGCTATATCCAATGTTCCTTTAATGCCTCTTTCCCTAACGTCAGGTATATCCTATCATGCCAGCTGGATCTTGTCATCGGTTAAAGTATCCATCTTTTCCTTGTGACTTACTCCTGCGAGAAACACGAAGCCGCCACCGGCGCGACGTGGCGAATCCAACTATGCAAGGTAGGGCATTCCGCCGATGCGAGACTAGGCAAGATTGCGTATGCTCAAATTACGAGAAGTCGCTTAATACGTAGCGTGATGCATAGGCCATGCTGTTTGCGCACAAAAACGTAGGATGATATAATCCCCTGGACAATGGAGGCAACATAGAATGGGTGCAGAGAACATTAGAGTCCTCTTAGCTGATGATCACGCAGTCGTTCGTCAAGGAACCCGGGAGTTGCTAGACCGAGAGGAGGACATCGACGTCGTCGCTGAGGCCAGCGACGGTAAGGAAGCCGTCCAGAAGACCATCAAAGAGCGCCCCGATGTCGTGGTGATGGACTTCGCGATGCCGGAGCTCAATGGTATCGAGGCCACCCGGCAGATCAAGGCCGTCGCTCCCGGTATTGCTATCCTAGTCTTGACCGCCTACGATAGCAACCAATACATCTTCGCCTTCCTGGAGGCTGGCGCCGCCGGGTACCTGCTCAAGGATGTTCAGGTTGACGAGTTGGTCGAGGCCATCAAAGCCGTGCACGCGGGGGAGTCTATGCTCCACCCCGCCATTGCCCGTAAGGTGATCAACCGCTTCGCTCAGCCTGAGAGGGAGACCGGTATCTCTCCAGCCCCCCTCGACCAGCTCACCGAGCGAGAGTTGGAGGTCCTGAAGATGGCGGCCAAGGGGATGTCGAATCGCGAAATCGCCCAGCAGCTCACCATCAGCGTTCGCACGGTCCAGACCCATCTGACCAACATCTTCAACAAGATGGGCGTTGGCTCTCGTACAGAGGCGGTGGTGCACGCGCTTCGCAAGAACTGGATCACCCTGGAGGACACGCTCTAGCTCTCCGACAAGAGGGGCAGCCGTTCACCACCTGTCTTACTCAATGCGCAGTCCCAGCCAAAGGCACTTGGTCTGGTTAGCAGAAGTCGAATGGTCGTCTTACTCGCAACTTCGTTCTTGATCAGCTCGTACCCCGTCTCAGACGCGCGGAGGGCATGATTGCTTTGCTCGTAGTCCTGTTCTTCTCAGCTCGTAGCCCCATCCCGGGGGCGCTTCACCCCGTCACCGAAGACCGGTGCGGGCCCATCTTAAGGAGTGCACCTAGGTATGACAAACAAAGCGACCCAAAAACCTGAACCAAGTCATACGCGCGATGCCGTGGCCCGGCTCAAGACACTCAACGAGGTCACGACCGCTCTAACCCAGTCCTTCAATTTGGAACAGACGCTGGACGAGATCTTGGACAGAGTCTTGGACGTCATCGGCGTACAGACTGGCGCGATCTACCTGTTGGAGAAGGAGAGGCAAGGCCTCAGCCTGGTCGCCCAGCGGAACCTACCACCGGAGGTCCTCGATGAGTCGGATGGTCTCAAGTCCTCTCGAATGCTCGCCCGCCATGAGGACCTCCAATGCAAGCTGGCAGGTCCGTTGCGCGCCAAGGGAGAGATCAACGGCTTGCTCTTCGTGGGCGACCGTCGCTCTTGTCCCATTCTTCGCCAGGACGAGGAGCTGCTCAACACGATCTGCAACACCATGGGCGTCTTCGCCGAGAACGTGCGGCTCTATCAGGAGCGCACGCGCCAGCTGCATATCGAGCGGGCCGTCATCGAGGTCACCGAGGAGGTGACCTCCGAGCTGGAGCTCGACCGTGTCCTTCCCAAGGTCATGGAGATCGCCGTCGACCTTGCCAGATCCGAGGGTGGGGTCATCGCCCTGTTGGATGAGGAGAGAAACGTCATTCGCTATCCCTACCTCCACCATCTCCCTCCGGAGCTCGCCGACGTGACGGTCTCCAAGGGCGAGGGCCTCTCTGGTCAGGTGATGGTCACCGGCGAGACTGTGGTCATTGATAACTACCAGACCTATCCCAAGGCCATTCCCGCCTTCGTCGATGCCGGCCTTAAGAGCGTCTTGACGGTGCCCATCGTCAGTGGCGAGAGGACCTTTGGCGCCCTCAGCGTCCTCAGCATCGATGAGGCGGAGGCCTTCTCAGAGAGAGAGAAAGCTCTCTTGACCGCCGTTGGGCGTCAGGCCGGCATTGCCATTGAGAACGCCTATCTGTATGAGAACATGCGTTTCTACGCCCGACAGATCACCCAGGCGCAGGAGAGCGAGCGCCGACGCATCGCCCGTGAGCTGCACGACGACACCATCCAGTCCCTGGTTGCCCTTTCTCGCCGCCTGGAGGCCCTGGCGACGGCCGAGGATCTTTCGCCTGAACAATGCGCTGCCAACATCCGCCAGCTTCAGACCGCCACTGGCGATATCATCAAGCGCGTCCGCCGCTTCAGCCAGGATCTGCGGCCGGCCATCTTGGACGACCTAGGACTCTTGCCCACCTTGGACGAGTTGACCGCCACGATGAATCGTCACGATAGCCTGCAAGCAGAGTTCCGAGTGAAAGGAGAGGAAAGAAGACTCTCATCAGAGATGGAGCTGACCCTGTTCCGCATCGCACAGGAGGCTCTGAACAACGTTAGAAAGCACGCGGACGCCACCCGCGTCGTCACCACGGTGGAGCTCACCGACAGTGCGGTGAAGATGACCGTGGAGGATAATGGCAAGGGATTCAACCCACCCACATTGACGGACCATCCAACGACCGCGGGCAAGTTAGGACTCATCGGTATGCACGAGCGCGCTCGTCTGTTGGGTGGCTCCTTGGTGGTGGATTCACAACCGGGCGAAGGAACCAAAGTCATTGTCAACGTGCCGGTTTAGCACAACGGGAGGGGAAAGTGGATATTGAAGCAACCATTGACTCTAAGATACGACCGTGGCTCATTGAGTCTCTCGGCCGTCAGGCCGCCAATGCCCTGCTCACCAAGGCGACCCTCGCCTACGTCAGCACTGACGGCAGCGAGGCGGAGAGGGTTGAGGCGTTCATCGACACTATTCGGTCCGACCGGCGTGTTGTGAACGCCTGGAGCGAGGAGATGATCGCTGCCTATTCCCAGGAGTGGGTCGACCTGCTGAAGCCTGCCATGTCCACCGAGGAACCGACTGCCTCCGCGAGGATCCTCGACGGACGGGCGATGGCCGAGGAGGTGAGGGAAGAGATCGTGGCCGACGTAGCCGCCTTCGAGGAGCGGTATGGCCTCGTGCCCACCATCGCCGTCGTCCGCGCTGGCGACGACCCGGCCTCCGTAAGCTATGCCAAGATGATCAAACGCTCCTTTGAGAACGCTGGTATGGGGTTCACCCTGCGCGCCCTGCCCGCCACCGCCAGCCAGCAGGAGATTATCGACATCGTCTGTATGCTCAACGCCAACAGCGACATCAGTGGCATCATGGTCCAGGAGCCCTTGCCCAAGGGCATCGACGACATTGCCATTAAGTCGGCCATTGCGCCGGAGAAGGATGCTGATGGCGTCAACCCCATCAACGCGGGGCGCCTGGCCCAAGCCGCGCCGGTCGGCCGGTCAGCTGGCGAGGAGGACTACCTGGTGCCCGCCACCCCCCTGGGTGGCTTGGAGATGCTCAAACGTGCCGGGATCGAGATCGATGGTGCACGGGCCGTCGTCGTCGGGCGTTCCAACATCGTCGGCCGTCCTATGACGTTCCTGCTGATGCAGCACCATGCCACCGTCAGCATGTGTCACTCCCACACCGATCCCCTCGGTGAGGTCACCTGGGAGGCCGATATCCTCTGTGTCGCCGTTGGGGTCCCCGAGCTAATCAAAGCCGAGATGGTGAAGCCGGGCGCTGTCGTCATCGATTTCGGCTTCAACAAGAAGGACGGCAAGTGGGTGGGCGATGTCGACTTCGATGCGGTCAAGGAAGTCGCTGGGGCCATCACCCCGGTGCCTGGGGGTACAGGTTCTATGACCAACGTGATGCTCATGCGCAACGTGCTGCGCGCTGCCAGGCGTCGGATGGAGAAGCGAGAGATGTGACGGGGGGGCGCCGGGTTGACCACGCACGGTGCCGTGGTATTATATAAGGGGTCCTTTCGTGTCGTGCAAGCTGAGGCGAGGGTCTGTGACCCTCGCCTCAACCGTTGCCACGCTTTGTTCAGGCACGCTCTGTTCAGG
>CAZEQC010000016.1:0-40820 GCA_964514285.1 uncultured Anaerolineales bacterium | reverse complement strand
TGTTCAGGCACGCTCTGTTCAGGAAGAAGAGACGAAGAGAAGACGACGGTCGCGCGGTTAGATGAAACCGCTACGAATTCTATTGGTCGACGATCACCTGCTCTTCCGCAAGGGGCTGATCCGGCTTCTTGACGTCCAGCCCGACTTCACCGTGGTAGGAGAGGCGCGGGACGGCCTGGAGGCCATTGAGGAGGCCCGGCACCTGCGGCCCGATGTGGTGTTGATGGATATCCGTATGCCTGACTGCGATGGCCTGGAGGCGACCCGTCGCATCAAGGCTCAGATGCCGGGGGTGAAAGTCGTCATACTCACCGTCTCTGACGATGAACAGGATCTCGTCACCGCGGTCAAATGTGGCGCCGACGGTTACCTGCTCAAGGATCTTCAGCCTGAGGAGCTTTTCGAGCAGTTACGGCGCATCGGGGAGGGTGAGGCCCCTCTCTCGCGAGGGATGACCGGCAAGTTGCTCAATCAGCTGGCCCGTCGCAGCCGTCCGGTGCCAGAAACCAAGGCCGTCGCCATCCTTTCCGAGAGAGAAAGTGAGGTACTGGCCTTGGTCGTCGAGGGGTTCACCAATCGGCAAATCGGCGAGGAGCTTGGCATCGCCCGCAATACCGTCAAGAATCATCTTCGGAGCATCTACGCCAAGCTTGATGTCAAGAACCGCACCGAGGCCGCGGCCTACGCCGTCGGGCACGGTCTCGTCTGCCTTCCGGAGGCCCTTGAGTGATCGGCGGCGTCACGCTGCATGCCCTTGCCAGGATCTCCATCGCTAGGTCCTAGCGTTTCCCCTGGTCATGCTGGAGGATCTGTTGGCTCTATGGGGGCTCAGGAGCCCCTGGCTAGCCCAAATGGGCTATTATGGTACCATAGATGGCCCATGTGGGCTATAGACGAAACGATGGAAGACACGTATAATAGCGCCTGGTAAGTTCACTGACTGGGAGTCAGTTTACGGCTAGCGTGCTAGCTAAGGGGTTATGCCTAAGCGACGCGTATTTATCCTCGCCAGCCAACCCCTCTTCGCGCAAGGGGTCGAAAGTCTTCTCTCTGGTCGATCAGGTATTGAGGTCGTCGGTGCCGCCGTTATCGGGCCCGACGTCTTTGAGCGTCTGTCCGAAGTCAGCCCGGACGTCGTCATCATTGAGTCCGATGGTGAGGAGCAGAGCCAGTTGGTGACCAAGAGCCTGGCGTCTGCCTCCGATGCCAAGGTCATAGGTCTGACGCCGGACGACAATTGCATCTCCATCTACTATCAACAGATGAGGGAGAGCCGGCGTGTCGACGACCTGCTGGAGGAGGTCCTCGAACCGCTGAGCTGGCGAGGCCGTCGACCCTCCGGATTGGAGATCTTTGTCCTGCACCAGGGGCGCTACGGGGAACGTATCCTGCGGCACATTCGACGTTTTGCCCCCCCCGCTTGGATCATAGAGGCCTGGCGGGCTCCCTCGGACCTCCCCCCAGTCGTGGATGCACCTTTGACGTTTCTACCCTTGGATCTTCCCGATGCAGATCTCGTCCTATCTGTCGCGCAGATGGCCAGCGTGGCTCAGCTCGTGCCGGGCGTCGCTAACCGAACGGGGGCGCGTTCGGTCATCGTGCCTGTGGACAATGCGGCTTGGTTGCCCGATGGCCTGGCGCGTCAGCTTCGCTCTCAACTATCGAAGATGGACGTGACGGCTGTCTTTCCCAAGCCCTTTTGCTCTCTTACCGAGGACACTTACAATGTCCGTGAGCATCGAGTCTCGTATGAGGACCCTCGGATAGCGGAGTTTGCCCACTATTTCGGTCGGCCCGCGCTCTGTATGACGTGTGAGAGTGGCAGGATCATGGACGTTGATGTGAAGCGGGACACGGCCTGCGGATCTGCTCGGGCTGTGGCCCGCGAATTGGTGGGCGAGCACGTGGAGGGGGCAGCGCAGCGGGCTGGCCTTCTCCACCATCACTCACCTTGTTCAGCCGCCATGCGCGTGGATCCCAATCTAGGCGAACCGCTGATTCAAGTGGCAGGAGAGCTTATGCGTCAAGCGGTTAGAGCCGCGCTTAGCTCGGGTCCGTCGCCGGAACCTGAGTCAGGTCTGGCCCAGGCGGTGTCGGGCAGCTGTACAATCAACTCTCGTTAGTACCCCGGCCTGTCCGGGTTAAGCTTTTCGGACTTACGTTCGTAAGCGGCTTAGCTGCGCACGTGAGGTCATTCAACACAGGAACATCATAAGGAGGAAGCATGCCTGTCGAAAGAGTCTATCCCGTACCGAGCGACATCGAGATCGCTCACGCAGCAGAATTGCACCCGATCGTCGAAGTAGCCAAGAGCGTTGGCCTGTCCGAGGACGATATCGATCGCTTCGGGAAGTGGAAAGCCAAGGTCCATCTGGACGTTCTCGAGAAATTCGCGGATCGCGAGAATGGCAAGTACATCGACGTCACGGCCATCACGCCCACCCCTCTAGGCGAGGGCAAGACCGTGACCACCATCGGCCTCAGCCAGGGACTCCACTACATCGGCGAGAAGGTCTTCACCTGCATCCGCCAACCCTCCCAGGGCCCCACGTTCGGGATCAAGGGCGGCGCCGCCGGCGGTGGCTACGCCCAGGTCGTGCCGATGGAGGACTTCAACCTCCACTTGACGGGCGACATTCATGCCGTGGGCGCGGCGCACAACCTGCTCGCCGCCGCCATTGAGAACCGCATCATGAAGGAGGCCAAGTGGAGCACCGACTTCCTGGCCAAGATGCTCTGCCCGGAGGACGAATACACCGACTCGATGCGGAAGCGCCTGGAGAAGTTGGGGATCGAATCAGAAAAGCCTTCTGATTTGAGCGACGAGGACAAGGAAAAGATGTTCCGCCTCAACATCGACCCCAACTCCGTGCAGATCAACCGCGTCGTGGATGTCTCTGACCAGGCGTTGCGCAACATCATCGTCGGCCTGGGTGGCGAGAGCAACGGCATTCCGCGTGAGACCGGGTACGACATCACCGTCGCCTCCGAGATCATGGCCGCGCTCGGTATGTGCAGCGGCTTGGCCGACTTGCGCGAGCGCATGGGCCGCATCATCGTCGGCACGAACAAGACCGGCGGCAAGACCCACGTCGACAGGCCTGTCCGGCCCATCACGGCCGAGGATCTGAACGTGGCTGGCGCGATGACCGTCCTCCTCAAGGACGCCATCATGCCCAATATGATGCAGACCTTGGCTGGCAGCCCCGCTTTCGTGCACACCGGCCCCTTCGCCAACATCGCGCAGGGCAACAGCTCCATTATGGCCGACAAGATCGCCCTCAAGCTGGTCGGACCTGAGGGCTACGTCGTCACCGAGTCCGGCTTTGGCGCCGACTGCGGGATGGAAAAGTTCATGAACCTCAAGAGCCGCGTCAGCGGGCTCACGCCCAACTGTGTCGTCCTGGTCGCTACGGTTCGCGCCCTCAAGATGCACGGCGGTGGCCCCAAGGTCGTCCCGGGTAAGCCGCTGGACAAGGCCTACACCGAGGAGAACCTGGAGCTTCTTGAGAAGGGCCTGCCCAACTTGCTGCAGCACATCGAGAACGCCCTCAAGTTCGGCGTCCCCGTCGTCGTCGCTATCAACCGCTTCAATAGCGACACCGATGCCGAGGTGGAGCTGATTCGCGAGCGCGCCAAGGAGACCGGTGCTTACGACGCCGTCGTCAGCGAGGTCTGGCTCAAGGGCGGCGAGGGCGGTGCCGATCTGGCCCGGGCCGTCGTCAGCGCCATCGAGGAAGAGGAGAACAACTTCCACTTCCTCTATGAGGACGACATGTCCATCAAGGAGAAGATCGAGACCGTCGCCAAGGAGATCTACCGGGCCGACGATGTCGCTTACTCCGAGGACGCCGAGGCTAAGATCAAGCAGTTCACTGAGATGGGACTCAGCCACCTGCCGCTCTGTATGGCCAAGACCCACCTCTCGTTCTCACACAACCCGAAGCTTAAGGGTGTGCCCAAGGGCTTCACATTGCCCATCCGGGAGGTCCGCGCCAGCGTCGGTGCCGGCTTCATCTTCCCCATCTGCGGTCCGATTAGCACCATGCCTGGTCTGCCCACCCGTCCGGCCTTCACCGAGATCGACATCGACGTCGAGACCGGCGAGGTCCAGGGTCTCTCGTAGACGCTGAGGCTAGGAGATAGGATTTGCTGACCATTCACCTTGTAGCTCCCGCGCTCTGGCTGGATTTGCAGCCGCGATGTCGAGGGCGGATCTCTCAGCTCAGGTCGAGCGCTCGACCTGGGCCATTCGTCAGGATAGGGTGAATGGTTACGTGGCTGGACACTGGTGAACCGGTAGTTATGTTGACTACCGGTTCACTGGACTATGATAGACAGCGGCGGTAGGGTGGCTTTCCACGCTCGCTGTACACTCGTTCGCTTGGCTTATCTGAAGAGCCAGGCTTGCCAGAAATAGACGACGGCCGTGGAAAGCAGCACTATTGGCTTGCTATGATGGTCAAACGGTTCAAACGTTCAAACGCCCAAAGGAGGCTGTGAGACGATGGAAAAGGTGGTCCTCGATGTACCCACGTTGTGGGCCGATCATCACGTGCTCAGGGCCCGTGATGCGCTTGTCAACTTAGAAGGTGTCCGAGATGTCTACGCTAGTTCGGCCTGGAAGCAAGTCCTAGTGACCTACGAGGACGGCCAGATCGACGTTGCGAAGCTGGAGGCTGCTCTAGCTGAGGCCGGCTACCCGGTGGGCGAGGGGGAGATGCCTGTACTGGTCCATCCCGCCGAGAAACGTCGAGATCCGCAGTGGAAGAAACTGGGTTTCCGGACAACCAAGACCAGTCGGGTTGACCTGGAGATGTCGGGCGAGTTCCGCAAATACTAGGAAGGATAGGTATCAGACATGGCGAGAAAAAAGACACGAACGCCTGAAGAGGCCAGTCGGGATCGAGCATCGATTAGCCTGCTGGAGTGTGCTTGTGACCTAGAGATGGAGACCTGCTTCTCACGAGCGGACGAGGTGCGGGCCTGTCCCACGGGCTCTCAAGGGCTTTGCTGTAAGAACTGTTCTATGGGGCCATGCCGCCTGGTAGGGAAGACCGATCGCGGGGTTTGTGGCGCCACAGTGTCCACCATCGTGGCCCGGAACTTCGCCCGGGCGGTGGCAGCCGGCGCCTCGGCGCACTCAGACCACGGTCGAGATCTGGCCTACACGTTGCTGGAGGCCGTCGAAGGGCACGCCCCCGACTACGGGGTCCGTGATCCGCACAAGCTGGTCGAGGTAGCTAGGTACCTTGACGTCGACACCAAGAACGACGAGGATGAGGACAAATCCATCGACGAGCTCGCTCGGGATGTCGCCTTAGCAGCGCTTGAGGAGTTTGGCCGCACACGGGGTAAGCTCCATAACCTTAAACGTGCACCCACCAAGCGGCAGGAGGTCTGGCGCGAGCAGGGTATCGAGCCTCGCAGCATCGACCGCGAGGTCGTGGAGATGCTCCACCGCACCCACGTCGGCAACGACCAGGACGCCGAGCACATCCTCGATCACGCCCTCCGCTGTGCCCTGGGTGACGGCTGGGGCGGCTCGATGATCGCCACAGATCTATCTGACATTCTGTTCGGTACCCCCGCTCCCGTACAGACCGACGCCAATCTGGGGGTGTTACAGGAGGATCGAGTCAACGTCATCATCCACGGCCACGAGCCAACCCTCTCCGAGATGATCGTGGCTGCCTCCTTGGATCCGGAGTTGATCGAATACGCCAAGAGCAAGGGCGCCGAGGGCATTCAGCTGGCTGGCGTCTGCTGCACAGCCAACGAGACCTTGATGCGCGAGGGTGTCCCCCTCGCCGGCAACTTCCTCCAGCAGGAGCTCGCGCTCCTCACTGGGGCGGTCGACGCTATGGTGGTCGATATCCAGTGCATCATGCAGGGACTGGCGCCATTAGCCGATCGCTTCCATACCGACCTGATCACCACCTCCCCCAAGGCGAAGATCGAAGGGTCCACGCACATCGAGTTCGACGAGACGAGAGCTCTGGAGATTGCCAAGGAGATCATCCGCCGCGCTATCGATCGATTCCCGGAGCGCGGAGAGACCCGGATTCCCGATGCCAAGAGCCCCATGGTGCCTGGGTTCTCCCACGAGTACATTGATTACGCGCTAGGTGGCGCGTTCCGCGGTTCTCTCCGTCCCCTCAACGACGCCATCCAGGCCGGGCGCATCCGCGGCGTGGTGGCCAATATCGGGTGCAATAACGCCCGTGTCTGCCACGACGAGCTCCACAACTACGTCGTTACCGAGTTCATCAAGAACGATATCCTCGTGGTCGAGACCGGCTGCGGCGCCATTGCCAGCGCCAAGCTCGGTTACATGACGCCTGAGACCGCCCTGGAGCTGGCTGGACCTGGCCTCCGTCAGGTCTGCGAGACCGTCGGCATCCCGCCCGTGCTCCATATGGGCTCCTGCGTCGACAATTCTCGCATTCTCACCGTGCTCTCACAGATGGCTACCGAGACCGGTTTGGGCGAAGACATCTCGGACATCCCGGCTGTCGGCATGGCGCCGGAGTGGATGAGCGAGAAGGCTCTCTCCATCGCCACCTATTGTGTGGGTTCTGGTGCCTACGTCATTATGGGCGCCCAAGATCCCGTCGCTGGCAGCGAGATCGTGACCAAGATCCTCAGCGATGGCTGGGAGGAGAAAGTCGGCGGCAGGCTGGAGTTCGTAATGGAGAAGGAGGAGATCGTCCGGCGGGCGATCGCAGCCATCGACAAGAAGCGAGAGGCGCTGGGCCTGGACGAGTACGATCCCTCCAAGTGGGGCGAGAGCGGCGACCGGCGTATGCCGGAGTTGCTTGAGCTGCCGCTAGAAGAGCGGATTGAGGCGGCCTACGGCGCAGGGAGTAGGGAGTAGGGAGGAAGGACATGTCAAAGTATATCGCAACGAGAGCGACGCGCGGCGCCAACGCTATTGTAGCCGAGGCGGAGGCGCTGCTTGATCGTGCCATTGCCGAAAAAGGAGCCGATACAACGGTTGCTTTCCCCAACACGGCCTACTTCTTGCCGGTTACCTACGGCATGTTGGAACACAAGGTAGAGACCCTGGGGGATCTCGAGCCCGTTCTGGAGTGGGCCAAGACCCTGCTCCATCCGGTCCCCGATACCGCTCACTGGGTGCCCTACCTGGGCGAGACCCTGGACAGCGGCCAGGCCACGCTGCTGGCCGCCGAGGCTATTGAGGGCATTCGCTTCGTCCTCGGGGAGCAGCCGGAGCCTTATCCTGGCCTGGAACTGGCTGGCAGCACCGATTACCCTGGTTTCTCCGGCGATGGCCACCTCAACGGCCCCATCGATGACGTTCAACTGCGCTCCTGGGGTATTCAACTCGTTGATGGTCGTATGCCCGGTTTCGCTGCCATCGTCGGTAAGGCGCGCAGCAACCAGGCCGCAGTCAGCATCGTCCGGGAGCTTCAGCAGCGTAGCATTCTCACCTTCCTCTCCGGCAACGTCAACGGTCGCTCCATCATCGACCAGTTGCAGGAGGAGGGGGTGGAGATGGGCTATGATACCTACATCGTGCCCTTCGGTCGGGACACCCTCTCGGCCATTTACGCCCTCGGCTTCGCCACCCGCTCGGCGCTGACCTTCGGCGGCATGAGCGCTGGCGACTGGCGCAGGATTCTGCTCTACAACAAGTACCGCGTCTTCGCCTTCGTCCTCGCCTTGGGCGAGGTGGACGATCTCAAGTACGCCGCTGCTGCAGGAGCCATCTCCTACGGTTTCCCCACCATCGCCGATACGGTTATTCCTGAGATCCGTCCGACGGGTATCACCAAGTACGAGCACGTCATCTCCATGCCCTGGGACCAGATCGACGCCAAGGACGACAAGGAGCGAGCGGCCAAGCTGGTTCAGAAGGCCATTGAGGTTCGTGGCGTCAAGATCCGCATCACCGAAGTGCCGGTGCCCATCGCCTACGGCTCCGCCTTCGAGGGTGAGGTCGTCCGACGGGCCGATATGCGGGTCGAGTTCGGTGGCAAGGGCAGCCGTGCCTTCGAGTATCTGACCATGCGATCGATGGATGAGGTTGAGGATGGCAAGATCGAGCTTATTGGTCCTGGTCTCGATACGGTGGAAGAGGGCGGATCGATGGATCTCGGCATCCTGGTCGAGGTGGCTGGTCGGGAGATGGAGGAAGACTTCGAGCCCGTTCTGGAGCGCCAGATTCACGACTTCACCAATGCTGGCTCGGGGATTCAGCACATTGGTCAGCGGGATATCGCCTGGATTCGCATCTCCAAGAAGGCGGCAGAAAAAGGGTTCGATCTTGAGCATTTTGGCAAGATCTTCCACGCCCGATTCCACGCTGATTTCGGCAATATCCTCGACAAGGTTCAGGTCACCATCATCACCGACCCGGACCTCCATGCCGAGTGGCTAGCTAAGGCCCGCGAGGCCTACGAGTTCCGCAACACGCGTCTTGCCGATATGACCGATGAATCGGTGGAGACCTTCTACGACTGCACCCTCTGTCAGTCCTTCGCCCCGACTCACGTCTGCATCGTGACCCCCGAGCGATTGGGTCTCTGTGGCGCCTATAACTGGCTCGACTGCAAGGCTTCCAACCGCATCAATCCCACCGGCCCCAACCAGCCCATTCCCAAAGGTGAGTGTGTCGACTCGGAGTTGGGCTATTGGACCGGGACCAAGGAAACGGCTATGAGCAACTCTCAGGGCTCCGTTGAGAACGTTGCCCTCTACTCGATGATGGAGAACCCTATGACGTCCTGTGGGTGCTTCGAGTGCATCATGGTCTACGTCCCGGAGGTTGAGGGCACCATCGTCATCAGCCGTGAGGATCCGGACATGACTCCTGCTGGTATGAAGTTCTCCACCCTGGCCGGGATGGCGGGTGGCGGCGTCCAGACCCCGGGTGTCATGGGCATTGGCAAGTACTACATGACCAGCCCCAAGTTCATCAATGCCGACGGTGGCTTCAAGCGCGTCGTCTGGATGTCCAAGTACCTGAAGGACACGATGGGTGAGGAGCTGCAAGCCGTTGCTGAGCGGGAGGGTGTGCCTGATCTGATCGACCGCATCGCCGACGGGAGCACCGTCAACACCGTTGACGAGTTGGTCGAATGGGTCCAAGAAAAGGACCACCCTGTTCTTGAGATGGGCCCCATGGATCCTCGCGAACGCGGCGTCGGGGTCGCGCCGGAGAAGATCGAAGGCGTAGAGGCGGAGGCTGCCCCCGAGGTTGAGGCTGTCGTCGAGGAGGAGCCGGCTCCAGCTCCCGCAGGGGAAGCGGAACCACAGGAAGAGCCTGTGGAGGAGGCACCGCAGGCAGAAGAGGACGTTGCGGTCGCCGAGGAGGCTGAAGCACCAGCCCCCGCCGAGCCCGAGCCTGTCTCAAGCGAGGCCGAGGCTGCGGAACGGGCCGTCAAGGTCCAGGCCCCCGAGGCTGCTGATATGCAGCAGTTGGCCGAGATGACCGCCGGCATCGTCATCGACCGCTTCCGTGACGCGATGGTAGCCGCTCTCCGGGAGCTCGGCGGTGACGTGACGATGGAGCGTCGCCCAGCCCCCGCGCCACCGGCCGAAGAGTTGGAGGAGAGGCCGTCTCCGCCAGAGGAGAAAGCAGCTCCGAAGGCTGAGGAGGTTGCCGAGCCTGAACCCACGGAGGAGGAAGAAGGCGTCAGACTGCCGACCAAGCACGCTCGTCCGGAGACCGAGCCGTGGAGCGAGAGCAAAGAGACTGACGTGACCGTCCCCAAGAAGAAGTGGACCGGTGAGGTCCGCGAGATCACCTTGGGCGCCACCGAGGCGGAGGGCGGCACCCGCGGTAAGACCGTCACCGTCGGCGGTCAGACCACGTTGCCCTTCCTCAGCTTCGAGGGAGACGTAGGTCACCGCCCCGCTGTCAGCATCGAGATCCAGGATAAGCGGCCCGAGGACTGGTCCCCGGTGCTGCAGGAGGCCTGGGACGACGTGATGGACGATCCCGCCGAGTGGGCCAAGGCGGCCGAGGAGCGTGGGGCCGATCTGATCTTGCTCCAGCTGAGCCTCGAGGACGCCGACGGGGAGCCGAACACGCCGGAGAAGGCGCGCGACACCGTTCGCAAGGTGTTGGACGCCACAGGTCTACCGCTGATTGTGCTCGGTCCTGGGCAGGTAGAGGCCGACAACGAGCTTCTCGTCCCCGTGGCCGAGGAGGCCGCTGGCGAGCGAATTGCGCTGGGGCTCTGTGAGGAGAAGAACTATCGCACCATCGTCGCGGCGGCCCTTGCGCACGATCAGCTGGTCATCGCCAGCACGGCGATGGACGTCAACCTGGCAAAGCAGCTCAATATCCTGGTCAGCGATATGGGGCTCCCGCTGGATCAGATCTTGATGGATCCGACCTGCGCTGGTGTGGGCTATGGTATGGAGTACGGCTACTCCGTCATGGAGCGATTGCGACTGGCTGCCCTGCAGGGTGATGCCATGACCCAGCTGCCCATGATCGTCATCGTTGGCAAGGAGGCCTGGCGCCAGAAGGAGGCCAAGGTCGACGAGGACGTCCCCGAGGCCTGGGGCGACTTTGAGGAGCGGGCCATCAACTGGGAGACGGTGACGTCTGCTACCCTGGTCGAGTCGGCTGCCGACATCTTAGTGCTGCGCCACCCGGAGACGGTGCGCCGCACGCGCAAGATGATCGATGAGCTGTGGGGTGAGGCGTAGGATGTGACGTGGGTGCCTTCGCCCCAGGGATGTCTCAACCGTTGTCTCTGGTCTCCTGACCAGAGACACGACTGGAGACAACTGAGACACCCTGGTGCTTAGGCACCCCGATCAGCCTTAGAAGGAGAAAGGTAATACAATGGCACTTTCGGGTATCCAAATCTACAAGCTCTTGCCTCAGACCAACTGTCAGGACTGTGGCTATCCCACCTGTCTGGCCTTCGCCATGAAGTTGGCGGCCAAGCAGGCTGACCTGGACGACTGCCCTCACGTCTCTGATGAGGCCAAGGAGAAGCTCGCTGAGTCCAGCGCGCCGCCCATCCGACTCGTCACGTTGTCGTCCAACGGCCGAGAGGTGGAGGCGGGGAACGAGATCGTCCTTTTCCGTCACGAGAAGCGTTTCTTCAACCAGGCTGGCATCTTCATCCGCGTGTTTGACGATCAACCCCTCGATGAGATCAAGCAGCAGACCGAGGAGGCAATGACCTACGCGGTTGAGTACGTCGGTATGGACCTCGAGCTGGATGGCATGGCGGTCCAGGCCACCGGGTCTGGCGACGCCTTTGCCGACGCTGTGAAGGCTGTCCTTGAGACCGCCAAGGTGCCTCTGATCCTCATCGCTGATGACCCCGACGTGATGGCCAAGGGTCTCGAGGCCGCTGGCAACACTACGCCGCTGATCTATGGAGCTACGCCCGACAACTGGGAGACCTTCGCCGATCTGGCCAAGGAGCACGAGACCCCCCTCGCCGTCCGGGCCGAGACGATGAGCGCCCTTGCCGATGCAGTGAAGAAGATCAAGGACGCTGGCGTCAATCGCGTCGTGCTCGATCCCGCGGCCTCGGATATGCACTCCAGCTTGGCCTTGAACACGCTGATTCGCCGCCTGGCCATCGACGAGACCTTCCGCCCCTTGGGCTTCCCCACCATTAGCTTCCCTGCGGAGTGTGTTGATGAGCCGGACATGGTGCCCGTCGCAGCGTCTCAGGCGATTTCCAAGTACGCGGGCTTCGTCGTACTCGATGGTTTCAGCCCGGCCACCGTCTATCCCCTGCTCGTCTTGCGCACCAACATTTACACCAATCCGCAGGAGCCCATCCAGGTGGAGCCGGGTGCCTACGAGATCAACGACCCTGGAATCGATTCGCCCGTTATGGTCACCACCAACTTCTCCATCACCTATTTCTCGGTGGCCAACGAGGTCGACGGCAGTGGTATCCCCTCCTGGCTCCTGGTCGCCGAAGCCGAGGGTATGAGCGTCCTCACCGCTTGGGCCGCTGGCGAGTTTGACGCTGCGCGCATCGCCAAGGCGGTCCGGACGACCAATATGAACGAGAAGGTGGACCACCGCAAACTGATCATCCCCGGACACGTGGCGGTGCTCCTCGGCGAGTTGGAGGAGGAGTTGCCCGACTGGGAGATCCTCGTCGGTCCGCGCGAGGCCGTCGATCTGCCTGGCTATCTCAAGATCTGGAGCGCTGAGTAGGAGACCGGGGGAGTGGGAAGTCAGTCTTTGAGGTCTGACGATAGAGACTGGGTTAGTAAGAACTTCAGTCCTTAGAGGTCTGTGACTATGGTGAGCCCAGACAAACCGATGACGACCTGCCGAGTCCGATTCCTGCCGGCTGATCGCGAGGTCGAGGTCCCCAGTGGCACGCTCATCAGCGATGCTGCTCAAGAGGTTGACGTCGACATCAATATGCCCTGCGGCGGTCAGGGCCGCTGCGGTCGCTGCGCCATCATCGTTGAGGAGGGAACCGTCCGTCGCCACTCCACGGAGCGCCTCGCGGCCGATGACGTGGCGCAGGGCTATGCCTTGGCCTGTCAGACTGTCGTTGAGGGAGACGTGGTCGTCACCGTGCCGCCGCAGGAGAAGATCGAGCGGCGTCTGGACACCAGTAAGCGGGCGGCTAAGGTCGAGCTGCCCTTCCCCTACAGTGTCCACGACCAACCCCTCCGCAAGTACGTGGTGACCCTTGATCCGCCCAGCCTGCAGGATCAGACCGACGACTGGTCTCGCCTTCAGCATGAGCTGTTGCGACGCTACGACCTTGAGGACGTGCAGGTCTCCTTGCCTGTCTTGCGCCGGCTGGGGCCTGTCCTCCGTCAGGGCGACTGGACCGTCACCGCCGTCGTTGAGCTGAGCAGTTGGTCGCGACCGGAAGGGCCACCTCGTCTGATCGACGTGTTACCCGGAGAGCAGTTAGAGAGCCTCTGGGCCGTCGCGATGGACATCGGCACCACCAGCAATGTTGTCTGGCTCGTCGACCTCATCAGCGGCGAGGTTATGGCCCAGAAGGCGGATTACAACGGTCAGATCGCCCGCGGCGAGGACGTCATCTCGCGCATCATCTACGCCTCGAAGGGCCAGGACAATCTGAGGGAGCTTCAGCGCTTGGTCGTCGAGACCTTCAATGGCTTGCTGGAGCAGGCGGCAGAGGAGCGAGGCATCAGTCCCGACCAGATCTACAAGGCTGTGGTGGCTGGCAACAGCACCATGCTCCATCTATTCGCCGGTATCCCGCCCGAGACTATTCGTCTGATGCCCTTCATCACCGTGGTCAATCAATTGCCTCCCTTCGAGGCTCGGGAGATCGGCTTGGGCATCAACTCGGCAGCGACCATCGACTGTCTACCCGGCATCGCATCGTACGTCGGCGCCGATATCACGTCCGGCGTGATCAGCTCCGGTATGTGTGAGGAAGAGGACAGACTGACCCTGTTCGTCGATGTGGGGACCAATGGCGAGATGGTGTTGGGCGATTGCTCCTGGCTCATCGCTTGCGCCTGTTCGGCGGGGCCCGCCTTCGAGGGCGCTGGTGTCGTGGACGGCATGCGCGCCACCGTCGGCGCCGTGGAGGAGGTCTGGATCGACCGCCAGACCTACGAGGCTACCTACCGCGTCATCGGCGATCAGAAGCCTCGCGGGCTCTGTGGCTCGGGCCTCATCTCCCTAATGGCGGAAATGTTCGTCTCCGGCGTCATCGACAAGAGCGGCAACGTCAACCTTGAGTTGCCCGCCGATCGCGTGCGGGAGGGCGAGCACGGCGCTGAATACGTCGTCGCTTGGGGCGAGGAGACCCACTCTGGCGAGGATATCGTCATTACGAACGTCGACCTTGACAACCTGATGCGCGCCAAAGCGGCTATCTATGCCGGCTTCTCTATCTTGGCTCGTAGCGTTGGCCTCACTCTGGACGTCGTCGAGCGTGTGCTCATTGGTGGAGCCTTTGGTCAGTATATCAATGTCGAGAAAGGGATCCAGATCGGCATGCTGCCCGATATGCCGTACGATAGCTTCCATTTCCTGGGCAACACGTCGGTGCGCGGGGCCTACATGGCCCTCCTTTCTCGGGAGATGCGTGACCGAGTGGCCGAGGTGGGCGACATGATGACCTACCTGGAGCTCTCGGCCGATAACTCCTTCTTCGACGAATTCAACGCCGCCCTCTTCTTACCACATACCGATGCCGATAAGTTCCCATCGGTGACCAGCGTCATGGAGGGAGAGCCTGCGTGAGGAATCAGATCTATGTGAGACTCAGTAGACCCAAGATTGCTCCAAGGGGATCGCCAGATCCCCGACACCGCCCTGGATCGGGCGATTCAAAGCGAACATACTGGGTCTAAAGAGACTAGAAATGGCAGGTATAAGGAGACGATGACCACAACAATTGCACTGGCTGGTAAGGGCGGCACCGGGAAGACGACGGTCGCAGCCCTCCTCGTCCGCTACTTAATCGAGGAGCGATCAGGGGCTATCCTGGCCATCGACGCCGATCCGGCCAGCAATCTCCATTTCGTCCTCGGTATGAAGCTCTATCAGACCATCGGCGAGATCCGTGAGGAGATGCTGGATCAGGTGCAGACCAGCGGAGCCCTGGCCGGCTCCATGCCTGGAGGCATGAGCAAGCAGGACTACCTCGATTACCACGTGCAAATGTCGTTGGTCGAGGGCGAGCGGGTCGATCTGTTGGCTATGGGACGCCCTGAGGGACCGGGCTGCTACTGCGCGGCAAACCAGATGCTGCGCGTTATTCTCGATCGCCTGGAGAAACAGTATGACTACGTCGTGATCGACAACGAGGCGGGGATGGAGCATCTCAGCCGACGCACCACCCGTGACGTCGACGTGCTCATCCTCGTCACCGATCCCACCCAGCGCGGCTTGATCACGGCGAAGCGGATGCAGGATATGGTCCCTGAGCTTGAAATCGGTGTGGGGCACGTCTACCTGGTCCTCAATCGCCTGCGCAGCGCCGGGCCTAATGCCAATGGGGCCGTGCCCGAGCCGCTGGCCCAGGCCATTGACCAGGCTGGCCTCGACCTGATTGGCACCCTGCCCGAGGAGCCCTCTATGCCGGAGTTCGAGTTCACCGGGCGGCCGCTCGTAGAGCTCCCGGCGGACACGGGTCTCTATCAGGCAGTGCGGGAGATTGCTGACGACATGCTGTACGACGGGGGCACGGGGTAGAAAGCAAGAGGGTGGCAGCACGACAGTTCACGTTCAAACGTTCCAACGTTCAAACGTCCAGTAAGAGGATAGACGTCAACCCAGGAGGAGTAAACATGTATATCATCGGTGAGAATATCCACGTCGTCTCGCCCAAGGTGGCGCGAGCTATTGAGGAGCGGGATGAGAAGTTCTTCCAGGATATGGCGGTGCGCCAGGTGGATGCTGGCGCCGACGCCGTCGACCTGAACATCGGCCCTCAGAAGAGAGAGGGTGAGGAGATCCTGCCTTGGCTCGTCAAGACCGTCGAGGAGGTCGTTGACGTCCCTTTGGTCTTCGACACCACCAACTTGGATGCCATACGAGCGGCCTGTCAGGTTGTCTCCAAAGCTCAGCCTATCATCAACTCTGTCTCCGCCAAGGAGGATTCGCTGGAGGCGGTCCCCCTCGTGGCTGCGGAGTACGACACCCGTCTCATCGGGCTGACTATGGAGTCCGGCATGATCCCCGTCAGCGCCGAGGAACGTGTCACCATCGCCATCGAGAAGCTGATCCCCCGTATGTTGGAGGTTGGCTTCCCCATGGAGGACTTCATCATCGACCCCCTGGTCCTCACCGTCTCTGGGTGTCAGGAGTATTGTCCTCCTTTCCTCGATGCCGTCCGTATGCTCAAGGTGGCCTGGGATCCGGCGCCGAAGACCAACGCTGGGCTCTCCAACGTCTCCAACGCCGTCCCGCACGAGATGCGTCCCTTGCTTAACCGGGTCTACCAGGTGATGATTATGGGCGCCGGCATCGATATGATCATCGCCGACCCCTTCGATGAGGATCTGATGGAATTCATCCGCATCGTCAAGGAGCGCGACGACTCCACCGCTTTGGGCCAATCCCTCATCAAGTTGCACGATCGCATTGAAGCGATGGACGATCCCCAGCCGGAGGACTTCGACCTCGACGATCCAGAGCAGGAAGCGATCTGGAAGACCGTACAGGTGCTTCAGAACGAGATCATCTATACCGACTCGTACCTACGTGTGTAGGTTAGAGATCTAGATCTACCATTGAACAACACAAGGGAGTAGCTATGACAGCAGAGTTACTGGACGGAAGGGCCACGTCCTCCACCATTCGCCAGGAGGTCAAGGGCGAGGTAGAGCAGCTCAAAGCTGAGCACGGCGTTGTGCCTGGCTTGGCCACCGTGCTGGTGGGAGGGGACCCAGCGTCACAGACCTACGTCAGCATGAAAGAGCGCCAGTGTGAGCAGGCTGGGATGCGAGCCTTCGGTCAGCACCTACCCGCTGACATCAGCCAGGAGGAGTTACTGAACGAGATCGAAGCCCTGAACGCCGATCCCAACGTGCACGGGATCCTGGTACAGCTTCCTCTTCCCGATCACCTGGACGAGGATCAGACGCTGGCCGCCATCGCGCTGGACAAGGACGTGGATGGTTTCCATCCGCTCAACATCGCCCGCCTCACCCTCCAGGATGTCGAGCCGACCTTCGCCCCTTGTATGCCCCTCGGATGCATCGAGTTGCTCGACCGGTACGGCGTCGACATCAAGGGCAAGGAGGCCGTCGTGCTCGGCCCCACCAACATCGTCGGGCTTCCGACCGCTCTCCTGCTTCTCCACCGCGGTGCCGCGCTCAACGTCTGCCACCCTCACACCGAGGACCTGGCGGGCATAAGCCGGCGTGCCGACATCCTCGTCGCCGCGATCGACGAGCCGGGCCTGGTGAAGGGCGACTGGGTGAAGCCGGGTGCTGCCGTCATCGACGTCGGGTGGAGCCGTGTCAAGGACGAGACGGCGGAAAAGGGCTATCGCGTCATAGGCAACGTCGATTTCGATCAGGTCAAGGAGGTCGCTGGTCACATCACGCCGGTTCCCGGTGGCACGGGCCCCATGACCATCGCCATGCTTCTCCAGAACACCTTGCTTTCGGCCAAACGCTCGGTTGGCGCGTGAAAGCAGTCTGTGTAATCTGCGCAATCTGCGGATGGGATAGGGAGGTCCAATGAGAACTGAGATATCCGTCAAGAAAGTACGAGGGCGCTTTGTGCACCAGGTGGAGGAGATCAGCGGTCAGGATCTCCTAGCGTGCAACCAGTGCGGCAAGTGCAGCGCGGGCTGCCCCATTGTGGCTCAGATGGATATCCTGCCCAGCCAGGTCATCCGTATGGCCCAGCTCGGGATGGAGGAGGTACTGGAGACCAACACCATCTGGATCTGCGCCTCTTGTCTCACCTGCGTCGCCCGCTGTCCCAAGGGCGTGGACCTCCCTCGACTGATGGAGGCGCTGCGTCAGATTGCGTTGCGCAAAGGAGTGGCCAAGCTGGATCTGAACGATCTTCCGGAGGACCTTCTGCAGGAGCTTCCGCAGCTGGCCGTCATCGGTGGGTGTAGGAAGTATATGAAGTAGGCTGGTGGGCCAATCGGTCGATGCGCGGCTTGCCGGCTGCCGTGACCGACCGCTGAGGACCCCAGGTATTGGAGCTAGCTCATGGGCATACCTTACTTTCCAGGCTGCACACTCTCCACAAAAGCGAAGAACTACGACCGCTCAGGTAGAGCGGTGGCGGAGGCGCTCGGGATACCCCTCGATGAGCTCCCTGAGTGGCAGTGCTGCGGCGCCACGTTCCCTTTGATGCTGGACGATTCGATGGCCCTCATCGCGCCGACCCGCATCCTCTACCAGGCCCAGCAGGCCGGTGAACGCGTCGCCACGCTCTGTTCCATCTGCTTCAACGTGCTTCGTCGCTCCCAGGCTCTCCTGGATCGCGACGAGGAGATGCTGGATCGCATCAACTGGTTCACGGAGCAAGACTACGAGGGCGATGTGCAGGTCGCCCACCTCTTGGAGATCCTTCGTGATGACCTAGGATGGGACGAGGGGCCCGATCCTGTCGCCAGTCATGTGGAGCGTCCTCTGGTTGGCCTCAAGGTGGCACCCTACTACGGCTGCCTTCTCCTCCGCCCCTATGACGAGATCGGCCTCGATGATCCGGAGGACCCTCACATCCTCCACGATCTCGTGCAGGCGCTCGGCGCGGAACCAGTCGATTTCCCCTACAACGTCGAGTGCTGTGGCTCGTATCTGATCGTCAAGGAGCCCGATGTGCCCAAGACGCTGGCTAAGGACATTGTTGCCTCTGCCCGCGAGCACGGCGCCGACCTGATGATCACCGCCTGTCCGCTCTGTCAGTTCAACCTCGATTTCCCGCAGCGCGAGACCGAGATGAGCCGCGCTGGTGAGGGCTTGCCCGTGCTCTATTTCACGCAGCTGATGGCAGTCGCCCTTGGCCTGCCGGAGGAGACCTGGGGACTTGAGGATCACTACGTGGATCCCCGTCCCGCATTCGAGAAAACACAGGTGAGCAGCAATGGATAACACCCTCCCTCGGGCTCCCAGCGGATCCGTGATCCGCGGCATTAGAGACGAGACCTCCGGTGCTCACAGCGGGTCTGTGCCCCGCTTCGTTCTATCGTCCAAGATGTTGAAGACGATTCCACTACGCTACGTAGCTTGGGGTTCTAAGTCATGAACTATCGTGCTCTGGTCATCGGCGCCGGCATCAGTGGCATGCAGGCTGCCTTGGACATTGCCGACAGCGGCTATCAGGTCCTGTTGGTCGAGAGGGAGCCTGCCATTGGGGGGCACATGGCCCAGCTGTCGGAGACCTTCCCCACCTTGGACTGCTCCCAGTGCATCCTCACCCCCCGCACCGTCGAGGTAGGACAGCACCCCAACATCGAGCTACTGACGCTCAGCGAGGTCGTCGACATTGATCGCCTCCCACCGGATCCGGAGGATAGCGACGGCGCACCGGGGGGCTTCCGCGTGCGCATCAAGCGTCATCCTCGTCACGTGCAGGAGGATAAGTGCACCGCGTGCGGTGACTGCGCTGACGTCTGCCCCGTCGTCGTCCCCAACGAGTTCGACCGGGGCCTTGCGGCTCGCCGAGCCATCTACATCCCCTCGCCGCAGGCGGTGCCCGCCGTCTACTGCCTCGACCCCGATGCCTGTCTCGGGCTCTTTCCCCTCGCCTGCGGCAAGTGCGCCAAGGCCTGCGATGTGAACGCCATCGACTACGATATGCAGCCCCAGATAATCGAGGAGGTGGTGGGATCCGTCGTCGTCGCCACCGGTTATGAGCTCTATCAGGATGAGGCCGTGGCGGCCTATGAGTATATGTCTCATCCCAACGTTATGGATGGTCTGGAGTTCGAGCGGATGCTCTCCGCCACCGGGCCGACGGGCGGGAAGATCATTCGTCCCTCCGACCACGAGGTGCCTAAGGAGATCGTCTTCATTCAGTGTGCCGGCTCCCGCAACCCGGAGCACGGCGTGCCCTACTGCTCCAAGATCTGCTGTATGTACACCGCCAAGCATGCCATTCTCTACAAGCATCGCGTCCCCGATGGTCAGGTCTACGTCTTCTATATGGACATCCGCGCTGGCGGCAAGGGCTATGAAGAGTTCGTCAACCGGGCCATGGAGGAGGATGACACCGTCTACATCCGGGGACGGGTCTCCAAGGTCTTCCCCACCGACGACGACGTCAGGGTCTGGGGCGTGGACACCCTTACCGGTCGCAAGGTGGAGATCACCGCCGACCTGGTCGTGGTGGCATCGGCCATCATCCCCTCAGCGGGCAGCCGACAGGTCGCCCATATGCTCGGTGTTGACGTGGACGAATTTGGATTCTACAATGCAGACAACGCGGAGATGACGCCGGTCGAGAGCGGCGTGCCTGGTGTCTTCTTGGCTGGAACGGGGCTGGGGCCTCAGGATATCCCGGAGACCGTGGCGCAGGCCTCCGGTGCGGCTGCCAAGGTCCTCTCACGGTTCCAGGCCGCTCAAGCCCAGGAGCGCGCCCGTGAGGCCCTGGACGTGGGTGAGGGATCTGACGAGACGGCGGAGGCGGAGCCGGTTGGCGCCACTTCGCTCACGACGGAGGCGGCATGAGTCGTATCGGTGTATTCGTCTGTCACTGCGGGATCAACATCGCCGGCACCGTCGACGTGGCGTCCGTGGCCGAGCGGATTGGCCGCCATCCCGATGTCGTCTTTGCCACCGACTACAGCTACATGTGCTCGGAGCCTGGCCAGCAGCTGGTTCGGGACGCCATTGAGGAGCATCAGTTGGATGCCGTGGTCGTGGCCGCCTGCTCCCCTTCGATGCACGAGGCGACCTTCCGCCGTGCTGCATCCTCGGTAGGCTTGAACCCCTATCGTCTTGAGATTGCCAATATCCGTGAGCAGTGTTCCTGGGTCCACCAGCATGAGCCTGCTTCGGCCACGGAGAAGGCCGTCGAGATGGTGTGCACGGTCGTCGAGAAGGTCAAGCGGGACGAGGAGTTGGAGCCCTTCCGCCTGCCGTTGACTAAGCGGGCGCTGGTGATTGGCGGAGGTGTCGCAGGTATGCAGGCGGCCTTGGATATCGCCAGCGCCGGTTTTTCTGTGCTGTTGGTTGAGCGCGAGAGTCACCTCGGCGGCAAGATGGCCCAGCTCAGCGGTACCTACCTCAATTTCGAGGCTGCCCCCGATCTGATCCAGCAGAAGGCTCAGCTTGTCCTGGAGCATCCTAACGTCGACATCGTGACCGGGGCGGAGGTCGCTGCCGTCGAGGGCTACGTCGGCAACTTCGAGGTCCAGGTCGCTCAATATGAGGTTCAGGAGGATGAGGCTTCGGAGCAGACGCCCGGAAGTCTCCCGGGGGACCTTGAAAGCCCTGTTGAGGTGGGGGCTATCGTCGTCGCCACTGGCTGGGATGCCTATCCTCTCCGTCGCTTGCCCGAGTATGGCGGCGGCGAGCTGCAGGACGTCGTCGACGGCCTCACCTTCGAGAGAATGCTTCGCGACGGTGAGCGTCCCGGTGGTGGGCTCCGTCGTCCCTCCGATGGTCGGGTGCCCCAGGAGGTCGTCTTTGTCCAGTGTGCGGGATCCCGCGATCCGGAGCGAGGCGTCGCCTACTGTTCTAAGGTCTGTTGTATGGTCACAGCCAAGCAGGCGATGATGTTCAAGGAGCGGGTGCCGGACGGGCAGGCCTACGTCTTCTACATTGATATCCGTTCCGCTGGGAAGGGCTACGATGAATATGTGCAGGCGGCGATGGAGGAGCAGGACATCCTCTACCTGCGTGGGAAGGTGAGCAAGATCTTCAGCGATGGTGATAGCGTGCGTGTCTGGGGCGCTGACACGCTCAGTAATCAGCCCATCGAGGTCGCCGCCGATCTGGTCGTTCTTGCCACGCCTATGTTGCCCAGCTCGGAGGCCTTCGACGTCGCGCAGGTCCTCCGGGTGGGCACCGACGAGTACGGTTTCTTCAGTGAGGCGCATCCTAAGCTGCGCCCAGTTGAGAGTCTGACGGCTGGCGTCTTCCTGGCCGGGGCCGCTCAGGGACCGAAGGACATCCCAGAGACGGTCTCCCAGGCCTCGGGCGCTGCCGCCAAGGTGTTGCAGCTCTTCTCACACGATGAGATGACGCAGGAGCCCACCGTGGCTTACGTCGTTGAGGAGCTCTGCTCGGGATGCGGTGCCTGCGTGGAGGTCTGTCCCTACGAGGCTCGGGCGCTCGAGTTCGTCGCCGGCCCTGGGTCAGGCCGCATCGCCACGGTCAATGCCGCTCTCTGTCAGAACTGCGGCGCCTGCTTAGTCGCTTGCCCCAACAAGGCAAGTCGTATACATAATTGGACGCCAGAGCAGATCCTGGCTATGGCGGACGCGGTGATGGGGTAGGGTGGGCCTGGTGCGAGGTGGGAACGTCACGCCCCCGTCAGCTACCTGGTGAAGAGAGGCGAATGCGGCCCGCACATAAGCTATCGCGTTTTCGGGGCCTTTTGCCCCTGGCGGATTGAGGGAGGAAGAGCATGTCAGATGTCTGGAAGAACTTGGAGAACTATAGGAAGTTGAAGGCATTACCCTCCGGCGAGCGGCTTCTGCTCCGCCCGTTGACGGAGGAGGACGAGCAGAGCCTGGTCGATCTCTTCGCCCGAGCGTCCGATCAGGATCTGCAGTACTTCCGCAGTGACGCTGGCGACCCGGATGTCGTGCGGGGTTGGGTCGAGGATCTCGATCTGAAGGAGGTCTTCCCTCTCGTCGCCATGGTGGATGACACCATGGTCGGGGAGGCAACGCTCCACTTCGGCGAGCATTTCCACCGCCACCTGGCCTGGGTGCGCATCTTCCTCGACCACGATTACCGCCGCCAGGGTATCGGCACGTTGATGCTGCGCTGCCTGATCGATATCGCGCGCCGTGTGGGACTTCAGCAGTTGTACGCCGAGGTGGTCCTCACCCAGCCCCAGGTCGTCAAGGCCTTCGAGAACCTGGGCTTCCGTCACGAGGTGACGCTGGAGGATTACTTCATCGCCGATGACGGAGAGACGCTCGACATGGCCGTCATGGTCTTCTGGCTGGTCGATAACTCCGGCGTCTTCTAGGGGCAATAATCATATTAAGCTGATTCTTATCTTGGATTTGCGAAGTAAGTCGTATCTCGCTATAATTTGTATAGTCCAACCGGCTCTTGTCCACTCTGACGTGGAGACTCCCCGAGTCGATGCAGTGGCCCGGAGTCCTTGAGAGATAGAGAGGTATGTATGAAGGATGCAAGTGCACGTGGTCAGGAAGCGCCCGTTGTGGCGGATGACCTCACCTTCAGCGACGTCATCCAGGCGCGCAGCGGTGAGGATGTTCGCAGTTGCTTCTACTGCCAGAAGTGTACCGCCGGCTGTCCCACCGCCTACTTGATGGACTACAAGCCGGCTCAGCTCCTGCGGATGATCCAGCTTGGACAGAGGGAGAGGGTGCTCGCCAGCAAGGCCATCTGGATGTGCATCGGGTGTGAGGCCTGCGGCACCCGCTGCCCCAATCAGATTCGCCTGGCGCCCGTCATGGACGTGCTCCGTCAGATGGCGCTTGACGAGGACTACGCGCCCGAGACCGCCATCTTCGCCCTCCACCGCTCCTTCCTCGATAGCATCAGGATGTGGGGCCGGATGCACGAGGTCTCTATGTTAGCCGAGTTCAAGACCCGCGAGCTGCTGGCTGAGTTTCCGGTCTTCTTCCAGGGCTTGCTCGGGGATATGAAGCTGGGCGCCAACCTTATGCTCAACGGGAAGCTCTCGTTTATTCCCGACCGAATCAAGCGTATGGAGGAGATCAAGGCCCTCTACGAGGAGGCTACTCGTGTTTCATCCCAGGAGACGGAGGTGAGCGAGTGAGCACGGCGACCAAGTACACGTACTATCCCGGATGCACGTCCGAGACCACGGCCGTCGAGTTTGGCCGCTCCACCGAGGCCGTCTGCGAGGCCCTGGATATCGAGTTGATCGAGCTCGATGACTGGAACTGCTGCGGTGCCTCGTCGGCCCATACCCTCGACCACGAGCTCGCCCTCTCTCTGCCGGGCCGCAACGTGGCCATCGCGCAGGATGCCGGGCTCGATATGGTCATCCCTTGCCCCGCTTGCTACCAGCATTGTCGCGATGCCGACATCAAGATGCGTGAAGATCAGGCCTGGCGAGAGAAGATGGAGCGCATTCTCCACTTCCGCTATCAGGGCGAGGCCCGACCGCGCCATCTGCTGGAGGTGTTGAGCAGCGATCTGGACAAGTCTCGGGTTGAACAGCAAGTGACCAGACCGCTGAGGGGGCTCAAGGTAGCCTCCTACTACGGCTGCGTCCTGGTGCGCCCGCCGGAGCTGACCGGTTGGGACGATCCGGAGCATCCGGTCACCATGGACCGCCTCATGGCGCTCCTCGGCGCCGAGACGATCGATTGGTCGTACAAGGTGGATTGCTGTGGCGCCAGCATGACGCTCGCCCGCGGTGACATCGTGGCCGAGTTGTCCACCAAGATCGTCGAGGGGGCTGCCGAGGCTGGCGCCGATTGCATTGTCTCGGCCTGCGGCATGTGTGAGATCAACCTGGATACCCGTCAGGGCCTCCCCCCTGGGGAGAAGATGCCCGTCTTCTACCTGACGGAGCTGATGGCCCTGGCTTTTGGCCTCCCCAACGTGGAAAAGTGGCTCCGCAGGCACAGCGTCGACCCTCGACCGCTGCTTCGCGAGCGGGGGCTTCTCTAGCTGAATTCGTTACCCGACAGAATGGATGTAGGGCGGGGCGCCTCTCGCCCCTGCTCGACAGGCCGTGAGGTGCAAGAGGATCTATGAGCGATAACAACGGATCTCCCAAGACTGAGAACAGTCAGCCCCAGGGCGGGCTGAACAAGAGCGGCTCGGGGACGGGTCAAGCTGTCCTCGTGGTCGGCGCCGGCATCGGCGGTATGCAGTCGGCGCTCCTGCTGGCTGAGGCCGGGCGGAAGGTCTACCTGGTGGACAGCGCGCCGGGCATCGGCGGCTCTATGCACTTATTAGACCGCACGTTCCCCACCGATTCTTGTGGCATCTGCCTGATGCTCCCGGGACGTGCCGCCTATTGTCCCACCATCGAATGCGACCTCCACGACAACATCGAGATACTCCCCTATGCCGAGGTGGAGGATCTGGTGGGCGAGCCGGGTGACTTCCAGGTCACCGTGCGGCGCAAGCCGCGCTACGTCGACGTCGAGCGCTGCAACAACTGTGGTCTCTGCGCCGAGGTCTGCCCCATTGAGCGCCCGCACGAGTACGAGGGCGACATCGACACGCAGAAGGCTATCTATCAGCCGCCCATCCGCGCCATACCGTCCGCCTACGTGATCGATATGGATTACTGCACCCGGTGCGGGAAGTGCGTTGACGTCTGCCCCACCGACGCCATTGATCTCGACATGGCGGCGGTTACCGAGGAGGTCCCCGCTGGCGCCGTCATTATGAGCCCCGGCTACGAGCCCTTCGATGCCGGCCTCAAGGGCGAGTACGGCTTCGGTCACTACGATAACGTCCTCTCCAGCATCCAGTTTGAGCGTATGGCCAGCATCTCCGGCTCCACCGGGGCCCACATCGTCCGGCCTTCCGACGGTGAGAAGCCGGAGCGCATCGCCTTCATCCAGTGTGTCGGGTCCCGTGATCCCTCCATCGACCGTGGATACTGCTCATCAGTCTGTTGTATGTACACCGCCAAGCAGGTTCAGGTGGCCAAGGAGTTGGACCCTGACCTGGACGTGACGGTCTTCTTTATGGACATCCGCGCTCATGGCAAGGATTTCGACGAGTACTTCGACCAGGTCGAGGCCACGCCCGGTGTCAACTACCGTCGTGCCATGGTCTCCTCCATCCACGACTATAAACAGACCGGTGATCTGCGCCTGAACTTCGTCGGTGCCGACGGGACCGTCCACGAAGAGGATTTCGATATGGTGGTCCTTGCCGTCGGTTTCGAGCCCCCTCAGGGTTTCCAGCACCTCGGTGAGGCCCTGGACGTCGATCTCAACGACTACGGATTCGGCGTCACCAGCACCTTCCATCCCACCGAGAGCTCGCGGCCCGGGATTCTGGTGAGCGGCGCCTTCCGCGAACCTAAGGACATTCCCGGGACCGTCGTCGAGGCCTCGGCCGTGGCCGCCAGCGCCGCTCGCCTCGTGGGACCGGCTGCCGAATCCGCCGATGACCAGGTACAGCCTGCGACCGAGGCGCCCCAGGCGACCGAGGAACGGAACCTGAGCCTGGAATGGCCCCGCGTGGGAGTCTTCCTATGCGATTGTCGTGGTGAGATCGGTTCGGTCGTGGACCTGCAGGAGCTCGCCGAGTACACCGAGGGCCTCCAGGATGTGGCGCTCGTGCAGACTATGGACAACGCCTGTCTCCTCAGTGGCCGCCAACAGATCGCCCAGACGATCCAGGACGCCGAGCTCAATCGAGTGGTGATCGCTGGTTGCCCTGCCCGGGAGTACCAGGCCGCCTTCGAGGGCGTGATGCGCGATGTCGGTCTCAACCCCGCGCTGCTAGAGCGTGTCAATCTCCGCGGCGAGGTCGCTTGGGTCCATCAGGGTAATGGCACCGGTGCCACCGCTCAGGCCAAAGACCTGCTGGAGATGGCCGTCGCTGGCGTTCGGATGGGCCAGGCGGTCCAGTTCGAGGACCGAGAGCTGTCCCAGCGAGCTCTGGTCATCGGTGGCGGACTGGCCGGCATGACCGCTGCCCTCCACCTGGCCGATCTGGGCCACGAGGTCGATCTCGTGGAGCGTTCCCATCAGCTGGGGGGGCAGCTCCGCGAGCTGCGCTACACGATTACTGGGGAGGATCCGGTCGCTTTCACCACCTCTCTGATGGATCAGATCGAGGGTCACGATAACGTCCACGTCTACCGAGAGGCCGAGGTGGCGGACGTCACCGGCTGGGTCGGCCAGTACCAGACGACCGTAGTCCCCGCCGAGGGACGGGAGGAGATCCTCACCCACGGTGCCATCATCGTCGCCACCGGGGGCCACGAGGTGCTGCCCCACGAGTATCTCTACGAAGAGAGCCCCCACGTCGTCACCCAGCGGGAGCTGGAGAAGAGGCTTGATGCCTATGAGGATCTCCCCTCAGACGTGGTCATGATCCAGTGCGTCGAGTCGCGGGAGCCAGACCGTCCCTATTGTAGCCGCATCTGTTGTACCAAAGCCGTCACCAACGCCCTTCGCATCAAGGAGCAGAACCCCGACGCCCGTGTCTTTGTCCTTTATCGAGAGATGCGCACCTTCGGCTTCCGCGAGGACTACTATCGGGAGGCCCGCCAGAAGGGCGTGGTCTTCCTCCGCTACGAGCTGCCGGACAAGCCTCAGGTCGAACCCAAGGATGACGGTTTGCGCATTCGCCTTCAAGAGCCCGTCAGTGGTGAGGACCTGGAGCTTGACGCCGGATTGCTGGTCTTGAGCACCGGCATCGACCCCAATGATACCCAGAATCTCGCTCGCATGCTGGAGGTGCCGCTCGACCACAACGGGTTCTTCCAGGAGGAGTATCCCAAGATGAGGCCCCTCGACTTCACCAAGCAGGGTCTCTTCATGTGCGGATTGGCGCACTCGCCGCGGTTCTCCGACGAGACCATTCTCCAGGCTCAAGGAGCCGCGATGCGTGCTGCTGCCTTGCTGCAGCAGCAGGAGCTCAGGGCTCCGTTGCCGCCCGTGGAGGTCAGCGAACGTCTCTGCACCGCGTGCGGTCAGTGCGTCGAGATCTGCCCCTACGGCGCTCGCGTCCTGGAGCCTGGGGCCCACACGGCGGAGGTCATTGAGGTGCTCTGTCAGGGTTGTGGGGCTTGTCTCGTCGCTTGCCCCAACAAGGCCACGCGGCGGCGGGGGGCGACCATCCCGAGCATCTACCGCATGCTCGATGCTGTGACGATGAAGAGCCCGGCATAGGTTAGATAGATAGCCCTCCAGCTCCGAGCATTGAGGCTGGACGGCGAGAAGGGTGTAGATTATGGAAAGACAGAAACCAGCAGCCCTGATCATCGGCGCCGGTATCGCCGGTATCCAGGCTGCGCTTGACATCGCGGATGCGGGGTTCCCCGTCTACTTGGTCGAGCGGGAGCCATCCATCGGTGGCCGGATGGCCCAGCTGGACAAGACCTTTCCGACCTTGGATTGCTCCTCGTGTATCCTGACGCCCAAGATGGTGGATGCGGATCAGCATCCCAACATCAACCTGATGACCTATTCCGAGGTCGATTCTGTGGAGCGAGATGGCGGCGGCTTCCACGTTCGCGTGCGCAAGAAAGCTCGCTACGTGGATGCCGACACGTGCAAAGGCTGTGGCGACTGTGCCGAGGCGTGCCGGATGAAGGACCGCATTTCCAGCGATTTCGACGAGGGCATCGCCAATCGATCGGCCATCTACGTCCCCTTTCCTCAGGCCGTGCCCCTCGTCTACACCATCGATCCCGAGACCTGCCTCTACCTGACGCGTGGGGTTTGCGGTCGGACGTTCAAGTGCAAAGATGCCTGTCCGGCCGACGCCATCGATTTCGAGCAGCAGGACGAGTTCGTCGACCTCGATGTGCAGGCCATCATCGTGGCCACCGGCTTCGACCTGATTGATCCGCACACCAAGCCGGAGTACGGCTATGGCGTCTACCCAGAGGTGATGACGGCCATCGAGTTCGAGAGGCTCTCTGATGCATCCGGTCCATCGAAGGGCGAGGTCTTCGTTCCGGAGAAGGATCGACGTGGCAACGTCGTCATGAGCGACAGGAAGCCCAAGGACGTTGTATTCATCAAATGCGTGGGCTCTCGAGATCCCCATACCGGCGTCCCCTACTGTTCGCGGGTCTGCTGTATGTATACCGCCAAGCACGCTCACTTGATCCGCGAGAAGGTTCCCGAGGCCAACATCACTGTCTTCTACATGGACGTACGGGCCTTCGGCAAGGGATACGAGGAATTCTACGATCGCGTCAGGCACGAGCGGGTAAACTACCGTCGAGGCGAGCCCTCTGAGATCTACCGGCGCGGCGACAAGCTGGTGGTGCTGGCCGAGGACACCACACTGGGCGAGCCTATCGAGGTTGAGGCCGATTTGGTGGTCTTGGCGACGGCCGTCGTGCCCCGTGTTGACGTACCACAGGTTGCTGAAGCGCTGGGGCTGGACCGCTCTCCCGATGGCTTCTTCCAGGAGGCGGATCTGAAGCTGCGCCCGGTCGATACGAACGTGGATAACATCTTTGTGGCTGGTTGTTGCCAGAGCCCCAAGGATATCCCAGACACAGTTGCTCAGGCGAAAGCCGCTGCTTCCTCTGCGCTCAGGGCCTTGGTCCGAGCCAGGGAAGCCGTGCCCGCTTAGAGGTGGTGGAGGAGAACGATATGGCACTGAAGACAGCAAAAATGGCCGAACAGTTGGAGCTTTTCGGCTGTATTCAATGTGGGAAGTGCACCGGCGGATGCCCGGTGGCGCGGAAGACGACGCTCAACATCCGTGACCTGATCTACCATATGTTGGTCGATTCGGACGTGGACCTGGATGTGCACGAGGATCTGTGGGATTGCACCGCCTGCTTCACCTGCGTCGAACGCTGTCCCAAGGACGTCCAGCCCGCAGAGCTGATCATCGCCTTGCGCGGTGAGCTGGTCGAGGGCGGTCGCATCCCCGAGACGGTTGGCACAGCGTTGATGAGCATCTTCCGTCAGGGCAACCCCAGCAGCATGGCCCGCCAGGACCGAGATCTCTGGGCTGAGGGTATCGAGGACAGCCTGGAGCAGGCCAAGCAGGCAGCCCAGGAAGGGTGCGACCTCCTCTACTTCGTTGGCTGCATCCCCTCGTACGACAACCGGGTCCAGCCCGTCGCTCGCGCTCTGATGCGCACCTTCGAGAGCGCCGACCTGGACGTGGGCGTCCTGGGCACCGACGAGACCTGTTGTGGCAACGAGGTCCGCCGCATGGGGGAGGTTGGCCTGTTTGAGATGTTGGTCGAGGAGAACGGCGAGATGCTCCGCAGCGTCGGAGCCCGTCGGATCGTCTCGACGTCGCCGCACTGCTTCAACACCTTTAAGAACGAGTACGACCTGGATCACGCCGACGGCGAGCCTATGGAGATCCTCCACTACACCCAGCTCCTTGCCCACCTCATCGAGGAGGGGGAGCTGACGCTCGGTGGCAGCTTGGCGTCGGAGGATGGGGAGAAGAAGGTCATCACCTACCACGATCCTTGTTTCCTTGGCAAGCAGAATCAGATCTTCGACGAGCCCCGCGCGATTATCGAGGCCCTACCCGGCGCCGAGCTGGTGGAGATGGATCGCAACCGCGAGCGCAGCCTCTGTTGCGAGGGTGGTGGCGGCCGCATGTGGGTCGAGGGCACCAACCTGGAGGAGCGGCTCGCCTTCCAGCGCGTGCACGAGGCGGCCGACACCGGAGCCGACGTACTAGCCGTGGCCTGTCCCTTCTGCCTCCTTACCCTGGAGGATGCGGTCAAGGTCCAGGGGCTCGATGAACAGCTCCAGGTCATGGATATCATGGAGTTGGTTGACTTGGTCTTGGAGGAGGACGTCTCGAAACCGGAAGATGAGGGGTAGACCTCTTGGTTTATTCCTTTGGGCGAGGTGGTTAGGACTATGGAACAAGAACCGCGTATCGGCGTTTATATTTGCCACTGCGGCGTGAACATCGCTGCCACGGTAGAGGTGGAGGAGGTCGCCGAGGCAGCGGCGGACTTGCCCGGAGTCGTCGTTTCCCGTGACTACACCTACATGTGCTCAGACCCCGGGCAGGCGTTGATCAAGGAGGACATTCGCGAGCACGACCTGAACAGGATCGTGGTGGCGTCTTGCTCTCCCCGCATGCACGAGCCCACCTTCCGCGCCGCTGCAGAGCAAGCGGGCGTCAACCCCTACCAGGTGGAGATGGCCAACATCCGCGAGCAGTGCTCGTGGGTGCACAAGGACAAGCAGCAGGCCACCGAGAAGGCCAAGGTGCTGGTGGCCTCCTCAGTGGCCAGGGCAGCTCACCTCGAGCCGCTCGGGGACCGGGAGGTCGACGTCACGCCTGGGGTGCTCGTCATCGGCGGTGGGATTGCTGGTCTGACCGCGGCGCTCGACGTTGCGGATACAGGCTTACCGGCCTACCTGGTGGAGAAAGCTGACCATCTCGGTGGGCGTGTCGCGGATCTCAACCGCACCTTCCCCACCTTGGAGTCGGTCTCGGACCTGCTGCCCCCCCTGATCGAGCGCGTCCAGGACCATCCCAACGTCACCGTCTTCCTCAACAGTGAGGTGAAGCAGGTCGATGGCTATGTCGGGAACTTCGAGGTGACCGTTACGGGTGCGGAGGATCAGGAGCAGAGAGAGCTAGAGGATCGCACGGTTAACGTCGGCTCGATCATCGTGGCCACCGGCTATGATGTCTTCGACCCCGATCGCGAACCCGAGTTCGGTTACAGTGATTACCCCAACGTCATCACCTCCCTGGAGATGGAGGAGCGCCTCCTGGAAGGGGACCTGACCGTGAACGGCCGCACGCCGGAGCGCGTGGCCTTCATCCAATGCGTCGGATCCCGCGACATCCAGTTGGGCAATCCCCACTGCTCCCGCGTCTGCTGCATGTACACGGCCAAGCAGTCCCGGCTGGTCCGCGAGATGCTGCCCGATGCCGAGGTGACCGTCTTCTACATCGATGTGCGCACCTTCGGCAAGGGCTCGGAGGAGTTCTACGACGAGGCGCGCAGCAAGGGCGTTCGCTACCGGCGGGGCAACGTCTCGGAGATTTACAGGCGTCGAGACGCCCGTAAACCTGGTGACCCTGGTCGTGTGGTCTTGGTGGCGGAGGACACCCTGCTCGGGCAGCCCGTCGATTACGAGGCCGATCTCGTGGTCCTCGCTGTTGGCATGGAGCCCCGAGACACCACCAGCAAGATCTCGCAGCTCTTGAAGCTGCCGCGCTCTGCTGATGGTTTCTTCCTCGAGGCCCATCCCAAGCTGCGGCCTGTGGACACGGCTATAGCCGGCGTCTTCCTCGCCGGGTGCTGTCAGGGTCCCAAGGACATCTCCGACACCGTCGCCCAGGCCAAGGCGGCGGCATCCTCGGCGTTGATCCCCTCCATTCGTGGCTCCGTACCCGTGGAGTCGGCCACAGCCGTGGTCAGCCAGGAGCTCTGTGCCGGGTGTGGTATGTGCGTCGAGGTCTGCCCCTATGACGCGCCAGCCCTCGATGAGCTGTGGCGCGTGTCGCGTATCAACCCCGTGCTCTGCGAAGGATGCGGTGCTTGTGCCGCGACCTGTCCTTCTAGCGCCATCCGAATGCAGCACTTCACTGCCGAGCAGGTGCTGGCCCAGGTGGACGCGTTGATAAGCAGCTAGTGATTTAGGAGATAGTATGGCTGAGACTGATTTCGAACCTAAGATCGTCGCCTTTCTTTGCAACTGGTGTACGTACACTGGCGCCGACTTGGCCGGCACGTCGCGCATTCAATATCCGCCCAACGTGCGGATCATTCGCCTGATGTGCTCCGGTTCCGTCGACCCCACCTACGTGCTCAAACCGCTGCTGGACGGCGCCGACGGCGTCCTCATCGGCGGTTGCCATCCCGGTGACTGTCACTATCAGTCGGGGAACTACAAGGCCCGTCGGCGCGTCGTCGCGCTCAAGGAGATCCTCAAGGACGCCGGTATCGACGAGGATCGTGTCTGGCTCCGTTGGATCTCCGCCTCGGAGGGGCAGCGCTTCGCCGACACCGTCACCGAGATGACCGAGTTCCTCAAGGAGAAAGGGCCCAACCCGATGCGTCGGGAGTGGGCTGTCTAGCCTAGGTATGACAGACGGAGGCCGCCGGGCGCAGCCTGCCCGGGCATCTGGCTCTACCGATGAACAGGGGAGATGTAATGAGAACATTGATTCCGGTCGAGAACGACGATACGCTGGCCGCGGTACAGGGGTTTCTGAAGCAGCTGCTCGAAGCCGATATCGTGGATTCGCTTCTGGTGCCCATGGAGACGCCCCATGGCGCGCTCACGCCCGCCCTGGTGTCCGATCCCGAGATGCTGGATAAGGCCAATCCGCTGGCGCCGGTGATGGGCGTGAACGCCGCGCGCCTGGCCGGGCGGGTCTCCGTCCGCGAGCCCCGGCAGCGGATCGGCGTGGTCCTGCGACCCTGTGAGCTGCGGGCGCTGACGGAGCTGGTCAAGCTCAAGCAGGCCGACCTCGACGACCTGGTCACCATCGGCGTGGACTGCCTCGGTACCTATGACGTCAGCGTCTATGCCGCCACCCAAGACGATGGTGGCGTCGATATGGCAGCCTACTTGGCCACTGCGCGCAGCGGCGAGCTGGCAGCGGAGGAGGGCCTCGCCTTCCGCGACGCGTGCCAGATGTGCGAGAAACCCCACGTGGAACAGGCTGACGTCACCCTGGAGCTGTTCGGCGCCGATCTGACCGGCGGCTTCCCGGTCTCCTTGCCCGATGAGATGGCCGAGACCTTGGGCTTGAGCCCGGCTGAGCTCGAGGATCAAAGGAAAGACGTCATCAACGCCGTCGTCGCGGCTCGCACCGAGGTGCGCGATGAGCGCTTCGCCGAAATCCGGGAGCGGCTGGATGAGGAGGGCATCGAGGGGGTCTTCGCCTCCTGTATCCGTTGTCACAACTGTATGACGGTCTGTCCCATCTGCTATTGCAAAACTTGCCTCTTCAAGAGCCAGGTCTTCGATCATGAGCCGATCCAGTATGCGAACTGGGCCCAGCGCAAGGGCGCCTATCGCATGCCCTCCGACACCATGCTCTTCCATCTCACCCGCCTGAACCACATGGTCTTATCCTGTGTGGGCTGCGGTATGTGCACTAGCGACTGCCCTGCCGATCTTCCCGTCGGCGCCGTCTTCCGCGCCATCGGTCAGGAGACCCAGGCTACCTTCGACTACGAGCCTGGCCGCGACGTCGAGGAGCCCTTACCACTGATCACCTTCCAAGAGGACGAGTGGATGGACGTTGGAGAGGAGTAGACACTAAGTTATGGAAGAAAAACAAAAAGACCTTATCCCCGTCTACATCATGGGTAAGCGCTACATGGTGCCGCCCACGCTGACCATCATGAAGGCCATGGAGTATGCGGGCTACAAACTCATCCGCGGCGTCGGATGCCGCGGGGGGTTCTGCGGAGCCTGCGCGACCACCTGGCGCATCAAGGGCGATCCCAAGCTCTACTTCGGCCTCGCCTGTCAGACGGTGGTTCAGCGCGACATGTACTTGGCGCAGATCCCCTTCTTTCCTGCCCAGCGGTCAGGCTACGATATCGCCGACATGGATCCCACCCCGGCCACGCTCTTCTCCACCTATCCGGAGCTGTTGCGCTGCCTCGGGTGCGGGGCCTGCACCAAGGCCTGCCCCCAGGATCTCGACGTTCGCGCCTATATGGCTGCCGGTATGAAGGGCGACATCGCCGAGATGGCCGATCTCTCCTTCGACTGCATCATGTGCGGCCTCTGTGCCGCCCGTTGTCCCGCGGAAGAAGCGCAGTACAATATCGCTATCCTGGCCCGACGGCTCTATGGTCGCTACCTCTCTCCCCGATCTGACCACTTGGAGGATCGGCTGGAGGAGATCGAGGCCGGTGCGTTCGACGATGAACTGGAGGCGTTGAAGGAGCTCGACCGTGAAGAGCTGATCGAGCGGTACGAGGCCCGTGACATTGAGCCCGAGGAGAGCGGCTAGACCATTTTGCCCGGTCTGTTCCTACGATGTCCAGTTCCTGATAGATGGTTTGAGAGGAGCCGTGACCCACGATGCTGGGTGAGGGATCTCCCGGCGACCCTAAGATGAACGGTTACCATATGAGTTGCAGGAGGATCTTGAAAAACGATGAATGGTTATCCGGCTGAGATGCGGGAGTCGATCAAGAATGTCGAGGGCACGCGCATGCGGCGTCTCGACGAGACTCACCCCCGCATGACCAGGGAGGAGCGTGAGCACGTGCTCGATGCCTTCCATCCTGACTACATCGAGGAGAAGATGCGTCCCGTGCGCGTTGGGGTCAGCAAGGGGCAGCGCATGCCCCTCGAGTTGGCCGATATTGTCGAGGGTCGCCCTCGCGTCAGCCCCGATTTCGATCTTAGTGAGCCAACTGCCGAGACCGATGTGCTCATCATCGGCGGCGGGGGCGCTGGTGCCTCGGCTGCCTTGCTCGCCCAGGAGAACGGAGCCCAGGTGATCCTTACCACCAAGCTCCGCTTTGGTGATGCCAACACGATGATGGCCCAGGGCGGTATCCAGGCCGCTGACCGTCCCAACGACAGCCCTGCCATCCACTACTTGGACGTGATCGGCGGCGGGCACTTCACCAACGACCCCGATCTGGTTGAGGCCCTCGTCAAGGATGCGCCTTTTGTCATCAAGTGGCTCGAGGACCTGGGGATGATGTTCGACAAGGAGCCCGACGGCACCATGGTGGAGCGCCACGGTGGTGGCACCAGCCGCATGCGCATGCACTCCGCACGGGACTACTCCGGAGCTGAGATTATGCGCACGATCCGTGACGAGGTGCGCAACCGCGAGGATGACATCCGCGTCATCGAGTTCTCACCGGCCGTCGAGTTGGTCCTCGACGACCAAGGCCAAGTCGCTGGCGCCATCGTGATGAACCTGGAGACCAAGGCCCACGCCTACATCAAGGCCAAGGCCGTCGTTATGGCCACCGGCGGTGGCGGTCGCCTCCACTTCCAGGGCTTCCCCACCACCAACCACTACGGCGCCACGGCCGACGGCGTCGTCATGGCCTACCGCGCCGGCGTCGAACTTGGCTATTTGGAGTCTATGCAGTATCATCCTACCGGGGCGGCCTTTCCCGAGCAGATCGTCGGTCAGTTGGTCACCGAGAAGACCCGTGGCCTTGGCGCTCAGCCGGTCAACAGGCACGGTGAGCAGTTTGTCTTTCCGCTTGAGCCTCGCGACGTGGAGGCTGCGGCCTTCATTCAGGAGTGTGAGGAGCGTGGTAATGGTCTCGTCACCCCCACCGGTCAGCCCGGTGTCTGGCTCGATTCGCCCATGATCGACATCATCCACGGCCCTGGTACGGTCGAGGACAACCTGCCGGCCATGGTGCGTCAGTTCAAACGTTTTGGCATTGACATCACCAAAGAACCTATGTTAGTCTATCCCACGCTCCATTATCAGAATGGCGGCGTGCAGCTTGAACCGGATGGCTCCACCTCGGTACCTGGTCTCTTCATCGCCGGCGAGGTGAGCGGCGGGGTCCACGGACACAACCGTCTCATGGGCAACTCGCTGCTGGAAGTCACGGTCTATGGGCGACGGTCCGGCCGTTCTGCGGCTGCCTTTGCCCAGGACGCGACGCTGAGTCAGCCGAGCTTGTCTCACGTAGAGGCTTGGAATCAGGAACTGAAGAAGACCGGTGTGGACACGGGCGTCGTTTCACCCATTCTCCTGCCGGATTATACCCGTCACGTGTCGTGATGCGCTTGGCCCGGAGGCCAAGAATGTTAGAGGTGGTCATGACGGTCCTTTGTCATGGCGTATACCACGTGCGACATACGTCGCATCGTCAGCACTATAGCTTACGTCGCAGTAGAAAGGAGTAATCGTATGAAGAAGGGAAGTTGGGTTCAGAACTATCCTGGTTTCCTAGAGAGACTGTACAAATTCGCAGAGGGTGTCTTCCTCAGCTTGGACCCGCTCTGGTCAGCTGTCGGCTATGATACGTCCGAGAAGTTGCTCAAGCCTGGTGAGGATCTCTTCAAGAACATCATCTTCGACTGCAATGAGTGTGGGCAGTGTGTCCTCCACTACACTGGCATGACCTGTCCCATGAACTGCCCCAAGCAGTTGCGCAACGGCCCCTGTGGCGGCACGCGCGCCGACGGTCACTGCGAGGTCCACGAGGATATGAAGTGCGTCTGGGTCGACGCTTTCGAGCGCTCGCAGAAGATGCCCCTCTATGGGGAGGAGATCCTCGACATCGAGCCCATCCACAACTGGCGACGCGAGGACGAGTCCGCATGGATCAACATGCTGCGCGAGAAGGATGGCACGTACGAAGAGTCGGAGCCGGAGAAGCTTAAGGCAGCCGACAAGAGGTTCTGGGAGTAAGACATCATGGCAGGCAACAACGGAAAAGAAATGATCTGTGGAAGTAACCTGGAGAAAGTGTTGCGCGCCGGTCACTTCGCCGTCACCGGCGAGCTCGGCCCGCCTACCGGTGCCGACAAATCCGTCATCGTCGAGAAGGCAGAGCATCTCAAGGGCGTCGTCGACGCTGTCAACATCACCGACAACCAGACGGCCGTGGCCCGCATGTCGTCTATCTCCGTGGCCGCTATGCTCGTCGACATGGGGCTGGAGCCCGTCGTCCAGATGACGGTCCGCGACCGCAACCGCCTAGCCATCCAGGCCGACTTGTTCGGCGCCTGGGCCTTGGGCTCGCGCAACCTCCTCTGCCTCACGGGCGACCACATGACCTTTGGCAATCATCCCGAGTCCAAGGGTGTCTACGACATGGACTCGATTCAGTTCCTCCAAATGATGCGCGATATGGCGGAGAAGGGCGTCGCCGAGTGCGGCGACGAGCTTGAGGGCGCTCCCACGTTCTTCCTGGGCGCGGCCGCCAACCCGTTCGCTCCGCCCTACGACTATCGACCCTACCGCCTGGCGAAGAAGGTCCAGGCCGGCGCCAAGTTCATCCAGACCCAGTGCACCTACAATATGCCCCGCTTCAAGGAGTATATGCAGCGCGCTGGTGACCTGGGGCTGCTCGACGATGTCTACGTCATGATCGGCGTGACACCGCTCAAGAGCTCGGGCATGGCCTGGTACATGGCCAACAACGTGCCCGGCCTCGACGTCCCCGAGGACGTTGTCAAGCGCATGCGCGCCGCCGTCAGCGACATCCCCAAGGAGGACAAGAAAGCTCGCTCCAAGGCCCAGCGCGAGGAGGGCATCCAGATCGCCGTCGAGACCATCCAGGAGGCCCAGGAGATCCCTGGCGTCTCCGGTGTCCACATCATGGCTATCGAGTGGGAGCCCGCCGTCTCCGTCATCGCCGAGAAGGCCGGCCTCCTCCCGCGCCCAGAAGTGTAGTGTAATGTGGCGGTCTCCGCCCCCACCCAACGAAGTAGGTCGTGCAAGGCGGCCTCCGCCCCATACCTGACGAAGTAGGTCGGGTTTCCCTATCCAACGAACCGGATGGGAAACCCGACCTACCAACCGAGGGAAAAAACGATGACCCCACTGAGCAAAATCGCTATCAGCGGCAAGGGCGGGGTGGGCAAGACTACCCTATCCGCTTTGCTGGCGCACATCTACGCCGAACGGGGCCGGGACGTCACCGTCATCGACGCCGACCCGGTCGGCGGTCTCGCCCAGGCGCTCGGGTTTTCCGACGAGCTGGTGACCAAGGTCAAACCCGTCTCCGAGATGGATGAGCTGATCTACGAGCGTACCGGCGCCAAACCAGGTACCTCCGGCGGCTTCTTCAGCATGAACCCCCGCGTCGACGACATCCCGGAGCGCTTCAGCGTATCTGATCGCGGTATCCGTTTCCTCCGTCTGGGTACCATTGAGACCGGAGGCAGCGGCTGCATCTGCCCGGAGAGCGCTCTCCTTCGAGCCCTGGTCACCCATCTCCTCCTCTACCGCGATGAACTGCTCATTCTCGATATGGAGGCCGGCGTCGAGCACCTCGGCCGGGCCACCGCCCAGGCCGTGGATGCCTTCCTCGTCGTCTTGGAGCCGGGTCGTCGCAGCTTGACCACCGCGGAGCGTGTGAAGGTCCTCGCCAACGACATCGGTATCTCCCACGTCTACGCAGTGGGCAACAACATCCGTGGCGAGCGGGACAAAGCCTTCATGGAGGAGCACAGTCCCGTCCCCATGCTCGGCTATCTCTCCAACAACCCCGAGCTGACCGACGCCGACATGCGCGGGGAGGGCATCTTCGACGCGGCCCCTCGGTCTGCTCAGGAGGCTCGAGAGCTCGTAGCGGCGTTGGAGGCCCTGTGATACAATGCGGACGGGCATCCCTGAGATGGATATCGCTGGGGCTTCTGTCTGTGAGCATCGCCCTCCGGTTCCTGCTCCCCCTCACAGCTCACGCCTGCCAGCCTGCCCTTCATCCTGACCGCCGCTGTGGCCTTGCTAGCGGCCCTTATGGTGCCGCTCGTTGCGACTGGTCTCCTGACCAGCCACGTGTGGACGACCTGCCGCCGTCCGCCACGGTGGAGGGCGTAGTAGGCCACCCCCAGCAGCGCAACCTAAGCTGCGAGTCGCGATCTGCCACCGACCTGGCCGCCTACTGGGGCACGGAGTTCACGGAGGACGCCTTCTTCCGCCGATTGCCTAAGTCGGACAACCCGCAGCGGGGGTTCGTCGGCGACGTCGATATGCCAGCGGGGAGTATGCCCCCTCTGGGCTACGGCGTCTACGCCCAGCCTGTGGCTGCCACGCTGCGCAGCTTCGGGCTCGACGCCCAGGCCCACCGCCCGATGTCCTTGGACACTCTGAAGCAGGAACTGGCCGCTGATCGGCCAGTTGTCGTCTGGGCCACCTACGACATGCAGCTACCGGGCCCCGAGGCCTGGGTCTCGTCCGACGGTGAGACCTCCACCGTCGTCCGCTGGCAGCATACGTTTGTCGCCGTCGGCTACGACGAGCATGGCCTCAGATTGGTGGATGCCTATGACGGTGTGCCCAAGCGCTTTTCCTATCAGGACTTCGTCCCCGCCTGGGAGCAACTCGGCCGCATGGCCGTCACCGTGGCGGGTCAGGGAGCCAGACCTTCAGGAGGGATGTGGCTGGCGAAGGAGGTGGATGGCCGCTGTCAGTTCCTAGTCGACGGGCGCTGGAGCGTTGGCCCCCGCTAAGGACCGCCGCCCAAGGAATGAGCCCGTCCATCCACCGTTCAGGTGACTCATTCAAGCCATTCGCCATATTCGTGATACACGCCGTCGATGCGTGCCATTCGTCTCATTCGTCCTATTCGTGATACATGCCGTCGATTCGTGCCATTCGTGTCATTCGACTCATTCGTGATACTCGTGATACAGAGGAGGAACCATGCGCGATCTACACGACGTTCAGGACATGCTGGAGAAAGTCGGCATTCCCGGACAGGATGCCTACGACCTACCCGACAGCACCAAGCAGTTCCCGGATGGGGCGCACTACCGTATGGAGATCTCGGGCGTGGAGCGGCCCCAGGTGCTGGAGGCATTGATCGATGAGATGGACAAGCGCGGCATCGCGATCCATCGTCTGATCTCCACCGTGATGGGATCCACCCTGCTGGACGACGCCGAACTCAAGGATTTCGCGCAGATGGCCGCCGATGCCGATCTCGAGGTCATCATCACCCCTGGCCCCCGTTCCGGCTGGGACGTTGGCCGTCAACTGGTCACCCCGGAGGGCGGTCTATCTGGCCTCCGCTACCGAGGATCAGACCAGCTCACCTACGTCATCGCCGAGTACCTACGCTGCATCGACCTCGGCTTCCGCGGCTTTCTCTGCATCGACGAGGGGCTCCTTTGGGTCGTCAACCAGCTGAAGAAGACCGGCGACATCCCGGAGGACGTCGTCTTCAAGGTCAGCATCTACGCTGGCCACGCCAGCGCCGCCGGCGGCAAGGTCTTGGAGGACCTGGGCGCCTCGACCTTCAATCCCCTCGGTGACCTGACCCTGCCCGAGCTCGCCTCCATCCGCCAAGCTATCGACATTCCTCTCGACCTCCACATCATGCTCTCTGAGTCCTTCGGTGGGTTCAACCGCTTCTACGAGGGGGCCGAGATGGCTCGCGTTTGTTCGCCCTGCTACTTCAAGATCGAGCCCGGCCCAGCCCTGGCCGCCGGTGCCGGCGCCTGGTACAAGCCGTGGACCAGCCCGGATCTGCTTGCCTGGCAGGCCCGTGAGAAGGTCAAGTACGCCCAGATCATCCACGAGTTGATCCAGGCCACCACCCCCCAGCTGAAGCTCTCCGAGTTGGGGCCCAACGACTTGGCCATCCCGGAGGTCTAACGTTGAATGACTTGACCGAGTCAGCTGTCGAACTCATTCGCCGGGCAGCCACCGACCTTCCTGCGGATGTGGAGACTGCTCTCCATCAGGCTCGTGACCGCGAGGAAGCGGGATCGGCGGCCGAAGGCGCGCTAGACACCGTCCTGGAGAACGTGGCCATCGCCCGTCAGAACGCCACGCCCATCTGTCAGGACACTGGCGTCCCCATCTTCAACGTCCGCTATCGTCCAGGCCTCAGCCCCCGCCAGTTGCAGCAGCAGATCATGGCGGCCGTCGTCGAGGCCACCGAGCGCTCCTACCTCCGCCCCAACGCCGTCGAC
>CAZEQC010000015.1:0-59208 GCA_964514285.1 uncultured Anaerolineales bacterium | reverse complement strand
ATCAACGCCGTGGGGCTCTCCAACCCCGGCGTCGAGGTGATGGTCGAGGAGATCCAGGCGGCCAAGGCGCAGCTGGCCCCCCTGGGGGTCCCCGTCATCGCCAGCATCTTCGCCGACACCATCTACGACTTCGGAACCGTGACGCGCTTCATCTCCGAGGCGCAGCCCGACATGCTGGAGGTCAACGTCTCCTGCCCCAACCTGGACGACCGCTACCAACAGATGTTCGCCGCGGATCCTTACGTCTCGGCCCAGGTGACGCGGCGGGTGAAGCGGTACACGGACACGCCGGTGTTGGTGAAGCTATCGCCCAACGTGACCAACATCGCGAAGGTAGCTCAGGCGGTGGTGGAGGCGGGGGCTGACGGCATCACGGCCATCAACAGCGTCGGGCCCGGCCTGATCCTCGACGTCGAGACGCGCCGGCCCGTGCTGGCTCACGGCACCGGGGGGCTGAGTGGCCCGGGCATCCGTCCCATCGCCGTCCGCTGCGTCCACGACATCTGTAGGACGGTGGACGTGCCGGTGGTTGCCACCGGAGGGGTGACCACGGGACGGGACGTGGTGGAGATGCTCCTGGTGGGAGCTACCGCCGTCAGCATCGGCTCAGCGATACGGTACCGGGGGATGGACGTCTTCCACAAAGTGAGCGAGGAACTGAAGGCGTATATGAGGGAGCACGGCCATCAAGACCTGGCCTCCCTGCGCGGGACCGCTATGCTTGAGCCCTAGACGTCCTCGCTGTCCTCGTCCAAGAAGGTCGTGATCACGTCCAGCAGCTCGGCCTTGCGGTACGGCTTCGTCAGATAGAAGTCGGCGCCGAGCCCCATCGCCTCCTCCTTCGTGGTGGGGCGGGCTCGCGCTGAGGTGACCACCACCGGTATGTCGGCCAGCGCCGGGTCGGACTCGAGCTCAATCAGGACCTCGAAACCATCCACCTCCGGCAGCATCAGATCGAGCAGGATGAGGTCAAAGGGTTGACGCCTGGCCGCAGCCAGGCCCTCCTTCCCGTTCCTGGCAATCACAACCTGATAGCCGTAGGAATCCAGGATCAACTCCATCAGCCTGATGGAGCGAGGATCGTCTTCGATGACCAGAATTGAACCGCCCAAGGACATGCTCCGCAACAATTATCCTACAACACTTAGCTACGGCCATTCTAGCACAGATTCCAGACCGAGACAAGACGCCCGTCATAGACTTCCGAAGGTTTCCAAGAACGTCACGTTCCTCAGGTCCTCAGATCCTCCCCAAACCGGCTTCTGTGCCAGACGCCCGCCTTGAAACCTTCGGAAGTCTGCTAGTCATCTGAGATCGCCCGACGTAGAAAAGACGTCATCGCGCCCGCTCGACCATGGGGACGAGCACGCCCGTCGTATCGAGATCAATGGCCCGATCGAAGGCCTGCTCAACCTCACCCTCCTTCCCTTGAGCGCTCCATACCAGGCCCAGGCGATAATGCGCCGAGGCCAGCGCGGGGTCCAGCTCGATGGCTCGCTGCAGGTATCTCTCCGCCGCCGCATACCGCCCCAACTGGAGAGCGGCCCAACCCCGCAGCTCGTGGGCCCGCGCGCTCTCGGGAGCCAGCTTCAACAGCTGCTCGGCGGCCTCTAGCGCCCGGTCGTTCGAGCTGATGTTGTGCTCCAGATAGAACCGCGCCAGCACCTCCCAGAGGTTGGGATCATCCGGGCGCAACGACACCGCCTCTTGCAGCCAGATCTCGGCCGCCACGTAGCGCCCCTCGGCGGCCCACGACTGACCGATCTCGAGGCAGATGGCCGGATTGTCCGGCGCCAGGTCGTAGGCCCTCTCGTATTCGGTGCGAGCGGCGCTGGTGTCGCCCCGGCGATCGTAGGTGAGACCCAAGAAGACGTGGACGACAGCCGAGGACGGCTCCAGGGCCACCGCCTGGGACAGGTGAGTGAGGGCCGCGTCCCGGTACCCCAGCCGATCGAGGGCGTGTCCCAGGTAGGCGTGGGCATCGGCGTAGCCCGGGTGGAGCTCGACGGCCCGCTCCAGCTGCCGCGCGGCCAGCGCCCACTTCCCGTGCTCAATCAGGACGCGACCGATCGAGACGTGGGCGTAGGGCGGCCTCTCCACGGCCGCCCCGTCCTCGAAGACCGCCAGCAACTGCTCCGAGAGATCGGTTCCGGCGGCGTAGAGATGCCGGAAGGCCTCAGGATCGGCGCCCAGGAGCAAGGCCCCCAGCCGCTCGCGGGCTACAGCGTCGGAAAGGTCGGAGCGCACCAGCTCCTGGACCATCGACCGCCCCTCGCGCCACCGCCGCAGGTGAAGGTAGGCTCGGCTCAGCGTCATCCGCGCCTCCCGGTCGTCCGGTTCGAGCGACTTCAGCCGCTCCCCGTGCTCGACCGCGGCCTCCCAATGAGAGAGCTGATCCACCACCGCCGTCTCGGCGCTCCCCACGTGGATCTGCATACGCAGCCGCTCCACCGCCGCGGGCTCGGCGCCCAGCCGCTCAGCTTCAGCGACGGCGCTCAGCGCTTCATCGTGCCGCCCCCAGTCGAGGTAGACCTGGGCCAGCTCCAGGTGGGGCAGGGGCACGCGGGGACGGAAGCGCGCCGCCTCCCGGTAGTCCAGCACGGCAGCGGTGCGCTCGGTCCGATCGGCGTGCGCCCTGGCCCGGCGGAGGTACTGGGCATAGTCGTTGCCCGAGGAACGCAGCACGAGAAGGAGGCCAGCGACCAGGAGCGCTAGAGCCGCGAGCGTGACCAGCGGACGACGATCAGAGCTATCAGACACAGGGTCATTATAGCGGCAAGGGGAAGAGCGGCAACCGGACGCCTGGGGTGGGAGGATGGGTCAACGAATGAGAACCGCGTGAACGAATCCGCCTACCAGACATCCTCCTCCAGAAGCCGGAAGAACGCCTCCCGCGCCTGCCGCTCGATCCAAGGCTTGTGGCCGCAGCGCTCCAGCAGGACGAACCGGAAGCGCTCCAGCACCTCTCCAAGGGGCTCCCGCACGCCCTCCGCCGGATGAGGGTCGTAGTCGCCGTGGATCGCCAACACCGGGCACGTCACCCGTCGTCCCAGCGCCAGCAGATCCCCCTGCTCCCTCAGCCGCGCGGCCTCCTCCCACACGCCCTGGAAGACGTCGGCCCGCGGGCCGATCAGGTCCGTCCCCTCGAAGGCACCCTCGACCGGGTCGTAGGCGTCGGCTCTGCCGGCCAGCGCGCCCAGCCGCGCCAGCCAGGCGTCCTTCTCCTCCGTCGTCGGGTCCTCCAGCGCCCTGACAGCGGCCTCGAAGGCCTCGCGCTCCTCCGCGCTGAGGCGCCCCATCCGCGTCTCGTGAATCCCCGCCGCGTACGACGCCTCGAAGGGCCCGCTGCCCACCAGGATCAGCCTCTTCACCAGCGACGTATGGCGCGCGGCCAGGATGAAGCTCAGCCAGGCACCCCACGAGAAGCCGATCAGGATCATCGGCGGGGCGCCGTGGTGCTCCAGAGCCGCTCGCAGCTCCACGACCTGGCCCTCCAGCGACGTCGCGGTCTGGATGGGTTCCAGGACGCCCCGGGTGCGGGCGAGGCGACGGGCCACCGGGGCCATCTCTCCGCCGGCGCCGGGGCCGCCGTGGACGACGGCCACCCTGAACGGTGGTGTTCCATGCTTCCTCACCTTCTCCATACTTGGCGTCTATGCCACACAGCTTGTGGCGCATGTTAGGTTTTTTAAGAACACATCGCTAGCCTGCCTAGTGAGAGGTGCGCCGCACAATCGACGTGCAACGCACCGGGGGATGTATGCCTGCTGCGTGTCCCATTCGTCTACTCGTTGTTCATTCATTGACCGACCACAGCCGGACCTACACCCCTCGACGCACTTTGCCTCTACACGCCGCGCGCCACGGGCTCGAACGCCCCCGCCTTCAACATCCTTACCAGCGCCGCCATGTCCTCCGGCCCCTCGTCAAACACGTTGTAGTAGCCGCCGATATCGCTGCTGTGGTGGGCGTCGGAGTTGGAGAGGAGCTGCGCGCCCAGCTCGGCGGCCCGGTCCCGGATGCGGGATGCCGCACCCTCCGGCGTGTTGCGAGAATGGACCTCCAGCCCGTCGGGCGGGAAGCGGTCGACGTCGACCCCGATCCGCGCGTGGTTGAAGCGATAGGGATGGGCCACGACAAGGAAGCCGTCCCGCTCGACCACGAAGGCGTGGAGCTCGGGATAAGTCCACCACACCTGCTCCAGCCGCTCATCGTCGACCCCCAGGACCAGGATGTGCTCCCCCCGTGTCGTGATCTCGACGGCGCCGAAGACGCGGAAGGGCGCGTACTTGGCGTTGAGATAGGCCAGACGCTCAGGCGGCACCAACCGGTCGTGGTCGGTGATCACCAGGCCATCGAGCCCGGCGTCGATGCCGGCGCGGATCATCGCCTCGGTCGGCGAGTGCGCGCAGGACGAGCGCTCGCGGGTGTGGACGTGCAGGTCGATTTTCATGCAGCACCCCGGCGGGTATGGAAACCCGCCCTACGGACGTTCAGAGAGGAGCTTTCGCGCCAGGCTCTCGATGTGCTCGCGGTTCTCCAGCTTCTCTCGCCACGGCTGGGGGATCGCCTCCACGCCCAGGTAGGCCCCAGAGACGGCGCAGGCCATGGCGCCCAGGGTGTCCCGGTCGCCCCCGTTCAACGCCGCGCAGAGGAGGCAGGCCTCGAAGTCGTGGGGATGGCGCAGGAAGGCGAAGAGGGCGAAGGGGAGCGACTGATGGACGGCCACGCCCGCCCCCAGCCTCCTGATCGCCCGCCCGGGGGCGACGTCCTCGCGGACGGCGTCCCGGACGGCGACCAGCTCCTCCTCCATCTCCGGCGTACGAGCCGTCTCTAAGAGCCCGTGCAGAAAGTCGGCGGTGGGAAACGGCTCCGCTGGATCGAGCGTCACGGCCTGCGCCACCGCCCGCGCCTGGACGGCGGCCCCGTCGACGCCGATGGGGTGGGCGTGGGTCACCGTCGCCGACCGGCGCGCCGCCTCGTAGAGGTCGTCGGCGTCGTGGAAGAAGAGCCCCACCGCCGCGATGCGCATAGCGGCCCCGTTGCCGAAGGAGCCCTCGCCGCCGTAGAGGGTCTTGGCCACCTCAGCGTAGGTCTTGCCCTCCCGCTCCACCCGGGCGAAGACGGTCGGCGGGCCCGAGGCGTAGCCACGCCACGGCTCGCGCCGGTAGTTGACCCGGAAGGTATCGCCCAGGTGCTGCTGGTCGAGGCCGCCCACCGCGACGATCGACTCGGCCAGGCCGATGGCCATGGCGGTGTCGTCGGTGTAGACGATTCCCTCGCTGCGCTCGACGGCCGAGAGCAGCGCCTCTTGCCGCCGGTGGCGGAAGGCCATCTCGCCAATAGCGTCGCCCACGCTGGTGCCGACCATGCCGCCTAAGAACTTGGCCTCCAGGTCTATGGTTCCTGACATTCGAGCACACCTTCCTCCAATCTGAACGCGTCACACCTAGTCTCAGCAGACCCAAGGTTGCTCATAGGGGATTGCCAAATCCCCGCTTGTGTCCTGGATCTCGGGTGACTCCAGTAAGAAGAGCGACACCCACGATCCAGTCCGAGCAAGATTTGGTCTGCCGAGCCTACTACACAGAGGGCACAGAGGAGACACAGAGCTCCACAGAGAGAGCCTCAGAGAGGGACTCTGAGGAGCTCTGAGTTCTCTGTGTCTCCTCTGCGCATCTCTGTGTCAAATCACCCTCATTCGACAGCCACCTGGATGATCCCGTCCTCCCCCAGGGTGAGCCCCCGGTAGGCCCCCGGTCCGCTGCGCCACGCCAGGCTGTAGCCCCAGCCGTGCCAGCGCCAGACGGAGACCGTCCGCCGGTCGGGGTCATCGCCGTCCACCACCACCAGCTCCTCCATCCCGTCCCCGTCGATGTCGCCCAGTTCTATCTCGTGGATCGGGTCGCTCACCGCTGATCCTCCCCACAGGGTGCGGTAGATGCCGCCCCGGTAGCCGACGATGAAGGGGTGGCTGCGCGGCACCCGCTCCTTCTCCGGACTCGGCGTCTCCAGCCCGTCCAGCCCCCGCTTCCACAAGGCCAGCACCATCTCGGCGCGGCCATCGTCGTTGGGATCCCCCAAGGCGACGTCGACCACGCGCCACGCCGTCGGGCTCCGCCACACCTCCGCGCCGCCGCTGGTGACGATCACCTGTTCATCCACCCGACGCACGTGCTCGGCCACCCCGTCGCCGGTCAGGTCGATCCGCCCACCCCAGAAGAGCGATGATCTCCGCCCCTCCCGCGCCTCCCGCCCGTCGTCCGCCGTCGCAAGACGTCGACAGCCCGCCTCGTCACAGGCGAAGCGCACCCGCTGTGGCGGAGGCTCCACGCGCGCCAGCAGACCCTCCGCCTCCTCGGGCGCCATCAGGCGGGGGTGCAGCCCGGCCCAGACTGGCAGGGCCTGCACGGCGCGCAGGCCCTGGCGATCGAAGAAGGCCCGCAGCGCCAGGCCTTGGCCGGTCCCCCCCCGCCCCTGGTCGAAGACGACGTTGCCCAGGCTGTAGGCCACGCACCGCCCGTCCTTCGCCTCAAAACCCTGCACCACGTGGGGATGGTGACCGACCACCAGATCGGCGCCGGCCTCCAGCAGCTGGGCGGCTGCGGCGCGCTGGGCCGGATCGACGCGGGTCTCGTACTCGTAGCCCCAGTGGACCGAGACGACGACGCCGTCGACCCGCTGGGACGCGGCCTCGACGGCGGCCACGGCGCGCTCCGGATCCCAGTCGGCCGGCGTCCAGCCCCCGTCCTGGACCGCCCGTCCGTCGGGCACGGCGTTGAAGGCCAGGAAGCCCAGCCGCACCCCGCGCACCTCGCGGATCAGGGGCCCGACGGCCGCGTCGGCGTCCTCGCCCGCCCCCACGACGGCGACGCCGGCCGCCTGCAGACGGGAGGCCGTCTCGCTCAACCCTGCCGACCCTCGATCGAGGGCGTGGTTGTTCGCCAGCCCCAGCACGTCGAAGCCCGCTCCACGGAGTTGCCGGGCCGCCCGCGGCGGCGCGTGCAGGGTCAGCTCGGCTTCGCTCGCCACCTTGGAACTTGTGGGGGGAGACGCCCCCGCGGCGCCGCCGACGATGACGCACTCCAGATTGCCCAGGGTCACGTCGGCACCGCGAAGCCATGGCGCCACCGACCCAAAAACCCCCGGTTCGGCGCCCACGCCCCGCCCCAGCATCACGTCCCCGACGGCGACCACCTCCGCCACCGCCTCGTCGGAGCGCAGCGGGTCGCCATCACGAAGGTAAAGCCAGGGGTAGTCCCTCAGATCCGGCGAGGGTCGCGTTGCGGGCCGACTGAGAAGAAGAACAGGAACCAGCAGCGTGAGGATCAGGCAGGAGGCGAGAAGAGGTAGAGCCCCGTGAGAGAGACGGTCCTCGGTTCCACGCCCCCCGTCTCCCTCTCTCTCCCTCTCCCCCTCTCCCCCTACCCTCATCCTACTCCCACTCGGGCGGCCCGTCGGCGTAGACGACGCGGGTGACCAGCCACCATCCCTCCCCGGTTCGCTCCAGGGTGTAGGTCACGTCCAACGTGTAGGGGCCACGTTCGGCAATCGGGTTCTCGTTGGACCCGGGGTACTCGCCCTCGTAGAGCGCGTCCTGCCAGGTCTCCCGGGCCGTGACGACGGCCAGATCCTCCGCCTGGCGGTCGAAGGCGCGGAAATCGACGCCCATCAGTCGGCGCCCCTGATAGCGCTGCTCGGCCTGCAGGGCCTCCACCTCGGCTGCCAGCTCCTGGCCCAGCTCCTCCCCGGCGGCTATCTGCCCCGGCTCCAGGTACCAGAACGCGTTGACCACCGAGTCCTGGAAGCGGGAGACGCCGCGCTGCAGCGAGGCGTGCTCACCCTCCTCCGTGTAAAAGCTGCTGGTCCACCCCGGCCGCGGCGGCGCCTCACCTTGATCCAGCATTTCCCGCCACTGCTCGTCGGTCAGGCGGTCCTCGGCCGGCCACTCGAACTCGTAGTAGGAGAAGACGCCGCCCTTAGCGACCTGGAGCGTGATCGACCCATCCTCCTCGATCAACGGCACGACGGCGTGGAAGTGGTTGATGCGCCCCACCGCCAGCTCCAGCACCACCGGGTTGGCCGTGCCGTCGCCGTTGGGATCGGGATCGGTGGCCACGTCGGCCACCACGGCGGCCTGCGGCTCCTCCTCGGGCATCACCTGGCCGCCCACACCCTGCTCGTGGTCTGGCATGTCGGCCGAGGCCATGGTCAGGTGCTCCAGCTCGCCGCCGTAGTAGCGGATCGTCTCGTACTCCTCCTCAGTCAGCGGCTCGCCACGCAGCTCCTTCTCCGCCATGGTCTGGAGCGATCGGGCCAGCTTCTCCAGCCGCTGCAGGCTGACCGCGTCCTGGGGCACGAGGAGCCCACGGCGGGCCAGACCACTGCGCGTCATCTCCGTCAGCGCGGCCAGCCGCGCGTAGAACGCCGGCACCGGCTCCACGTAGCCCCGGGGGGGCGCCGGAGGCGGCGGGGGCGGGCCGCCGCCCAGCTCGGCGTAGGCCTGCTTGGCGTAGAGGATGGTGTCGTGCTTCAGCTCCGCGAAGCTCCCCAGCACGGTGTTGAGCTGCTTGTCCACCCAGGCCAGGGAGGTCATAAAGGCCGGATAGCCGTTGCCGGGCACCTCCAGCAGCGGATGGAAGGTGTAGAGCCACGAGTTGTAGAGCGTCTCGGTCCAGTCCTCGACGCTGAGGCCGGAGAGCCAGGCCTGCATCTTGTCCAGCTGGGCGTCGTAGTCCTCGAAGTCGGTCTCTCCCATCTGATCCAGGTGCTGATAGGCCCGAGCGGAGCCCATCGCCGCCGGTATGTCCAGGCCGTTCGGCAGGCCCCGTCGGTCCGGGGGATTCCGTTGACCGACGTTGCGGTAGATCAACTGACGGAAGATGAAGGCATCGGGCACGAAGCGTTGGCCCATGAAGCGCAGGCCCTTCGTCTCCTCCTCAACCTCCTCCCAGTCTCCGATGACGATGCCCAGGATGCGCGGCGGCGGCAGCTCCGAGGCCGCATCGATGAACGCCTCCAGCAGCGCCTCATCCACCAGGTCGCGAACAGCGACGTCCTCGCCGTAGACCTGATCCATCACCCGGCTGTACTGCAGGACGGTCAGGTCGTCGCTGCGGCCGACGAAGAAAACGGTGGGGCTGTAGAGGTCCGCCCAGCTCTCCATAGCGGGCTCCCCATCGACCTGGGCCGTCCGCAGCGCGTGGACGAGCAGCAGCGCGGAGCGCGTCTCCGAGAGCTTGCTGAGACGGAACGTCATCCGGCCGTACCACATCATGCCCTTGAAGTAGGCCTGCAGCGCGTCGCTCTTGGTGTAGTGGCCCCGGGGCGTGTACTGGGTGTAGTCCTCGCCGTGGGCCAGCTCCGGGAAGGTGGGCGAGGGGCGCACGCCGGCGGCCTCCTCGATCAGGGCCAGCTCCTCGCTGACCAACGGCTCCGCGTACTCCGGCACCTCCACGCCTGGATCCAGCAGCCGGCTAGCGACGCCAACGAAGGCCACCACACGCCGTGCCGGCTCCTCCCAACCACTGCCCAGCAGCGCCTTATACTGCTGGTCGGTTTGGGCCAACATCGCCGCGTTGAGATCACGAAGGAGGGGAATGAAGTGCTCCACCTCGGCCGTGCGCAGGACCTTCTCGAACAAGAGGTGATAGACGTGAAGCAGCGAATCGCTGGTCACGAAGATAGGCACGTTGTTGTAGCGGGCCTGCTCATAGAGAGTGAAGAACTCCTTCTCATCGCCGGGGCTCACCACCAGACCGTCCCGGGCCAGGTGCTCCAGCTGAGACTGCGAGAGCAGGAAAGGATTCTGCACGTTGCTCAGATCCGGGGCGATGCCCTCGTGGGAGATCACGGGCTCGACCTCCACCGCCGGTTGGTCGAAGGAGGCGAAGACGAGCTCCATGCTCTCCGACGGCGGCGAGGTCGGGGTGACGGCCGCGCCCTCTGTGGCCTCAGCCGTCGGGGCCTCGACGGCCGGCGTCTCTACCTCAAGAGGCGGCGTCGACGCCTCGGTTGCCGGCACCGGTGTCTGGGTGGGCGGAGGCAGCGTGGCGCTCGGCACCTGCGTCGGTGGAGATGTGGTGGTAGCTGGCGCGCACCCACTGAAGGCTATCGCAGCGACAACCAGGACCCAGAGAAGCGAGCTGACGGATCTCAATCTATCCATAACCGGTAACCCCTTCGCGCCTCCCTATGTGAGGCGCAGATCAATAAAAGAATCACGTTCCACCGAGCTACACGTACAGTATAGCGAAGCCGAGCGCAGAAGTCAATCTGGCAGCACGGCTATCATTCTCGAATGGGCGAAGGTGACCGGCACGTGCACCGAGGCCTCGGAATGCGGATACAGATGCGGTTTGAAAACCAGTCTGGGCAAGCAAGATGAGCTTCCCTAAGTGCCGGTCACCTTGAAGTAAGGGTTGACGCGTTTCATCCACCGTGCTACAATGCAAAAAGATTTGGAGGCAACCTATGACCACCTTTGAACGCCGTATCTATCTCGACCATTCCGCGACCACGCCGGTCGATCCGCGCGTCGTCGAGGCGATGGCACCCTACTGGAACGCCGTCTTCGGCAACAGCGAGTCGTCTCACGCCTTCGGGCGGGAGGCCGCAAACGCGCTGGGCCGCGCCAGGCAGATGGTAGCCACCGTCCTCGGATGTCACATCTCCGAGATCGTCTTCACCGGCTCGGGGACCGAGGCCGACAACCTGGCCCTTCGCGGGATCGCATGGTCGGCCCGGCAAGCGGGTCGCGGCAGCCACATGGTGAGCACGCCGATCGAACACCATGCCGTGGGCCACACCCTCGATCAGCTCCGCGACCTGTTTGATTGCCAGGTGCAGCGCGTCCCCGTGGATCAGACCGGGCTCGTCGATCCTGCGGACGTGGAGGCGGCCCTCCGTCCCGAGACGGTCCTCGTCAGCGTCATGATGGGCAACAATGAGATCGGGACGCTGCAGCCGATCGCGGAGATCGGCCGGATGTGCCGTGACCACGGGGTGCTCTTCCACACCGACGCCGTCCAGGTTCCCGGTCGGCTTCCCCTCAAGCCAGATGAGCTGAACGTCGACTTGCTGGCCCTCTCGGCCCACAAGTTTCACGGTCCCAAGGGAGCGGGTCTGCTCTACGTGCGGCGCGACATCCCTCTGGTGCCGGCCATCACCGGGGGCGATCACGAACGAGGTCGTCGGCCGGGTACCGTGAACGTCGCTGGCGCCGTCGGTCTGGCGACGGCCCTCCGCCTGGTGGAGGAGAGGCGGGCGGAGGAGGGGGCACGGCTCCGTGCGCTGCGGGATCGGTTGATTGAAGGGGTCCTGGAACGTATCCCGGACAGCCGCCTCACCGGCCACCCGGAGCAGCGACTCTCTCACCACGCCAGCTTCGCCTTCCTCGGCGTCGAGGGAGAATCGATCGTCCAGGCCCTCGATATGGAAGGCATCGCCGCCAGCTCCGGCGCAGCCTGCGCCGAGGGCGAGCCAGAGCCCTCCTTCGTGCTCAAAGCGCTGGGACTTCCGCCAGCGTGGGGCATCGGCAGCCTCCGCCTCACCCTGGGGCGATCCAATGACCAGGACGACGTGGATCGCGTTCTAGACACCCTTCCAGCCATCGTCGGCCGGCTGCGAGAGGAGACGTGAGAGGGACGACCAACCATCAGACGATCGTCGCGGCCCTGAGCGGTGGCGTCGACAGCGCGGTGGCCGCTGCTCGACTGGTGGAGCAGGCTAAGACGGTCATCGGTATGACGGTCATCGGCATGACGTTGCGGCTGCGATCCGCTGAGGAAGGGGGCCCCGCCGTGCCCAGTCCGGAGGCCATCGAGCGGGCTCGCGCCGTCAGTCGACAGCTCGGCATCCCCTTCCACGTGGTCGACGCCCGGGAGGCCTTTCAGAGGGACGTCGTCGACTACTTCATCGCCGAGTATGCTGCTGGGCGGACGCCCAATCCCTGCGTGCGCTGTAACCGGCTCGTCCGTTTCGGCCTGCTGATGGAACGCGCCCTCCAGCTGGGCGCCGACGCCCTGGCCACGGGCCACTACGCCCGGATCCGCCAGGTCGACGGGACCTATCAACTCCTGCGCGGGTCCGACCCCGACAAGGACCAGTCGTACTTCCTCCACGCCCTGGATCAGGAACAGCTGGCCCACACGCGCTTCCCCTTGGGCCATATGACGAAGGGTCAGGTCCGCGGGTGGGCCCGCCAGCGCGATCTGCCGGTGGCAGGACGCGCCGAGAGCCAGGACGTCTGCTTCCTGATGGACGGCGACTACCGCACGTTCCTGGAGGAGCAGGCTCCTCATACCCTGAAACCCGGCCCGATCGTCGACGCTGCCGGCCGGGTCCTGGGCGAGCACAGCGGCCTGGCCGCGTACACGATCGGCCAGCGAAAGGGCCTCAACGTCTCCGCCTCCGAGCCGCTCTACGTCCTGGCCATCCGGCCAGAGGAGAACGCCATCGTCATCGGCACGGCAGACGAGCTCGGACGGGACAGATGTCTGGTGGAGCGCATGCACACCATCAGCGGATCTGCCCCTCGCCGTCCCTTCCACGCCCAGGCGCAGATCCGCTATCGGGCTCGTCCAATCCCGGTGACGGTGAAACCCTTGCCGGGCGATCGGGCCGACGTCCGGTTCTCCGAGACTCAACGGGACGTCACGCCTGGGCAGTTCCTCGTTCTGTACCGAGGGGACATCGTTCTGGGTGGCGGAACTATTTGTGAAGCTCAAAATTCTATGCTATAATCCATGTGCCATGAAGAATCAAACACACGAAGAGATGACGCCGGAGTCCTTGCCCTCGCCGCCGTCGACGGAGCCTGTCGACGTGGAGTCGCCGGCGGAACAACGAGCGCGTCGCTGGTTCATCGGCGGCGCTATTATCGCCGGCCTGCTCTTGATCGGGCTGGTCGTCCTCATGGTCTTCCTTTCCATCAGCGCCTACCAGGCCACCAGAGCCGGGGTGGGTCCCAGCCCGGGCAGCGCTGTCGTAGGGCTCCTGCGGGATGCAGCCATCGTCTTCGTCGCGTTTGAGTCCCTTCTCATCGGCATACTCCTGATCGTCCTGATGCTTCAGCTGCAGTCCCTGATCGTCTTGCTGCGAGATGAGATCAAGCCGATGCTGGAGGCCGCCAATGAGACTATGACCACGGTCCGTGGCACGACTCAGTTCGTGAGTCACAACGTCGTCTCGCCGGTCATGAAGTGGTCGAGCACGCTAGCCGGCATAGGGCGCATCATCAGGGAGGCTAGCGGCCTGCGCAAGAGAGATGATGAGGCGTAGGTCGCCAGATCTGATGGCAGGCTATGGTCCAGCGAACGCGGCTGACCGCGTTGGACCGTTTACGCAACCCAGGCGGGCGCTTCGTCCGCCGGGGACCGCAAGCAGGGTTTCGAGAGTGATCCTTTCACAGAGGATAGGAGGTGCACAGTGAGCAAGAACAACGGTGGTGAATTCGGAGCGTTCTTTTCTGGCTTCCTGATGGGTGGGCTAGCAGGAGCAGCGGCAGCGCTCCTCCTGGCTCCCCAGTCGGGAGAGGAGACACGAGAGCAGATCCGCCAGCAGACGGACACCCTCCGCCAACAGGCAGAGGAGACGTTGGCCGAAGCCCGCGCCAAGGCCGATGCCGTGGCAGCGGACATCAAGCGCCGCGCGGAGGAGACACAACGGCGCAGTCAGAAGGTCCTGGAAGAGGCTCAGGATCAGATGAGCAAGGCCGTCGAGGAGACCAAGAAGGCGGCCCAGGAAGTCGAGGAGATGGACGTCGAAGGCGAATTAGAGGTAGAGGCAGAAGCCTAGGCGACCGTCAAGGGAGAACAAACTCGTCACTGCCGCGGATAGGCGCGGAGTGTTCGAGCGTCTCCTAGCAGACCATAAGACCGAAAGAGGCAGGGAGGTTGACGCCCCCTTGCGTTTGGCGTACGACGTGCGAAGCCCCTTCGAAGCTCGAAGGGGCTTTCGCTTGCCTCGCGAGAGATCGATCAAGCCAGACCGAGGCGCTGCAGGGCCTGGGGGAGAGAGATCAGCACGTCGCCAGCGACCGTGCCCGCAGCCCCGCGCTCCTCGCGGGCCACTTCCCCGGCCAGCCCGTGTAAGTACGCTCCCGCTGCGGCCGCCTCAAAGGGCTTCAGCCCCTGGGCACGCAAGGCCGCAATCGTCCCGGCCAGGACGTCACCGGTGCCCGCCGTCGCCAGCCCAGGGTTCGCGAAGGGCTCGATAACCGCCCGGCCATCGGGAGCCGCCACGACGGTATGAGCGCCCTTCAACACCACGACCTGCGACCACTCAGCGGCCTGAGACCTGGCCGCCGCCAGCCGGTCCTCCTGCACCTCGGCAATGGGACAGTCCATCAGACGCGCCATCTCCCCCGGATGAGGGGTCAGCACCGTCTCAGGGGGCAGACGCTCCGGCCAGTTCTCCAGCCCCGAGAGGATGTTCAGCCCATCGGCGTCGATCACCAGGGGAGGCAAATCGGACCGGGTCACGGCAGGACGCTCCGACTGCAGGAACCCCAGGGCTCCCCTCCCCTCCTCGATTCCCAACATCCTCTCCAGGAAGGCGGCCGTCTCCTCCTCTTGACTGAGCCCGGGGCCGATGAGCAGCACGTCATATCCCTCCAGGGCCTCCCAAAGCACGCCAGCGGCCTCGGGGCTCAACACCCCCATGGCGTGGGGCAGCAAGACGAAGGTCGCCTCTGCCAGATGGGCCGCGACCGCGCTGTGAATCGCGCTCGGTAGCGCCAGTGTGACGAGGCCAGCGCCGGCCCGCGTCGCCGCAGCCCCCGCCAGATAGGCAGCGCCGGTGTAATTGACTGAGCCGGCAACGATCATCGCCTTGCCAAAGGTCCCCTTATGAGCATCACGGGGGCGAGAGGGAAGCCATTCCTGCACCATCGTCGGCGTGACCACCTCCAGAACCACGTCCTGCGCCAGGGAGGGCTCGATGCCAATGTCGGCCACGACCAGCTCGCCCAACGCACCGGCGCCGGGGAAGCGGAAGTGGCCCACCTTGGGATAGGCGAAGGTCACGGTGAGATCGGCCGAGATCGTCTTGGCATCAAGCTCGCCGCTCTCATACGCCAGGCCGGTGGGCCCATCGACCCCCACGACGAGCGGCCCCCGGCGCTCCGTCGACTCAGAACCGGGCAGCAGCGACGTCAGACCGTCCGATGCCCTCTCCCGCCGGCCGGCGACAACCCAGCCTACGATGTCCAGCATCTCCGCCAGACCGCCACGAAGCGGAAGGCGCGTGCCGGTGCCCAGGAGAGCATCGATCAAGATATCCGTCTCCTCCGCCAGCGAGCGGAGCTTCTCATGCTCGCCATCCTCCTCCGCCAGCACAGTGCGCACGTCCCCCTCCAGGACCAGCCGGAAGTTCTCATCCTCGGCCGGATGACGAGCCTTGTAGAGATAGCACGCCACCTGGGCGCCGGCTTGGCCGAGGTAGCGGGCCGCCACAAGGCCGTCACCGCCGTTGTTGCCCGGCCCGACCAGGACCAGGACGTGCTTCCCGCGCGGGTCCACCCGAGCCGCGATAGCATCGGCCAGGGAACGCCCCGCCTGCTCCATCATCGCTGCATAGGAGTGACCGGCCTCGTTCGAGTCGGCCTCGATGCGCTGCATCTGCTCTACGTTGACGACCTTCATAGCTCCCTCCAGGATGTATCTAAGACCATCGCCAGCCCCAAAGAGAAAAGGGCACACTCGAGTGTGCCCCCTTCTAGCAAGTACCCCAGGCAGGACTTGAACCTGCAACCCTCGGATTAGAAGTCCAATGCTCTATCCAATTGAGCTACTGGGGCATGCAAAACTATTCTAACCTAGAGCTATCAGCCTGTCAAGCAATCGAATTAGCAGCCCCGCCCACCCGTGTCGCCTCACCATGCTCGCCGGGTGCACCATTAGCCTCAAAGAAAAAGAGAAAGCGCCACGACCAGGCGTGGCGCTGATGACAAAAGGTGAGAACCCGGAGAAACTACCGAACGGGACGGATGCCCTTGTAGACCCGCTTCCCAGTCAGCGTCCGCAGAATTCTCTCTGGATACCGCCCCGTGACGCTGCCCAACTCCCTAGCGGACAGCGGTTTGTTACCCCTGGCCAGGAAGACGCGGAAGACAGCGTCGACCAGCGATAGATCATCGTTGATGTAGTCCGGCTGCTTGCTGCAATGGATGTGCAGGACGTGCTGCAGGCCGTTCACGCGGCGCACCTCACCGGTCTGCTCGTCGACCCAGTCAATCTTCTCCTCGGCACCAACCGACTGGCCGAAGGCCTCCTTGTGCTCCCGACAGAGGTGAGACTGTAGCTCTATGCCGATATCTCGGTTGTTCCAGTCCCACCAATCGTAGTCGATGTGAAGAGGGGTATCTAGGGTCGGTTTGACCACCTCGCGCAGGGATGCAGGAATCGTCATCTCAGCCATAGACAGAATTATGCTCCACTCGCTCCAGCGTGCAGAACCCAGTAATTGTCCCCAACTGGCGCGTACTTGTCGCTGGTGACCAACACCTCCAGCAGGGGGCCAGGTGGCGTGCGCATCATGACGTTGACCGCGCTGTAGAGTGTTGCCGCATGGACGTTTCCCTGCGGGCTGAGCTTCACCAGCTCGGGGAAAACCTCTCCAACGACGTCGGCCAGGGAACGACCCTCCTGCTGCACTCGCTTCCACAATCGTTCTAGGCCCTCAAGATCGCCCGTTGTCAAGACCGTCAACTCATCGTAGTCGCAGTTGATCTCTTCCTTGTGCATCTCGAAGGCCAGTTTGCCGTCCCGCCCTGAGGCCACACGGACCCACTCTTTTCTTGACCGACGATTACGAGGCCGCACAACCACCCTCTCCGGCTCTTCGCCCTGAGAGACCTCCAGGTAGGCCCCAACAGGGAAGCTGTTCTCCCGGTACCAGTCTTCCAAGCCGTAGGCATATCGATCATCCTCGACAACCCAGCCCGGCATCTCCTCCCCCGTGTCACCGTCGACAAACGTGAACCGAATCCGCTCTGTGCGGGCGGTGGGGAAGATTTGAGACAGCCGGCTGGAAAGCGGCAAGGTGCCCGATCGCCAATGGGGATAGATGAGCACCACCTCGACCGGCTCCGATACCGCCTCCGGCGGTTCCAGATCCGACCATTCGTCGTCCAACGCCCTCTCCAGCGACCGCATCTCGCTGGTCAGAAGAGGGGGCTCATACGCCAGCGGCTCATACTGGAGATATAGCGGCGTGGATTCGATCGCCTCTGGCTCCAGACGCCGCAGATACCATAGCACCTGCCCAGCTGGTCCAACCTCGTCGAATCGCCGGTCCTGCTGCAGAGCGTAGTTCAGAGAGAAGACGCGCAGCTGCGGCGAGATCTCCTCCGGGAGCTCCACGTCGCCCAACAGCGCTTCGGTGGGCAGAGGCCCTCCTCCGGCCACGTCCAACACCGCCTCTGCTAGGTTGAGGTGCCCCTCGTGCACATCGACCAGCAGGTCCTTGCGGAACCACCTATTGGCCAGGCGGATGAAGTCGGGTTCCGCCTCCAGCCGCTCCTCCAGCCGATCCTCAAGCTTGGGGCCATAAAGCGTGGCCAGCTCCTCAGGGGAACGCAGATCCTCGGCATCTACAGCTGTCGCCTTCTTCTCGTTGAGAGGATGTCCATTCTCAAATTCGGCCGCGAACTCGCGCTCCTCCCCCTCGTCGAAGGCGACCTCGATGACCTTGAAAGGATCATACTCGGGGTTGTGGCCAGGTCGGACGTTGACAACCTCGCCCGCTCGGTAACCAAGCACCGGGAAGACCACCCGCTCACCCACCTCATAGCTGCGCTTGGGACGATAGGGGGTCCCTTCCGAGAGCGCCCGCTCGATGAGCGCATCTTCCTGCCGAGCGTGGTGAAGCACCAACGCCTGGCTCAGTTTCTCTACGGAACGCGGCAACTCATCCTCGACGAGCAACGTGCTAAGATACTGAAGATCCTCAGAACCAATCGCGTAGTCGGCCCAGTAGCTCGAACTCTGAGTCTTCCTTTGAATCAAGTTGCTATTTCCTCCATAACCTTCGTCAACACACCATTTCGAATTATACCAGTTTCAACCCATTTGACAAATAGACCAATCCGGGGCACACTAGCAGCCAGACATACGAAACGCCAGGCGCATAACTTGCCTTGGAAGGAGATCACCCGTGAGAAAACGATCATCGCGCTTTCCAGATTTGACCGTTATCCGCACCGTTGCGGGGCTGATGAAGGCCCAGGTGCTCAAGGCGAAGCTGGAAGCAGAGGGCATCCCGGTCCTGCTGGACTACGAGAGCCTTGGACCAGTCTACGGCATCACTGTAGACGGACTAGGGGAGGTCCGCCTTCTCGTACCCCAGGGGCAAGCCGAGGAAGCAAGGGCCCTCATCGAAGAGCAGTAGCCGAGCGACTCAGCGGCCTAAGAAACGTCGAGGGGTCAAAGAGCTACAAGGTGAGTGGCTTTTTCTCTGCTAAGGTACGGGTTAGTCTCAGGCGTTCCTGGTGGAACAGGCCTTAACGCGCGTCAACAGATCCGAGAGCTCGACCGGCTTCGAGAGATAGTCATCGGCCCCGGCTCCCAAGGCCTCGGTTCGCGTCTTCATGTCCGTCTCAGCGGTGATGATGATGACCGGCAGGCGGGCCAGCTGCTCCTCTTGGCGTATCCGACCGAGAAGCGTGAGCCCATCTATCCCAGGCATGTTGAGATCGAGCAGCAGAACATCCGGCATGGGCACCTTACCTCTTGTCCCAGCCATGAGATGGTTCCAGCCGGTCTCTCCGTCGTCACAGGTCGCCACACAGAACCCCTGGCTCGAGAGAATGCTGCTTAACGTGTTCACCATCACCGGGCTATCATCGACAATCAGAACGTTGGCATCCACTGCCACCTCCTACAGAGCTGCGGGACATAGCTAGACTTCAAAGCAGGGCCAATGCAGAGCCGATGACCAAAGCACATTACTGCGCTTCACCATCGGTCCATATGCCCGACGTAATTGCTCCGGCTGCTGGTGACCGCGTCCCGCCGCCTTCTGCCACGCAGGGAGGAGAACGCCCGGACCCCAGTCAGACGCTGGAATGACTTCTTATGTATGATAGTTTACCAGGATAGAGGGGCAGGAATCAAGGGGACTTTTGTACCATCTCGGTGTCCTCTCCCAGCGTCGGCAGATCGTCCAGGTTCTGAAGCCCAAAGTGCTGAAGGAACTCCGGCGTGGTGCCGTAGAGGAAAGGACGACCGACATCGTCGGCCCGCCCGACGCGGTCGATCAGACCGGCTTTCAACAGCGTTCGGAGCACGCTGTCGGACCCAACGCCGCGGATCGCCTCGATCTCAGGCCGGGTGATGGGCTGGCGATAGGCAACGATGGCCAGGGCCTCCAAGGCCGCCTGTGAGAGGTGCACGCGGGCCTGCAAGCCCAGAAAGCGCTCGACGTGAGGAGCCGCCTCTGGCGCCGTGGTGAGCTGCACGCCACCATTAACCTGCTGCAACCGCAGGCCTCGACCCGCATAGCAGGACGACAAGACATCGAGGGCTTGTTCGATTCTTTCAGGCGTGACCTCCAGCACCTGCGCTAAACGGTGAGTGGAGATCGGCTCCTCCGCCACGAAGAGCACGCTCTCCACTCGGGCTGTCAGGTCTAGGGGCTCGTGATCGTTCTTCACAACATAGCTCAATTTACGTCCAACAGCGAGACGGCCCCTGAACTTGATCGCCTTCATCTGACCTGGCGATCAAACGTACGAGGCGCTTGTCCCGAGCCCACTCAGGGAAGCTCGTCCTCCTCTTCAGCATCCACCTTCGGAGTCACCGAATTGATCGAGGACTCGGGTGGTGGAGTCGGCATCGACGTGGGCTTGGACTTCTCGACTTTTCGCCGCCCACTGGATGCACGACGGACCGCCTCAATATTGACTTTCGGCGGGCGGGCCAGCTTGAGGCCCATTTTCTGCTCCACGACGTGGCGAATGGCCTCGACGATCCGCTCAGCCTTGTTCGGGACGCCAGCCTGCGCCGCGATCTTTGCATCGACCTCCACCATGACCCCGTTACGCTTCGCGGATACCTTCGGCTTCACCTGCAGGATCTCCGGAAGCTGATCGATCTCCGCCTTGAGTTGATCGGCGATGGAAGCCACACTGAGCGTCACCTCGCCACCGGCCGCCTGCTCGACCTGGATTGACTTGACCGTCGGTCGTCTGACCTCCAGCACGATCAGGAGAATCCCAAGCAGATCTACGATCATGACCACCAGGATACCAACGGGAAGACGCACCACCGGCCTGACCCGGGCAAGCAGATCCGCCAGGGTGTCTGCCTGCACGGCGATCGTCTGCAACGTCCGCAGCGGCACGATGAAGGCTACAGAGCAAAGCACCATCGCAAGGAGCAGCAGCAGCACGAGCGCGACTCGATTAAAGGTGTTCATTGTCCAACCTCCTGTTCAGCAGCAATAGCTCAAGCGTATCGGTCAGTAAGGCGATGGCAACGGCGAGCACGATCGGGGTGGCCTGGGCTCGAGCCGACCGGATCCCTTGTCGTCAGATTGCGGTCCCTCTCACTCGGAACAGCCCCGCGCGCTCAACCTTGCATTCTATTATAGCACCGCCCCCAGGTTCCGACAATCCGACGCTCATGCGGGGACGACGCAGCGATTATGAGGGAAGGTCCATATCCCGGTCAGCTTGTCCGTCCACTCAACTCATAGTATCATCTTATCTGTATTAGGGCCACAAGCTAGTCGAAGCAGAAATCGAACTATGAAACCATTCAGACTTTCCACGCGTGATCGAGCCGACCTACTGACCTTCCTTCGCGACCTGGTCCGAACACCCAGCCCTTCCTCCGAGGAGGGTGCCGTGGCGGAGCGGATCGTCCAGGAGATGGAGAAGCTCGGCTTCTCCGACGTGCGCACCGACTCGATAGGTAACGTTGTCGGCCGCATCGGTCGTTCACAGGGGCCGACGCTCATGCTCAACGCGCATATGGACACAGTGCGCGTCAGCAGCCCGGATGCGTGGACCCACGATCCCTTCGGGGCAGAGGTCCACGACGGCCTTCTTCACGGGCTGGGCTCCTGCGACATGAAAGGAGGCCTGGCAGCTATGGTCTACGGTGCCAAGCTGCTCCACGAGGCAGGAATGAGCCTTCAGGGCAATCTGTTGGTCGCCTGCGTCGTCCAAGAGGAGGTGTGCGAGGGACTTGGGACACGGGTGCTGATGGAGGAAAGTGGCCTCGAAGTCGATTGGGTCGTGCTGGGCGAGCCAAGCAACCTCAACGTAAGCCGCGGTCAACGTGGACGGTTAGAGATGCGCGTCGTGGCTCGGGGAAAATCGGCCCACGCCGCCAGCCCCCGGCTGGGCGAGAACGCCATCTACATCGCCGCGCGACTCGTCTTCGGGCTCGAGCTGCTGGCGGAGCAGCTCGGGGAGGATGATTTCCTCGGCCCCGGGACCCTAGCTGTGACCGATATATCATCCACCGCCGGCAGCCGCAATGCGGTCCCCGACCGCTGCGCCCTGATCATTGATCGCCGGCTCACGCTGGGTGAGAACGAGACGAAGGCGCTCTCCGAGGTACAGCGGGTGATCGCCCGTGAGGGCGTCAAAGCCGACGTGGAGGTGACCAGCTATCGGGCGACCAGCTATACCGGATACCAGTGTCGCACACGCGAATTCTACCCCGCCTGGGTGATCGCCAGCGACCACCCCCTCGTCCAAACCGCCGTGCGAGCCGCTCAGGCGCAGCTCAAACGTCGCCCCCAGATCACCTGCTGGGGCTTCTCGACGGAGGGAATCTACACCGCGGGCCAGGCCAACATCCCCACCGTGGGCTTCGGACCGGGCGAAGAGAAGCTGGCTCACACCGCCGACGAACACGTCCGGTTGGAAGACGTCTACGCCGCTGCTGCCGTCTATGCCCAGCTGGGCGCCGAGCTCCTGGGGTGAGCCTAGCTGTGAGACCAACACGCGTCCAGTCACTCGTCGCGGAGGCCCTCGCGCGTGGAGAGCCCGTCGTAGCCCTCGAGTCGGCCCTCATCACCCACGGCCTCAGCTATCCCGCCAACCTGAAGATCACCCGCCGCATCGAGGTCGCGGTTCGTCAGGAGGGTGCCACCCCGGCCATCATCGCCCTTCTCAACGGCGAGCCTCACGTTGGGCTCTCGGACGAGGACCTGGCTCATCTCGCGTCCCTCGCCGCCGCCGGGCCGTCGACCCGGCGCCCACGCAAGATCAGCCTGCGGGACCTGCCCATTGCGCTGGCCCAGGGCGTCACCGGGGGGACCACCGTCGCGGCGACCATGCACCTGGCCCATTTCGTCGGCATTGAGGTCTTCGCCACAGGCGGCATCGGCGGCGTCCATCGTGGGCACCCAGAGGACGTCTCCGCCGATCTGAAAGCTCTAGGCTCCATTCCGATCATCGTCGTCTGCTCCGGCGCCAAAGCGATCCTCGACCTGCCCCACACCTTGGAGATCCTGGAGACCCGCGGGGTTCCAGTGGTCGGCTACGGCACGGAGGAATTCCCGGCCTTTTACAGCCAGCACTCAGGCCTGGGGGTCGACGTCACCGTCGACACGGCGGGGGCGGTGGCTCGCCTGGCACGAGCGAGGGACGGCCTTGACCTCCCGACCGCGCTTCTGGTCTGCGTTCCCGTCCCCCAGGCCGAGGCCATGCCCGCGGAGGTGGCCGAGGGAGCTATCGATCAGGCAATCGAGGAGGCTGATCAGGCGGATATCAGGGGCAAAGAGGTAACGCCCTTCCTCCTGGCGCGTATGGTCACGTTGACCGACGGCAGGGCGCAACGCGCCAACGAGGCCTTGCTGATCAACAACGCCCGCGTCGCCGCTCGCATCGCCTGGGCCTTGACCAAGAAAGAGAGCTGTGCCTAAACGCCGAATGCTGCCCGCCGGCGCCATCGAAGCTACCGCAATCTGGTCATCGTCGCGTTCGCCCAGCCTTAGGATCGCCCCGCTCCTCTCTCTGGTCTCGCCCTGATCTTTCCAGCTGGCCTCTCTCATTGTACAATACTGCTATGCACATTGAGTACCTCAGCTTGACCAACTTCCGCAACTATGCCCGGCTGGAGCTGACCCTACCCGAAGAGCCTCTGCTTCTCTATGGGGGCAACGCACAAGGCAAGACCAGCCTCTTGGAGGCCATCTACCTCCTGGCAGCCGGGTCGTCGCCCCTGACCGGCTCTGATCGGGAGCTGATACGGTGGCAGGCCGAGGCGGAGGGCCTGCCCTATGCCCGTGTCTGGGCAGAGATCGAGCGAAGGCACCGAACCATTGAACTGGAGATCGCACTGGAGAAACGGAAGCTGTCGAACGGCACCACGCGGCTCCAGAAGACCATTCGCGTCGACCGGACACAGAAGCGGCGGTCGGGCCTGAGTGAGAAGCTCAACGTGGTCTTGTTCACGCCCCAGAACGTCGACCTGGTCGCCGGATCGCCCTCGGGACGACGGCGGTATATGAACGACGTCCTCTCCCAGGTGGACGAGACCTACGGTGAGGCTCTGAGCAGCTACACCAAAGCTCTGCGTCAGCGCAATGCAGCGCTGCGACACGTGCGAGACGAAGGGGGAAACCCGGCCCAGCTGGCGCCCTTTGAGAGAATCTTGGCGCAGCATGGGGTTCTCATCGCCAGCCGCCGACGAGCCTTCCTCGAAGACCTCTCAAAGCGCGTCCGACGCATTCACGAGCAACTCACAGGGACGAAGGAGTGGCTGCGGCTCGATTACGTTCCGAACTTCGACCCCTCCACACCGCCAGCTCTGAAGGCGCAGGTAGGCATGGACCTGAAGAAGATAGAGAGACCGCCCGCCGACCTTGACGTGGAGGAGCTGGCGGAGATCTACCGCAGGGCCCTGGTTGAGCGTCGATCGGAGGAGATCGCACGCGGGGTGACCGTCTTCGGTCCCCACCGCGACGAGATCCGCTTCGTCGCCGGCAGCCCTGCCTTGGGCACTCACGACGTCGACCTGGGCATCTACGGCTCGCGCGGCCAACAGCGCACAGCGGTGCTCTCCCTGAAGCTTGCCGAATTGCGGTGGATGAACGATCAGACGCGCGAGAGTCCCGTCCTTCTGCTCGACGAGGTGCTGGCAGAGCTCGATAAGACCCGTCGCGCCTACCTGCTGGAGCACATCAACGGGGTGGAGCAAGCCATCCTCACGGCCACCGACCCGGAGATGTTTAGCGTCCGCTTCCTGAAGAAGGCGGTGACCTGGGAGGTAGAAGGGGGACTGGTCCACCGCGATGGGCCAGCCGAGAGCGTCTGACGGGCCTACAGATCTGTCCGTTACGCCAGCGGTCGCTTCTTCGGCATACCCGGCCGACGCGGGTACTTCTGTGGCGATCGCGCCACCTTATCCACGACCACCAGATAGCGCGTCTCTGCCAGACCTCTTAACTCGACCGGCACCAGCTGACGGACGTTGCCCCCCAGCGTGGAGATCGCGCGATCGGCCTCCTGCACCTCGGCCGCGGCGTCCTCGCCCTTCTGAGCCAGCGTAGCGCCGCCGACCCGCGTCAAAGGAAGCAGATACTCGACCAGCGTGGGCATCTTCGCCACTGCGCGAGCAACCGCCCAATCGTACCGCTCGCGATACGCCGGGTCCTGGCCCAGCTGCTCCGACCGAGCGTGAATGGCTTGCACGTGCTCCAGCCCTAGCTGATCCATCAGATGCTCTAGGAAGGTCACCTTCTTTCGAGTGGCCTCCAGAAGCGTCAACCGCATACCAGGGCAGACGATCTTGAGTGGGATCCCCGGATAGCCTGCGCCCGTGCCGACATCGATCACCTGAGCCCCCGCTGCCAGCTCCGCCTGAGGCATAGCTTTTAGACAGGAGAGAGAATCGAGAAAGTGGCGAATCAACACCCCCTTCCAATCTGTGATCGCCGTCAGGTTGAACCGCTGATTCCACGTCACCAACGCGTCGTAGCATGTCTCGAAAGCCGCGAGATGCCGGTCGTGGAGCGTGATACCCAGCTCGCGCGCTCCCAAGATCAACGGGTCCATATCGCGGCCTCCTGATGGATGTCGATTCGCCATAGTCTCCTTCATGTGTGACTGTACTTCACTATAGCAGAACTAAAACGACCTGTCAATCATTATGGCACAGACCGCTGGCCGCGCGCCTCATGACTAGAAAAAAGGAGAGCCGCCCAGACCTATCACGATCCAGGGCGGCTCCAACGACAACGTTACCTCAGATACCGAAGGGCCTCAAAACGTTAGGGACACATCCTCCAACAGAAACAAGATCCAGCGATCAGGCGCCGTACTTGGCCAGCCGACCCGCGTTGGCCAGGGCCAGCGGGATCAGATCCACGTGGTAGATGTGACCGAGGCCACCTGTCATACATGCCCGCTCGCCGAAGACGGTGACGCCATCACGGCGGATGTATCGGGACCAGAGAAGCACCGGCAGCTCGTGCCAACTATGGTTCTTCCAGAGCGCCGGAGTCGAATGATCACCGGTGACGATCACCACGTCAGGATCGAGGGCCAGGATGTCAGGTAAGACCTGATCGAAGTGCTCAATCACGGCGGCCTTAGCATCGAAGTCGCCATCCTCGCCCCGGCTGTCAACCTTCTTGACGTGGAAGAAGAAGTAGTCGTAGTCGTCCCAGTGCTCCCTCAGCGTTTCGACCTCGTCCTCGATGGTGCTTCCCGTGGGCAGGATGTGCATCCCCAAGAGCTTGGCCACGCCGCGATACATAGGATACGTGGCAATGGCCCCACAGGGCAGTTTATAGAGATCGGGCATCTTGGGCAACCCCGGCTCCTTGGCGAGGCCGCGCAAGTTGCAGCTGTTTGCCGGATGGTCGTTCTCCTCGGCGTCGGTAGCGAGAACCTTCCGTGCCTTCTCCAGCCACACGTTGACCAGCTCGGCCGTCCCCTCGGCCTCCGGTCGCGTCGGCTTGACCGGCAGCGGTGGTACGCCCGTCTCCTGTGGATCGGTGTCGGTCAGGCCGTCCTCCAGCCCCTCGCCCCGCAGGATGAGGGTGAAGCGGTACTCCTTCACCGGCTCGACGAAGACCTGATCCACCCCCTCCAGCTCAACCTCCCTGAGCTTCTCACAGAGCCGCGCGCCCAGATCGGAACCGATGCGACCCGCACGCCGATCCGTGATCACGCCCGACTCGGGATCAACGCTGCAGAAATTTCCTCGCGCTGCCACGTCGCCGGGCTGCAGGTCGAAGCCAATGCCCAGGGCCGAGAGAACACCTCGCTTCACCAGACAGTCGATCGGATCGTAGCCGAACAGACTCAGATGTCCCGGCCCGCTCCCGGGCGTGATACCCGGGGCCACTGGGGTGGTCAGCCCACAGATAGAGCGTGCGGCTAGGGCATCCAGGTTGGGCGTACGCGCCGCCTCCAGCTCTGTGGGCCCTTCAGGCGTCATCGGTAATCCACCCAGGCCATCCAACACAATCATGACGATCTTGGTCTCTTCCTCTTCCGCCAGACTACGCATCAGTTCCAGGTCAGCCATTGTCGCTCCTTTTTGCGAGCTAACTAAACCGCCACCAAATCGCCCTCACCCCACGCCCGGCAGGTTCCCGCCTGATCAAGAGACCGAGCATCACAAGAGCGGCAATGACGAGCCGCGCCGCCGTCCCTCACCGTGTTGCAACACAACAACGGCGACCCCAGGCGCTCTTTCCCTCACTCAGTGCCTGAGGTCGCCACTGCGACAGCCTGCCTCGTGGTTGATCAGGTTATCGAATCGCTTTTTCCGTCACCTTGTCGAAGATGTGCATGCGGTCCATATTGAAAGCTGCACTTATGGTGTTGCCCACCTTGGCGTCCGTCCGCGGGTCAAAGCGACCCAAGAACTCGACGCCATCCTTGTTCAGATAGACCACCACCTCGTCGCCCATCAGCTCGGTCACGTCTACCTCGGCCTCCACCAACTGCGAGGATATGTCCGGAGGAGCGAAATCGGGATCGTGGATGTTCTCGGGACGCACACCCAACACGATCTCCTTGCCTGCGTGCTCGCGATAGACATCCGACCGATCCTCTGGAATATCCAGCGTGAACTTCTTGGTATCGACAGCGATCTTGCCATCTCGCTTGATCAATTTGCCGTCAAAGAAGTTCATCGCCGGGCTTCCAATGAAACCGGCAACGAAGATGTTGGCGGGATAGTCATAGAGATTCTGCGGCGTATCGATCTGCTGCAGGATGCCGTCGTTGAGCACAGCGATGCGAGTGCCCATCGTCATCGCCTCGACCTGGTCGTGGGTGACGTAGATGAACGTCGTCTCCAGCCGCTGATGCAGCTTGCTGATCTCAGCGCGAGCCTGGACGCGCAACTTAGCGTCCAAGTTGGATAGAGGCTCGTCCATCAGGAAGACATTGGGCTCTCGAACGATAGCACGCCCCACCGCCACACGCTGTCGCTGACCGCCGGAGAGCTGCTTCGGCTTACGCTCCAGCAGGTTATGGATGCCCAAGATGTCCGCTGCCTTCTCCACCCGCTGCTGAATTTCCTGCTTGGGCGTCCCGCGCAGCTTCAGCCCGAAGGCCATGTTGTCATAGACGTTCATGTGCGGGTACAGGGCGTAGGACTGGAAGACCATCGCGATGTCCCGATCCTTCGGTGGAACGTCGTTGACCACCCGATCACCGATCAGGATTTCGCCCTCGCTGATCTCGTCCAGACCGGCCAGAAGCCGCAAGCTGGTGGACTTTCCGCAGCCCGAAGGGCCGACAAAGACCAGGAATTCCTTGTCTTCGATATAGATGTCGAGGTCATTGACTGCCACGACGTCACCGAATCGCTTGGTTACGTGATTATAGGTTACGCTTGCCATTTGATCTGCTCCTTTTCTCCTATTGCTTATCCTACCACACAATTACGCTAGAACAATGTCTACGCCCACCTCGCTGAGGTCCCACAGATAGGCCGAGGGAGCCTCCCGAGCCGTCACCACGACGTCCGCGCTGGTTACCGGCGCCACCCGAGCTGCCGCCACACGTCCTACCCTCTCTGGAGGCACCACGATGACGATCTTCGATCCCGCCTCCATCAAGATCTGAGCAATCTCTGCCTGGGGGAGGCTATCCTGCGTCAACCCTTCCACAGCGCTGACGCCACCCAGCTCTAGGACCACGCGATCGGCGCGCAAGCTCGACAGAGCATCACGCGCCAACTGCCCCACAAGCGCCAGATCGCGGTCCTCGACCTGCCCTCCGGTGATAATCAAGCGGTGCCGGGTGTGCGTCGCCAACCAGTGAGCAATTCCCAGTGCGTTGGTGACCACTGTGACGCGCGGGGAATCCTTCAGGCTGCGTGCCACGGCGAGGGAGAGAGTCCCCGGCCCCAAGAAGATCGTCTCCCCTCCAGCGATCATCTCCGCCACGGCTCGACCGATGCGCATAGCCCCCGCAGATTCAGAGGAAGATAAGGCTTGAGATGGGGATGAAGCCTCGTCTCCTGGAGACTCTTCGTGCTCGTCAACTGCCACAGCGCCACCGTGAACCCGCTTCACCGCCCCGCGATCCTCCAACGTCTCCAGGTCGCGACGCACCGTCGAGGAGCTGACGTCAAATCGCTCTGCCAGTTCCGACACCCGAGCCGAGCCCTCTCGCAGCACCAGCTCGGCGATAGCGTCTCGTCTCTCAACCGTCAACGCAGGAGATGTATGCTCATTCACAAGGCCTAGTCTATCACATTTGAGCCCGCTTGTCAATAGGCAATTGATGGTTTTTGCTTATTCATCCTAACATAACAACATATTCAAGCATAAACTTGCAAAAACGCACAGAGGGGGCTGACTAGACGAGGCGAGGGGAACCGTCCCACCCCATCCCGGCGTCAAGCACAGGCCAAGCAGTAGAATCTAACTTTCGCCACACCGGTGTGGCGATTACGCCACACGAAGGATCTAACCCAAGCCACAAGAGTATCTAAGTTTTACTACATACAAACGCCGCGGCATATGGTATACTAGTAGCGAGAGCCACGGTGGGGCTATTGCGCCGGGATATAGGGACAAGCGATCATCGCGACGTGAGGAGGAGATGTCCAACGTGAAGATGAAAGTATCCGAGCAGACGCTCCAGAAAGCAGAAAAGTGCTGGCGGGGCTTCCGCTGTCTATCCGCCGGGGATGGTGTCTGCCCTGTTCACGATGAGGTGAACGGGGTCCTCTTTGTTGAAAAGAAGGGAGACGCCTACTGCCCCTATGACGTCACCTTCGGCTACTCCCATATCTGCACCTGTCCGGTCAGGCGCGAGATCTACGAACGCTACGACATCTAAGGATGGGGCACCTTGCTGCTGTCCCATCAGCTTGGACCCAAGAAGGAACGCTCAGGTCAACGCGCGCAGATATCAGCTGCCTGAAGGCCGGCAGATCGCTCGTCCCGCCGTTCCACACATCTCATAGCCGGTCGACTACGATGCCAAAGCCAGATCGTCTGGATCAACCGGCCGGTGCTGATCGCTACCAGCGCCACGTAGAGCCCGGCGACACGGTGCCATAGGACGCCTCCCACGAGAAGGGCGCTGCTAACGACCAGGTAGATCGCTACCGCCTCTGTGATCCCGCGCGTGCGGCGGCTATGCACCAACAACCCCTGGTACCAGCTCTGCAGCACGTTGATGCCCGGCATTAGCAACGCCACCCATAGCGCCTGGCTGGACAAGACGGCCAGCTCGGTCCGCAGCCCCGTGACGCGCTCAAACCAGACCATCGACAGGGGCGTTGCCGCCACGATCAACAACAAGGCAGTTACGACGATGGTCAAGATGATCATGAAGCGGCGGAGACTCCGTGACGATCGAGCCTCGTCCAAGAGAGCGATGACCACCTCACTATAGGCCATACCAAAGCTGCGCAATAGGAAGATGAACCCGGTGACGATCGACCAGACCGCCAACGAGTCCAACGCTCTCGGCATACGGCTCAAGGCTGCACTGCTCAGTGGCTCGGCCAGCAGACGAAGCAGGGACGTCATGGCCAAGGGCGTGTAGAAGTCGACGAAGGTGCTCAGCGTGAGGGGCTCCTCGACGGCTGGGGCCTCCTTCAGCTCGTTCTCGATCACCCTCTGGGCGCGCAGCCCGGCATAGATGGCCTCAGCCGTGACGCTTAAAGCGAGCGCCGTCGCAGCGACCACCGTGCCGGGGATGGTTCCGATCAGGTACCCCACGACCAGCACCAGCACATCCGTGCCGAGCCGCACCACGGTCCCCACGCCAACCGCCCGTGAGTGACCGAAGCGAATCAGAACCCCCTGTTTGAAGCGCCGATAGCCGATGGCCCAGGACCAGGGAACCATAATCATCAACCCGATGCGCGCTGGCTCGACGATCTCCTCCGGGGGGCGGATCAGCTGGACGACCAGGACATCGTACAGCGGGGTGAAGGCGATCAGGATGTGGATGGCGGTCAAGATCGCCCCCATCAGCATGGTGAAGCGTTTCAGCTTCCGATAGGAATCCCAATCCCTGCTCAAAGCGGTTGAGGCGGAGAGGAGCATGATGATCGGAGCCTCGATGATCAGCGACAGGGGATAAACCAAACCGCCGAAGGCCGCCAGGTTGATCTCGGGATTGGGAAGCCGAGCCGCAACAGCGCTCAGCGACGGCCCCTCGGCGGCCATCAGCAGCCAGCTCAAGGCCAGCGGCCACCAGGTGCTGACGATGCGTCGCGTAGACAGGGAGGGGACGTTCTCAGCCTCAGAAGAGCCTTGTGTCGTAGTCATAGGATTTGAGCCGTCACGCGCCTAAGCACCGCCAACCACCCAGGGCCTATCAACCGAAAGTCGCCCCGTGACCTCGTGGGTCACGGGGCGACGGTGTCGACGCGGTCACATTTTCGATGCAGCTACAGTGCCAGCGCCGTCACGCGTCGACGCTGTCACGCATCGACGCTGTCACATGGGCGCAAGACTCGCGAGCTAGGCCTCGCCGCAGCGCTCCAGCAACTCCTCCCAGCGCCGGTCGACCTCAGCCTGCATCCTCTCGATCAGATGCCGATTCTGTGGCTTGAAGAGGTGGCGGAACCGACCCTGCCGCTGCAGCCACTTCTCCACCGGCAGCTTCTCCCGCGGCTTGTAGGACAGGTGCCACTCGCCGTCCTCAACTTCGTAGAGCGGCCAATAGCACGTGTCCACGGCCAGCTGCGTCACCTCGATGGTCTCGTCGGTGGCGTGCCGCCAACCGCGGTTGCAGGAGGAGATGACGTTCATGAACGCCGGCCCGTCTGAATTGATGGCCTTGCGCGTCTTCTCCATCAGATCTCGCCACTTGCTCGGCGAGGCCTGGGCCACGTAGGGAATGTCGTGGGCCGCCATAATCTTGGTCAGATCCTTGCGGAACTGCTGCTTACCAGGGATCACGTCGCCGGCCGGCGAGGTGGTGGTGTGCGCGCCAAAGGGCGTGGCGCTGGAGCGCTGGATACCGGTGTTCATATAGGCACCGTTGTCGTAACAGACGTATAGGAACTGATGCCCGCGCTCGGCAGCGCCAGAGAGGGCCTGCAACCCGATATCGTAGGTCCCGCCGTCACCGCCAAAGGCGATGAACCTGACGTTCTCATCCTCGATCTTCCCCTGCCGCACCATGGATCGATAAGCCGCCTCGACGCCACTGATGGTCGAGGCTGCGTTCTCGAACGCGTTGTGGATCCAGGGCACGCGCCAGGCCGTGTAGGGATAGATCGTCGTGGCTACCTCGAGGCAGCCTGTAGCGTTAGCCAAGACCACCGGGTCGTCAATCGCTGCCAACATCTGTCGCACAATAATCGAAGCGCCGCATCCGGCACAGAGTCGGTGCCCTGGGGCGAGGCGCTCCGGCTGTTTCGCCAGTTCTTTAGGTGCTAATCTCGTCGCCATTCTAGACTCCTCACTCTCGCACGCTCAAGTACGTCACCTTGCGCTCCACCTCGCCGGTCTCCGCGACGTCGAGTGCGTCACGGAAGACTCGCTCGATCTCCCGAGGCAGGATGTCCCGACCACCAAGGCCGTAGACGTAGTCCATCATCGGCAGATTCACGCCATTGACCGCCAGTGCCGCCAGCAACTCAAGGTAGAGAGGACCGGCGTTCTCCATAGCGCCGAAGGAGACGGAGCGATCCATCACCGCCACCGCCTCAAGATGGCTCAAAGCCCGCGCCAGCTCCTCTGCCGGGAACGGCCGGAAGAGCCGAATCTTCAGCATACCCACCTTCAGTCCCTCGTCCCGTAGCTGATCGACGACGGTCTTCGCCGTGCCGGCCGTGGAGTTCGCCACCACCACCGCCACGTCAGCGTCGTCAAGACGATAGGCCTCGAACAAGCCGTAGTCCCGGCCGAAGCGCTCGTTGAACGCCTTCGCCACATCGAGGATCACAGGCTTGGCGTTCTCCATAGCCTCGATCTGCTGGCGCTTGTGCTCGTAGTAGTAGTCATAGAAGTCCAGCGGACCATAGGTCTTGGGATTGTCCAAATCCAGCAAAGGCCACTGCGGCTCATAGGTGCCGATGAAGTCCTGCACCTCGGCATCTTCGTAGATCTCCACGCGCTCCAGCCCGTGACCGGTGATGAAACCATCCTGACAGACCGCGACAGGCAGCAGGACGTCGGAGTGCTCACCGATCCGTATAGCCTGGATGATGTTGTCGTAGGCCTCCTGCCCGTTCTCCGACATCAGGATGATCCAACCGCTGTCTCGGATACCCATCACGTCCGAATGATCGGGGTGAATGTTGATCGGACCCGAGAGGGCGCGGTTGACCAGGCTCATCACGATGGGAAGGCGCGAGGACGCCGCGATGTAGACAATCTCCCACATCAGCGCCAGCCCGTTGGCGGAGGTGGCAGTCATCACTCGAGCACCGGCCGCCGACGCCCCCACACAGGCGCTCATCGCGCTGTGCTCACTCTCGACGGTCACGAACTCCGTGTCGACCAACCCATTGTTCACATACTCGGAGAAGGTCTGCACTGTCGCCGTCTGAGGTGTGATGGGATAAGCCGCCACCACGTCGGGGTTGATCTGACGCATCGCGGTAGAGACAGCCGCGTTGCCATCCAATGCCTCAAACTTACTCATTGCCCGCCTCCTGGAACTTCCCTTCCTCGATCATGCGAATACAAAGACGAGGGTCGTCTTTCTTCAGTTCGCCTTCGGCCTTCCTTCGCACTCGGGCATTAACCGGGCAGACCGAAGCGCAGATGCCGCATCCCTTGCAGTGCTTCAAATCAAAGCCGACCATCTCCTCGTTCTCGGCATCCACCAGGATGCTGGAATCAGGACAGTTCAACCAGCACTGGAAGCAGTTGATGCACTCAGACTCGCCGAAAACGGGTCGAAAAGCCCGCCAATCGCCGGTCTCGTAATCCTCGGCGTTGCCGGCGTCCAAGATCATCCCACCGATGGGAATCTCTTTCCAGCCCTTCAACTCTGACATAACCTTAATCTCCTTCAGATACTCAGTCGAATGATAGGTTGTAGGATTCAGCCTCCAACCTCAAGTTTACTCTTAGCTATCCGTCAAAAGCTCAGCCCATCGACCTACTGCGAAGTTGTTCTTAGATATGCTACGTCGACAAACTCAGCGCAATCGACGGGCTTGAGGTGCCACATGCCACACACCCGTCGGGAGCGGATAGATCCTTAGCCCTCTTTCGCCTCTTCGGCGGCCCGCCGCATAGCGCGAACGTTGGCATCGATGGCTTTCTGGGAGAGCTTCGAGCCGAACCACTCCCGGATCTCCTGCTCCAGATCGTCCAGGCCGACCAATCCGGTGGCGTCGGCGAAAAGCCCCAACATCGGCGTGTTTGTGATCTCTCGCCCCATCTCGTCGATGGCGATGTGGCTTGCGTCGACGGTGAACACCTTGCCCTTGTGGAAATTCAGCTGCTCGCGAACCTCTTCGGGGCTCAGCGCCGCGTTGACCAGCAGGACGCCGTCGTCCTTGAGGCCCTCGGTGACCGCCACCGCGCCCAACAGCGTGGGATCGAGCACCAGAACGACGTCGGGTTCCTCGACCTGCGAGTGGATGGTGATCGGCTCAGGACTGAGCCGGGTGAAAGCGCGAATAGGCGCCCCCATCCGCTCTGGCCCATAATCGGGAAAAGCCTGGAAGTACTGGCCGCTGTCCAGTGCAGCCTCGGCCAACAGCTCCCCGGCGGTAACCACGCCCTGTCCTCCTCGACCGTGCCACCGAATCTCGGTCAATTGTGCCATAGTGTCGTCTCCTTACTAGAAAGATTATGTGAATTCTGAACGCGCCGCCCGTAAACGCTCCGTCCCAGCCGGCTCAACACGACCCGATCCACGATCGAGCAGTGTTCAATAGGCATCTTGATTTACGTTGGCTCCCAAAAGAAGGCGGGGCGCTATCCGTTGTCTATCGCAATTTCGTACGTCGATAAGGAACCCCTCGGCTCCGACCCATAATTATGCCACAAATCCAGGATTTACGCCAGTAGATGTGGGGCCGGGGTAATGCCATATGACGCTCGTAGCCATCGTCCGTTCGGCTGAGCTCACGACGAAGCCTTGAGGATGAAAGTGGCAACATACGCCAGAATCCTGGCCCAAGACCGACCTCGAGACAGGGGTCTACGAACATGGATACTCATATGCGATTGCCCTGGAGGTGCGCCGATCATTCCGGAAGGGGTGCGTTGGAGCCCTGTCGAATCACCCGCAGCATCTGTTCGTGAATAGCCCCATTGGAGGCCACGATGCGCTGACCGGAGACACAGTCGGGAGCACCCTCGAAATCGGTCGTCCTCCCTCCGGCCTCTCGCACGATTAAGATGCCCGCAGCCACGTCCCAGGGATGCAAACGGATCTCCCAGAAACCATCAAATCTCCCGCAGGCGACGTAGGAGAGATCGAGCACGGCCGCGCCGGCCCGCCGCACGCCCTGGCTACGGCGGAGAAAATGATCAAGACGTCTGACGTTGTTATTCGCAGCCGTCCGACGGTCATACGGGAAGCCTGTCGCCAGGAACGCATCGGCCAGATCGTCCACCTGGGTGACGTGAACCGGCTCACCGTTGAGGGCAGCCCCACCCCCGACCGTGGCGCTGAAGGTCTCCTCCCGCAGAGGATCGTAGACCACCCCCACCACGGGCTGCCGTTCCTCGAGTAAGGCCAGGGAGACGCCAACGTGAGGGAACCCGTGGGCAAAGTTATTGGTTCCATCTAAGGGATCGACCAACCAGATGGGCGCGCCGGGCTCCCTCCATCGATCGCCGCCTGCCTCCTCGGCCAGCATCCTGTGGTCCGGGAACGCGTCCCGCAACCGATCGCGAATCAGGGCTTCGGCCTCAGCGTCGGTGTCCGTGACTGGATTGACCGAGCCCTTGAAGCGCACTCGACCGAGGGAGCCACGGGGGAAATCACGGGCCACGATCTCTCCTGCCTCGTGGGCGATAGCCTTGGCCGATTCAAGAATCGCTAAATAGTCCATAGATATGCTCCCGTCGATCTACCGGACGACGTATGCGTCTGGGCGGCGATCCTTGTAGACCGTGAGATAGCGACGCGCCTTCTCAATCTCCCGCAGGCTCGCCTGAGCGATCAGCAGACGTTCCTGGTCATCTCCCTCCAGGATATTGTTCCCCCAGGGATCAACCACGATGGACCGGCCAGGAAAGCGGACGTCCTCATCGCTGCCCACACGGTTGCAGGCGGCGACGATCAGTTCATTCTCCGCAGCGCGCGCCCGAGCCAACAACAGCCAGGCATCGAGCCGCTTGACCGGCCACTGGGCCGGGATCAGGAAGAGCTTCGCGCCGGCCAAGGCCATCGTGCGGAAGAGCTCGGGGAAGCGAAGGTCGTAACAGATCCCCAGGCCGGTCGGCCCCCACGGCGTATCGCAGATTGTGGCGTGGGTGCCCGGCGTCAGGTAGTGATGCTCCTGCATCAAGCGGAAGAGATGCATCTTCCGATAGGCGCCTAACAACTCGCCATCAAGACTGTACAACACCGCCGTATTGGAGATGCCCTCCTCGTGCCGCTCCAGGAGCGAGCCGGCGAGGTGGATCTTGAAGTCTTGGGCCATGGCGGCCATATCGGCGAACCCGCCCTCGCCAAGGGGCGCAGCCCAGCGCTCTGCTTGTTCCAGGTCGTAACCATGGAGCCAAAGCTCCGGCAGCAAGAGCAGATCCGCCCCAGCCTCCTGAGCTTGGGCGGCGAAGGCCCGCGCTTGCGCTAGGTTAGCCTCAGGCCGGCCCTGAGGAACATCCATTTGAGCAAGTGCAATCGTGAGCACCTCAGCGTTCAAGAGCTGATTTCCCTCCTCATCCTGCTCCAGCTTCTCGTCCTGTGTCCGCTATGCCAGCCCTATCCTGCCCGACCGGTGACATAGTCCTCCGTCAGTTCCTGACTCGGATTGGTGAAGATTACCTCAGTATCGTCGACCTCGACGAGCTCGCCCAACCAGAACATCCCCGTCCTATCCGAGACGCGCGCTGCCTGCTGCATATTATGGGTTACGATGACGATGCAGTAGCTCTTCTTCAGTTCGCGTATTAGCTCCTCAATCTTTAGCGTAGCGATAGGATCGAGAGCCGAGCAAGGCTCATCCATCAGGATGACTTCCGGTCTCACGGCGGCTGCCCGAGCGATGCAGAGCCGCTGTTGCTCACCGAGCGAAAGCGCCAAGGCATCTCTGTGGAGGTCGTCCCGCACCTCATCCCACAAAGCGGCTCCCTGCAGGCTTCGCTCCACGACCTCGTCCAGATCTCGATCTCCATCGAGACCGAGAATACGAGGACCGAAGGCGACGTTGTCGTAGATCGACTTAGGAAACGGATTAGGGCGCTGAAACACCATCCCCACCCGACGCCGCAGATCGACGACGTTGACGTCTGGATCGTAGATATCCTGTCCATCTAGGAGAACCTTGCCCTCAAGGCTCGTATCAGAGATAGTCTCGTTCATGCGATCCAGACAACGTAGAAAGGTCGACTTGCCACACCCAGACGGCCCAATCAGAGCGGTGATCTCACGATCCTTGATGGTAATCGAGACGTCCTTGAGCGCCTGCTGGTCGCCATAGTAGAAATCGAGATGCTCTACCTTGATCTTCTCCATGTCTCAGTGCCTATCCGAACCGTCCGGTGATATAGTCCTCCGTCTCTTTCTCACGAGGATTGATGAAGATCTGTTCACCGGGACGATATTCGATCATCTCCCCCATCAAGAAGAAAGCGGCGCAGTCGGCGATGCGAGCTGCCTGTTGGATGCTGTGAGGCACGATGACGATGGTATAATCCTCCTTCAACTCCTCCAAGGTAGCCTCCACCTTGGCCGTCGAGATGGGATCGAGGCCAGATGTGGGTTCGTCAAGAAGCAACACATCGGGCTTCAGGGCCAGGCTGCGGGCGATGCACAGTCGCTGCTGCTGCCCCCCTGAAAGAGCACTGGCCGGTTCGTCCAGACGGTCCTTCACTTCATCCCAAAGGGCAGCCTGCTTGAGACTACGTATTACAATCTCGTCTTGTTCGGTACGATCGTGCACACCAGCAAGCTCGGGTCCGTAGGTCACATTTTCACGGACGGTGCCCGGCAGAGGGAGCGGCAGGGCGAAGACCATGCCCACACGACGCCTCAACGTGGGAAGATCGACGTCCGGCGCGTAGACATCTTGCCCATCCAGCCAGATACGCCCCAACATCCGAGTGCCGTCCACCAGGTCGTTCAGACGGTTGACGAGGCGGAGCAACGTCGTCTTACCGCCCCCAGCCGGTCCAAACAAGACCGTGATGGCGTTCGCTGGCACATCCAGGGAGATGTCCTGCAGGACTTGCTTATCGCCGTAGAAGTAGCTTACGCTTTCAATACGAATTTTGGGGATGTCCTGTTTCGCCATAGGTTTAAGAGCAGTAGACCGAAATCTGCGTCCAACAGGGTTGGCTGAAGGAAGAAGGCTCGCTAACGCGACAGCAGCGCGGTGTGCCCCCGAGAGATGCCGTCTCCCTGCTCACCACTCCCGACGTCTGCGGTAGTAGCTGCGAATGAGCGTCGCAACGACATTCAGCGAAAGAACCAGCACCAGCAACACCAGGGCCGTGCCATACTGGGTCTCCTCCGGCATACCCGGAACCTGGGTGCTGATGACGTAGAGGTGATAGGGCAGCGCCATCGTCTGATCAAAGGGCGATTGCGGCAACCGCGGCAGAAAAAAGGCGGCCACCGTGAACAGAATGGGCGCCGTCTCACCAGCAGCCCGGAGCAGACCAAGAATGACGCCCGTGATGATTCCCGGCATAGCCTGGGGCAGGACAATGTGGCGGATAGCCTGCCAGCGCGTGCCACCCAGGCTGGCGCTGACCGTGCGAAACTCCGTGGGGACAGACCGCAAGGCCTCCTCGGTCGTGCTGATAATGATGGGCAACGTCATGATGGCCAATGTCAGCGAACCTGCTACGATAGAGGTACCAAACTGGAGGAAGAGCACGAAAAGCCCAAGTCCAAAGAGACCATAAACCACAGAGGGAACGCCCGCCAGGTTGATGATGGCCAATCGGATCGCCCGGGTGAGCCAGGTATCGCGGGCGTATTCCGCCAGATAGATAGCGCCGCCCACACCAATGGGAATGGCTACCAACGCCGTGCCCAACGTCAGCCAGAGGGTCCCGACAATGGCCGGAAAGATGCCGCCCGCTCTCATGCCGTCGCGAGGCATGGCCGTCAGGAACGTCCAGTCGATAGCGGCTAAACCCCTCACAGCGACAGAGCCTATGACCAGGAGGATCGGAGCGACAACGATCACAGCCATCAGGCCGAGCAAGACGAAACCCATACGCTGTACCTGATACCGATCCATCACCTCAGCCCGCCCCGGCGTCGTTTCTGGAATATCGTCATAGCAGCGGTCAAGTTGATGATGAACGTCAGCACGAACAGGATGAGTCCTATACCAAAAAGGACGTGATAATGCACGCTGCCCTGAGCCACCTCTCCCATCTCCGCCGCGACGGTGGCCGTCATCGTGCGGGCGGGACGGAACAAGGAATCGAGGGTGACGGGCATGCGAGCCGCATTGCCCGTGACCAACATCACGGCCATCGTCTCGCCAATGGCGCGCCCCAGGCCCAGCATCACCGCTGTGACGACGCCCGATCGCGCTGCCGGCACCACAACACGCCAGATCGTCTGCCATTCCGTGGCGCCCATCGCCCGCGCCCCGTCCCGATAGGACTTGGGCACCGCATCCAGCGCGTCCTCCGCTACGCTGATAATCGTGGGTAGCGACATATAGGCGAGAATCAGCGCCCCGGTGAAGGCCGTCAGCCCCGTGGGCGTGCCCAGCCTCTCTCTGACGACAGGGGCAACGATCGTCATGCCGAAGAAACCCAACACCACGGACGGGATACCAGCCAGGACCTCGATCATGGGCTTAAGGACCTCCCGTGCCCAGTCGGGAGCCACCTCACGGACGAAGACCGCTGTCGCAACCCCCATGGGAAGGGCTATGGCGATGGCCGTCACAGTCACCAGCAGTGAGCCCAGAATCAGCGGTAGCGTGCCGAAAAGATCAAACGTGGGATACCAGCGCGTGCCAAAGAGATTGGCTGGGCCCACCTCAAAGAAGGTCGGAAGTCCCTCCCGCAACAAAAAGACGAAGATAAGCGTGACAAAACCGATAGCCGAAAACCCGAGCACGCGAATGACAGCCTCAATCACGAACTCGGCCCAGCGAGATTCACCGTTCGTCAATGCATGGTCATCAGTCAACGTCGATCTCCCAGTTGCAAACAGAGCGATAGATAGGATGCGCCAGGTTTCTCAAAGCAGCCTGTCCTCACTGGAGGGGCACAAATCCCAGCTCAGACACCAAAGCTTGCCCCTCCTCTCTCACCCACGTCAAGTAGGTCGCTATCTGACCGGCAGGCTCCCCAGCGGTGTACATGTAGAGGGGGCGCGAGATAGGATAAGACCCATCGTTGACCGTCTCCACCGCAGGAAACACAAAGGGCCCATCAGCCCTCCTCGCCACGGCTATCACCTTCTGCTCAGGTGTCACATAGCCTAGCCCGTCATAGCCGATGGCATTCGGATTCTGACTGACCTCAGACGTAATGCCCTCGGAGGATGGCATCAGCAGCGTAGCGGGCGAGAAGAGCACGTCGCTATCCTCTTCACCCCTGCGAACGACGTTTTCGAGGAAGTAGACGTAGGTCCCGGAGTTGGACTCGCGCGACAGAAGGACGATAGGCCGATCCTCGCCACCGACCTCCTGCCAGTTGGTGATTTTTCCCGTATAGATATCGGCTATCTGCTGGAAGGTGAGGGTGTCCAGGGGGTTGGAAGGATGGACCACGACGGCGATAGCATCCCTGGCCACAACAAACTCGACAGGGGAGACGCCGTTCGCCTCGGCGGCCTCGATCTCCTCGGGTTTCATCTGCCGTGACGCGTTGGCGATGTCGACCGTCCCGTTGATCAAGGCGGCAATACCTGTGCCCGATCCGCCCCCGGTGACGGAGATGCGCACGTCCGGGTACAGCTCTATGTACCTCTCTGCCCACGCCAGAGCCAGGTTGACCAGCGTGTCGGACCCTTTGTTCTCAATCGTCTCCGTGGCCTCGACAGCCTGGTCTGAGTCCTGCTCTTGGTCCTCATGCCCCCCAAGCACGGCATAGTGATAACTTCCACATCCGCCCAGGGTGGTTCCGACGACGAGCAAACACAAGCCGGCTGCCAGAAGACGCCAGCGCCAGGAATGACTAAACGTACCTCTCCCCCTCAGAAACAGAATGGCCATCCACGATGTCAAAGCCAGAGCAACCGATGGCTTCCCACGATCTGATTTGTATCACAGGGACGCATCCGTGTCAAGCCGAGCAGTTACCAGGAGCAGGCTAAGGCCCCACTGGTAAGCCAGCGGGGCCTTGACGAGAGGACCAACACTCAAGAAGGGCTGTCAGTCGATTGTCACCCGCTACCCAATACTCTCAACCCCGGTCTCCTCCATATCCATCTCTACCATCTCCCCGGTCACAGTGAAGATCACCCGCTCGCAGATATTGGTCACCCGATCTGCGGATCGCTCCAAGTTATGCGCCGCCCAGAGGAGGTAGTTGGCCTGGTCGATCCGGCTGGCGTTCTCAATAATCAGATCGAGCAGTTCGCGGTAGACCTGGTTGTAGAGGGCGTCCACCTCATCGTCCTCCTCTGGTATGGCGCGAGCCAAGGCCGTGTCACCCCGGGCGAAGGCCTCCAGGGATTCGTGCAGCATATCGCTCGCCTTGGCCGCCATGGCCGGGAGGTGGATCAACGGCTTGATGAAGGGCTGACCACCGATCATCAAGTGAATACTTGCTATCCCTTTGGCGTAGTCCCCTATCCGTTCCAATTCGGAGGTGATATCTAGCACGGCAGCGATCATCCGCAGGTCACGGGCCATCGGCTGCTGCGTGGCGATCAAGGCCAGCGCATCAGCCTCAAGCTCGAAGCGCTTCTCGTTGATGAAACGATCCTGAGCAATGATAGCCTTAGAGGCTTCGGTATCCCTTTCCTTCAGGCTCGTAACCGAGTCAACGATGGCGCTCTCCACCCGGCTGCCTAGGGCCAGGACGGCATCCTGCAGGCGCTGCAACTCCTGATCGAAACTCTCACGTGGCATCACGGTTCTCCCCTTTCGCTGTCAAGTCCTCCATCTCCTCCAAATACGCTGTAGCTTCACGGCGCAAACCGTCCCGCACCCGGCGGAAGACCGCCAGGCGCTCCTCCTCGCTACCCGAAGCATCGGCAGGATCGGGAAAGCCAATGTGGTGGAGGTTGCCCGACCCGAGCCAGAGCGGACAGTTCTCGGCTGCGTCATCGCAGACTGTGATCACGACGTCGAACGTCGTGTCGCGACATTCGCCCACCGACTTGGAGCGCTGATCCGATATATTGATGCCCAGCTCCGCCATTGCCTTAATAGCAAGGGGATGGACGTACCCGGATGGCTCCGTCCCGGCGGAGAAAGCCTCCCAACGATCGCCCAGGAAATGGTTGACCAAGCCCTCTGCCATCTGGCTCCGACAGGAGTTGCCGGTGCACAGAAAAAGAACTTTTCTCTTGGACATCACGACACCTCTTTTCTCCCCCGGCCTTCCAGCCAGTTCAAGATATGCTGCTTGATCTGGTCGCGCGCTCTGCGGAAGGCTGCCAGCTTCTCCTCCTCGGTGCCCTCGACCGCCACCGGATCCTCAATGGGCCAGTAAAGACGCTCGCCGAGCCCGGGGAAGGTGGGACACTTCTCCTCGGCCTTCCCACAGACCGTGATGAGAATGCCGAAGTAGACTTTGTTGAAGAATTCTTTGACGCCCTTGCTGTGCTGACCCTCCAGATCCAGGTCCTCTTCCTCCATCACCCGATAGACGTAGGGATGGATAGGCGCCGGTTCAAAGCCAGCGCTGTAGACCTCGAACTGATCGCCCGCATAATGCCGAAGGAAGGCCTCGGCCATTTGGCTGCGCGCCCGATTCTGAATACAGAGAAAAAGAACCCGTGGCTTCTTCGCCATATTTTGCCCCCCTAGCCGAATCGGCCAGTGATGTAGCGCTCTGTCGTCTCCTGCTGTGGGTTGGTGAAGATCTGATCCGTCGGTCCGTGCTCCACCAGGTATCCGGCACGATCCTCGGCCATCATGAAGAAGGCTGTGTAGTCCGACGCTCGGGCGGCCTGCTGCATGTTGTGCGTGACGATGATGATGGTGTACTCCTTCTTCAGCTGCTGAATCAACTCCTCAATCTTCAGCGTTGCGACTGGATCGAGCGCTGAGGCCGGCTCGTCCATCAGGATCACGTCCGGCTCAACGGCCAGGGCCCGGGCAATGCAGAGCCGTTGCTGCTGACCACCCGAGAGCGCCAGACCGGACTTAGTCAAGTCGTCCTTGACCTCGTCCCAGAGAACAGCCTCCCGTAAGCTGCGCTCCACGATCTCGGCCAACTCGGCCCGGTCGCGCGTGCCGTGGGAGCGGGGGCCGTAGGCCACGTTGTCGAAGATGGACTTAGGGAACGGATTCGGCCTCTGGAAGACCATGCCCACGCAGTACCGCAGCTCCACCGGATCCATGTCGAAGACGTCGTTGCCATCAATAGTGACCTCGCCCTCCACTCTGGTGCCGGAGATCAGATCGTTCATCCGATTGAAGGTGCGCAGGAACGTGCTCTTACCACAGCCGGAGGGCCCGATGATGGCCGTAATTGCATGGCGCGGGATCTGGACGTCGACGTCCCGCAAGGCCTGAAAGTCACCATAGTACATGCTGTACGACTCTGTCTCAAGTTTTACGTCATCAAATTCCATTTATCTCCCCTTCAACTTCGACGTAAGACGTCGTGAAACCACGTTGATCACCAAGTTGATCAAGATAATCGTCAGGATCAGCACAGCGCCCGTCCCCATCGCCTTGTCGAACGCGCGGGTCTCCATCGCCAGATAGTAGACGTGCAGCGCCATCGACCGGCCCGGCGAGCTCAGGTCAAACAACGAATCTGGGGCACGGACCGTGCCGCCGAAGGTGACGAAGAAGACCGCCGTCTCGCTCACCACACGGCCCACGCTGAGCACGATGCCGGTGATGATCCCCGGGGCTGCGGCGGGCAGCACCACCTTCCAAGCCGTCTGCCACTTGGTCGCTCCCAAGGCCAAACTCGCCTCGCGATACGAGCGCGGGACCGCCCGGATGGCCTCCTCGCTGGCCCGGATAATAACGGGCAGCACCAGACAGGCCCCGGTCACAGCTGCAGAACGGAGACCGAAGCTCCAACCCAGCGCCACGGCGGACACAAACAGGGCGTAGCCAAAAAGACCAAAGATAATGGATGGCACACCCGCCAGGATCTCCACCGCGAAGCGAACCACGCTGACGAGAGCGGGGATGAAGCCTGTGCCCCCCTCCATCTCCTCCGCGTACTCCACCAGATAGATCGCCGCCAGGACGCCCAGCGGCCCGGCGATCACGATGACCCAGAAGACCAGGTAGATGGTCGACACGATAGTGGTGGACATGCCCCCCACATCGGAGGCGGCCAGCCCCCCCGCCGGCGGGGAGGAGAGGAACTCCCAGTTCAGGACCTTGGCGCCCTGCACCACGACGTAGCCTACCACAGCGAGGAGCACCGCGACGGCCGCTATGCCAGACAGCCAAAGCAAGCCAAACGCGACCCGCTGAACCAGATGACGACGAGCCAGGTTGACCTGATCCGGCGACGTCACCCCGTCTGCAGACACGGCTAGCCGCACCAGTTTGGCAAACGTGACGTCCTCGCGCGTCATACCCCCTGATCGAACCGTTGGTTCACTCACTCCGTACCTCCTCGGTTGATGACAAGTCGTGCCGACCCGTTGACCAACGTGATCAACACGAACAGCACGACGCCGGTGGCAAAGAGAGCATCCTCGTGCAGTCCGGTAGCGTACTTGATCTCTACGGCGATGTTGCCGGTCAGCGTGCGCGCCTGGCTCAATAGGAGCGTCAAGGGATTACCACCCAGCGGGCCCGGCATACGGATCGAGTTGCCGATCACCATGATCATGGCCATCGTCTCTCCCAAAGCCCGCCCTACGCCCAGGATGATGGCGGCGATGATGCCAGATCGGGCCGCCGGCAGCGTCACGCGAGAGATAGTCTGCCACCGGGTGGCGCCGAGGGCCAGAGAACCTTCCTTGTACTCTCGCGGCACAGCCCGGATAGCGTCCTCGGCGATGTTCGTGATCGTGGGTAAGACCATCACGGCCAACACGATGGACGCAGCCAGCAGGCTGAAACCGGAGTTACCCGGAACCGAGAACGTGGTCCGCACCGCCGGCACCAGGACCACCATTCCGAACAGGCCGTAGACCACCGAGGGAATGCCGGCCAGAAGCTCCACCGCCGGCCGAACCGTCTCACGGACCGCAGGTGGAGCTACCTCGGCCAGAAAAATCGCTCCTCCCATCGCCAGAGGGACCCCCAGCACCACAGCCCCTATCGTGACCAGAATGGAGCCTGCGATCATCGATAGGATGCCCAGCTGACCCTGCTGCGGCCGCCAGACGGTCCCGGTCAGCATCGGGATCACCCCGATCTCCCGAAAGGCCGGCAGGCCCTCACGCAACGTGAACAACAGGATCAAGAAGACAACGAAGACTGAGACCAGGGCGCTCAATAGGAGCACATACCTGATGCCTGCATCAATGATCTTTCTCATAACTTATCATCGTCCTTTCGTAACGCCTCACCTACAACCACTTGATGACTCTGTTGAAAAACCGTCGGCTATGGAAAGCCGATCTACATAGATGGCGATGGCGATCATCCGCATCGGCAGATACGTAGGGCAGGTTTCTAAACCTGCCGGAATCCAACGAAGTCCCTTGATGCCATTGCCAAACCCACGCCATGTCTTTATGCATCCAAGATGGGGCCGACGAGCATAGAATCTCACAGAACCCTCGATCATCCCAACGTCCGAATCGACGCCAATGGCAGCGCCCCCTACGGTCTGGCACGTTCAGCTCACACCTCGACGGCATTGCGCTCGAACGTCTTGAGCTCCGCCGTCTCCCTCTGCAGCTTCTCCACCAGCGCCGGTACGTGTTGCTTGGCCTCATCGGCCCCCATGGCCTGCAGACGCACCACCTCAGTCATCACCCCCTCCATCTCATTCGAGAGGCTCACCAACTGTGCCTCGACCCGGTCGAGCTGCGTGGAGACGAGCGACAGCTTCTCAGCGCGCCTCTGCAGCGCCCGTCGAGACTCCTCATACTCCTGCCGGGTGAGCACGTCCTCGCTCCTCGCGATGACGTCATCAAGCTCCTGCAGTTCGGCCTCCACGTCCGTCTGTGATTGCGTGACCAGGCGGTAGTTCTCCAGCGTCGTCATGCGCCGACAGAGCGCATGGGCCTCGTCCACCAGGCGCTTGACCTCCTCCTGAACCGGCTGGAGAGCACGCTGCAAGCGGGGGGAAGCAGAGGCCAGGGTGTTGAAGATGCTCACCTGCGAGCGCTCCAGACGGTTGAAGCGCCCCTGAAATCGCTGAGCGAGCGGTTCTCGACGCTGCATCTGATGGCTGATCCGCAGGGAAGGATCACGCGCCACGTTGAGGACCATGATCAACCAGAACACCAAACCAATCGGGAACATCCACCAGGCCGAGATGAGACCGGCGAACACGGACAGCACCAGAAGCAGAAAGTTAAGAGGGTGTATCAAACCTGTCAGGAACGGGGAACGCGTCGTCATAGACTATCCTTCGTCGTGTGTGGTAAGGGGTCTCCAAGCCAACCAGACATCCGCCTAGCTACAGTGGACAAGATGAGAAGACCATCAGGGTCACCGGATTGCCTCATCGGACAGAGCTGCTTGCAAGCTCCAGCCTAGAAGAACGTGGCAATCTCTGCATAGATTTCCCCGATCGTCTCCGGATCGCTATCGTACTGCTTGCCGCCCGTGATCTCGGCGATGCGCCGCATCACGTCGCGATCAGCTGCTCGACCGAAGGCGATGGTGAAGATCTTCGTCGCATCGCCGCTCTCGCTCTGCGATTCGATCCTGTTCACCAACTCCGGCAAGGTGATGGTCGACGCCGTGTCCTGGCCGTCGGTCAGAGCCACAATGGCGCGAATGTGATCCGGATTCCCTTTCTCCTCCAATTCTCGATACGCCAGCTCTACAGCCGAATAGAGCTTCGTGTCGCCGCTCTCCACGACGCCGGAGACGCGGTTGCGAACGTCTTGGCGCTTCTCGCCCAGGGGTGATAGATCGGTCAGGGTGATCATCTGATCGTTGAACAGGATCACCTCCAGGCGATCGCGGTCGTCCATCAAGTCGATGAAGTCCACCAGGCTGGATCGAGCCGACGTGATCTTCTTGCCCTCCATGCTGCCCGAGATGTCCAGAACCACCACCACATCCACCGGCTTCTTCACCTCCCTCCGCCAGAGCTCCTGAACGCCGACGATGACCTCGGCCGGTGGCACCTCCAAGATCGTCTTCGGCTCATTGGGATCCACGCCGTGCTGCCGATCGAGCGGAGGGCCCAGAGCCAGGGAAGGATCCGCAGGGCGAAAGCCGTACTCGACGGACTTACGCTGCTGAGGCTCGGCCAACAGGAAGTCCTCGAAGATCTCGGCCGCCTCCCGCTGCTCTTCGGTGACCCAGGGCGCGTTCAGAATGATGTAGGGGTGGTTGCTCCACGGGGTGCCCTCTTTGGGGTAGATGGCCACCACCGGCGGCTGATTGCTCTCACCGCTGAGACGCTTGGCCTCCTGCGCCGCGATCAGGTTCTCGTACATCACGGCAGCGCTGAGATAGGAGGGGCCTCGTTCGAACATCCGGTTGGCGAAGAAACCAGTGCTCTCACCGTAGTGAATGATACTGCTCTCGACGTCGATCATAAACGACCGCAGCGCCGGATCCTCCAGATCCGATAACGTGAGTCCTCGCTGCTTCCCAGCCGCGGCGTAGGCCTCGGCTATCACCGCGATGATACCGCTGTTGCTGAAATCAGGATGGGTGTGACCAAACTTGAAAGTGCCCCACTCTGGATAGCCGTAGGCGGCCCATCCCTGGTCAGAGGTGGCCATCTCGGCGATGTCTGCCCAACCCAGCGGTTTTTCGGGCCACCCGAGGGCCTCAGCCATCGGCCGCCACATAGCGACCACCACCGGGCTCAGCACCAGGTCATTTGGCGTATCAGGAACCAGATCCTCCCCGTGCTTCTGCCGCCAGTTCATATTGGCCACCGGCACGTAGGCCGAGGAGGCAGGGCTCCAGACCGTCGGTTGAAGCGTGCCGTCGACGATGCTGTCGCCCGACACGATGGAGCCCATCGGGGTGGCCTCGACCACGATAGTGGCTCCCCCTTCGGTCTCATTCTTCTCAGCATTGAAGGCTTCGATCAGAGGCACCAGCCAAGCCTCCTTCTCCGAGCCATAAACCATACTGATAGTGACCGTCGTGCCGCCCGGCAGGGGAAGAGCGCCCCCACATGCGACGAGCATGGCGGACAGCACCGTAAGGATAACGATCGAAGATCTCCGACGTCTTTTCATAGTCTCTATCTCTCTTCGCCAACCAACAGAGCCCTACTCGGCTCCTTGTGCCCGTCTAATCCCGTCCAGTCGTCGCGGCCTAGGGCTCCACGTTACGCGCCCAGAACTCCAACATGGTGTTCAACACGTTGCCCGGGGGAACTTCAACTTGGTCGGGCAGGTCGAGGCGCACACCATTCGCCTCATAGCGGGGAAACGGACTCCCCGCCTCCGACAATGAGATCGCGTCATCCACAGGGCGAAAGCCGTGCCGAAGCGCCAACTGCTGAATCTCTCGACTGGTGAGGAAATCCAGGAAGGCCTGAGCCGCCTGCGCCTCCTCCGGTGCAACCCAGTCCGCTTGTAGCACGCAGAAAGGGTGATCGCTGAGAGACGTCACGGGGGGATAGACGACTCGGAGTCCGCCATACTGCGATCCGTAGCGCGCCACAGCGTTGTCGATGTGCTCGACGGCCGTCGCCTCGTAGACAGCCACGACATCGTAGCGGCTCGGTCCATACGCTACGATCTCCTCCATGAAGGTCCCGGTGCTATCACCAAACTTGGTGACGTTGCGCCCGAACTCGCGGTACCACTGCTGAAAACTCGCATCAAGGATGTCGTCGTTGGAAAGGCCGTCATTCTTCCCAGCGTAGTTATAGGTCATCAGCAGAAACGTCTGGAAGCCGCTGTTAGATTTGAGCGGGTTCGTCTGGCCAAACTTGATAAACCCCCACTCCGGGTGTCCGTAGACGTCCCAGGCCTCCTCGGTCACCGCCTCGTGTAGACGGAGCCAGAGCTCGCCGTTGGGGCTACTGCCCCAGAGGACGTCGGCACGGTTCCTCCAGGCGACCAGCACCACGGGCGTGTTCAAGACCGGCCGACAGGTCTCCACGTGCTTTCGATCGACCACCGGCCCGTCAAAGGTATCCGTGCGAGCTGCCGAGAGGTCCTCGAGAAGCGAGATCTGGAGCATGCTGGCCGGGCTGATCAGATCCGGCTCTGCGTCGCCATCCAGGACCGCCAGGACCATCTCCCGCGATCCAGACTTGCTCAACGCCAGCTCAACTGGGCGGCCATCCACACGGATGCCCGAGGCTTCGAAACGGTTCATGGCTTCCTGGATCCAAGCCGCCTTCTCTGTGGAGTAGAGCACGTCGACGACGATCGGCTCTGGCGGGGGAACGAGGAGATCCCGCAGCGGCGCATAGGCCAGAGCCCGGAACGCGGGCGAGACAAACGCAGCGACGAGTACCCCGATAGTCGCCAACGTGTAGACAATGAGCAAGATCCAGTTCAGGCGAGGTGTCGAGGGCATATCACATCGACCGAGAAGCTACTTGCCCGAGCATCTGAAGCGCTGACGGCGTCTTGAGCAGCGTCTCGACCGGTTCCACCAGCCAGGGAAAGCTCTGCTTCAACGCCTGGCGAGTAGCCTTGACGTCATCCATCGTGGACGTAGACGAGGTAAGCGCCGCGAACAATCTGTCGAGCGCGGCCTGTGCCTCCTCCCTCTGCTCCGTCGTCAACGTGAGCTGCTGCGCCACGAGATTCCGCAGGTTTATGAAGCCTTGCTCCACGCCGCCGGCCGGCGCTGTCCTTGCCTGGGACGCCTGGCTGGAGGCCCCACCGGCTCCCATCGTCCCCTGCATAGACTGACCGATGGCGCTGGCCATCGCTGTTCCCAGGCCTACACCAGCTCCCAGGCCAACGCCGAGCCCGGCCACCGAACCCTCTGCCCCACCGCCCGCCTGAGCCGCATCACCCAGCGCTCGGGCCGCCTTGAACTGCATATAGGCCTGCATATCCCCGATAGCACCGATCTGAGCGCGCTCATCGAGTGCTTTCTCGACCTCCTCAGGAACGCTGATAGCGGTGATGTACACCGCCTTGAGCAACAGCCCCATGCTCTCGAAGTCGTCCGAGGCCTTGGCACGGAGCCCGCCGCCCAGCTCATCGTACATGGCCGGCAGATCCAATAAGTTGGTCTCGACCTCGCCCAGTAGATCGGCAAACTTGCTGATCAGGATATCTTGAAGGTAGCCCGTGATGTTGTCGGTCCGGTAGAGCCCTTGGGTGCCCACGATCTGGTTCACAAAGAGCTGCGGTCGCCCGACCTGGAAGGCGAATTTGCCCTGAATCCCCAGTCGAACCACCCCCAGGTCGTCGTCGCGGAAAGCCAATGGTTTCGGCGACTGCCACGACATATCGACGTAGTCCTTGACGTTAACGAAGACGACCTCAGCCCGGAATGGGCTCTTGCTACCGAAAGGTATCTTGAGATAGTTGACGAGTAAAGGAATGTTGAGCGTGGTCAGCGTATGGCGTCCTGGGCCCAGCATATCGAGGGCGCGCCCATCGCGAAAGAAGACAGCCACCTGGTTCTCCCGGACAATACACTGGGACCCAAGGACGATCTCGCCCGAGCCCTCCTCCGGCACGCGATGAACGATCTCCTGTCCTGTCGGGTCGAGATACTCGATAACCTCCAGGATCCCTCTTACTCTGTTTAGCATGCTAGCCTCCGCCAGCCAATTCTAGCCTCGACGACGTCCAATAGGCCGCCATAGGCTCGCATGAACGGGCCAATAGCGGCACGGGTGGCAGTTTGAGCTCGTTGCCGAATTCTCATGTTACCACAATGCCTTTCAAGATAGGTTAACGGTTTGTTAACGGCATGTTAACAAGAGCAAGGGGCGTGATCGACACACAGCTCACTGTCCAGGCCCGTCGTCGTGTTCGGGGAAGCCGCCCTAGTCGGCAATCCCCGTGATGGTCTCCAATGCCACCGCGGGCAGGTCCGACCGCCCGTTCCCCCTTCCTGGATCCGGAAACCGAGAAGACGGCGAATGCCACGTGAAGAGCTTAGACAGCGGCTCCGTTGGTCCGCGGGACGAGGCTGCTTCTGGCAACTGGCGAGACGCCACATCCATCGCAACCCGAGACGTCAGATCGAGCGAAAGCGGTGTCACCGAAATCATCCGATCAACCATCAAGGTCTGGATATCCGATCCAGGCTCGGCCCGGCCCACGTTTTCGATCAACCTGTAACCAGGACGCCCCTCGCCATTGGCACGATCGGGGGGGACGGGGAGGAAGTAGCGATGTCGAGAGAGCCGGGTCAGTCGCCATCGTGTCTGAGGCGTGGCAGTAGCTGGGATGTTGACGTTCAGCACGTCGACGTCATGGGGCATATGATGACTTAGCAGCATCTGCGCCAGATGGCGGACGATCGCCTTTGAGGCTGCATAGTCTGCCTTCGTATCACCCGTCAGGTGATGGTCAGCCCCCATCTCCAGAGAGACGGCCAGCGCCGGGATCCCGAAAGCGCTTGCCTCCAAGGCAGCGCCCACGGTGCCCGAGATAGTCACCTCAATGCCCAAGTTGGCCCCGAAATTGATGCCAGAGACGACCAAGTCCGGGCGCCGCGGAGCAAGCTCAACCACACCATGATCCACAGCCAAGGCCGGGCTGGCATCGACGGCGAATCCCGTCACACGCTGTCCGTCGAGCTCTCTGGAGGCAGGCCGAATGCGCCCTGTCACATCCTTGGGCATCGAACGACCACCACCGGACCACTGGCGGTCAGGAGCGACCACCAGGACCTCTCCAAGAGGCAGAACGCCCTCTGCCAGGGCCCACAACCCCGCAGAATCGATACCGTCATCGTTAGTCACCAGGATAAGCGGAAGATCCATAGGAAAACACTCCAATACCAAACAAACCCAACTTGCCCTCGCTTGCAAGAGCGAGAGCAAGGACGTAACACCGGCTCCTACTGCCTCAAGACTGTCTTCAGTTCGCTGGCACCCATCCGTTTTCGACCGCGATCGCTTGCCCACGCTCGCCCAAGGCAAAGTCAATGAAATCATAGGCTATGGGCTGGGTCAAAGGCCCGGTCAGAAACAACAGAGGACGCACCACGGGATACGACCCATCCTGCGCCGTCTCCTCTGAAGGCATCACGCCGTCGATGGCGATGACCTTGATATCCAACTCGAAGTGCCCAAACCCCAGGTAGCCGATCGCATGGCGATCCTCCGCCACCATGGCTGCCACGTCGCTGGCAGCGACGGCGGTCTCTAAGTTGGGAGCGGTTGGTTCCTGGTCATCAAGGACGATCTCATCAAAGGCCCCGCGCGTGCCCGAGTTCTTGCCGCGGATTACGACCGTGATGGGAGCATCTTCACCGCCCACCTCTCGCCAGTTGGTGATCTCCCCTAGGTAGATGCCTCGCAGCTCTTCCAAGGTGACGCTCTTGAGCGGATTCGACTCGTGCACGACCGTGGCGATAACATCAGCCGCGACTTGATGCTGCTCAATGCCCTCCGCCTCGTCATCGTCCAGCGAACGGGAGGCCATGCCGACATCCACCGTGCCGTCGTGAATAGCCTCGATGCCGACGACGCTCCCCCCAGCAGCGATATTGAGCATCACACCCGGGTTCTCCTCCCGAAACACCTCACCAATCTGATGGGCCAGCGGCTGGAGCGTGGTGCTCCCGGCAAAAGAGATCTCGCCGGCGAGAGGTGTGTGGGTGGGCTCCGGGCTCGGTGTGACCGGTCCGCATCCCGCGATCAGAAGACCCATGAGAGCAAGAACGAGCAACCGCGATAGGCTGCGGCACCAACAGACCGCAGACGCGTTCTGATCCAATCCCCGCTTGACGTCCCCTCTCGTAGAACGAGATACACACGAAGCATCTACCGATTCTTCAGACAGTGTCATAACTTACTACCTCCACACGCCTTACTTGCGATGTCTTGGACGACTGAACCTGGTCTTCCTTGACGTCTGGCTGGTCGATGGGGAGGACGAAGGTGAACGCGACCCCTTTACCAGGCTCGCCGTCCACCCAGAGTCGCCCACCGTGCAAATTGATCAACGCCTTGGTGATGGGCAGTCCGAATCCAGCTGCAACGCTTTCAGAGATAGGCTGGCCTTGCGCTCTGAAACCCTCTGCTGGCCGAGAAAAGGCCTCCAGGCCCTGGGACAGCCTCTCCTCCGAGATCACGAGCCCTGAATCGCTGACCCGCACCTCCACAAATGGCTCCATGCATCCATTGTCGACGTTGAGCGCCTCGATCTTCCTGGCGGCAACACAGATGCACCCGGCGTCCGTGAACGCTGCGGCGTTCGAGAGCAGATTGAGGACAGCCTGCCTAACACGACGCTTGTCAGCGCAGACAATCGGGAGATCGGGATCCAGCTCCGCACGCAGCGTGATCGGTTTGTCCTCAATCAAGGGGGCCACAGCGTCCAACGCGCTCTCTATCAAGAGACGGAGATCCACCTCCCCAAGGGTCAACGTGATCTTGCCAGCCCTCATCTTTGAGACGTCCAGAAAATCGTCGGTCAACTCCAGCAGGTACTGCGCCAGACTACGAACAAGACTAACGTCTCGCTGTTGCTGGTCGGTCAGCGGACCGGCAGTCTCAAGAAGGCTCTCCGAGAGCCCCGCGATGGTGTTCAAAGGAGTGCAGAGCTTGTGACTCATCATAGCCAGGAACTGTGTCTTGAGTTGATCCATCTCCGCCAGACGCTCAGCAGTCTGGCATTGCTGCTGATGCACGTTGACATAGTGCACGGCGGTAGCGATTTGATTGGCAAGCGTGTCGAGCAGCTGACGCGTGTCGGGCTGAAATGCACCAGGCTGCCTGCTCTGCACATCCAAGGCGCCGATGAGCGTATCACCGACCGTGAGGGGAACCGCCGCCGCCGAATAGGTGTCTATCAGCAGGGGGGGCTTCAGGTGCGTTGACGTCATCTTCACGTTCTGAATAACCTGCGTCTGTTTGGTGGCCGCAGCAAGGCCTACCGGGGACCTGGAGCCCGTAGGTACTCGCTTGCATCCTCTGCTGAGTGACCTCTTCGCCTTACCAGCCACCTCCTCCAGAATAACGATCTTGGAGTCCTCTTCGACGAGGAAGATACCCACGTGATGGACCCCCGGACACACCTCACTCAGGTCTCGCCTGATGATCTCCGCTGACCGCCGCAACGTGACGTCCAACGCCAGATTGGCGGAGATAGCGCGAGCAACGCCTGCTGTTGCTCTTAATCCGGCTGCACGCGCCTCGAGCTGGGCCTCCAAGTCAGACCATCGGTCACGCAGACCACAGGTCATCTCGTTGAAGCGCTCCACCAGAAGGCCGAGTTCGTCGTCCTCGCCAATCGCCAGGCTATTGGGCTCCAGCCGCACCTCACGTTCCATGTCGCCCCGCCCCACAGCCTTCACCGCTGCTGAGAGGGCCCCCAAGGTTCCTCCTGTCGAACGTACCACTATGATGCTCAGGCTGCTGAGGAACAGGGCTACGATGAACGTGCTGACAATCATCACGATTAGAGCCGTGCGAGTCACTCGCCTGTAGTCGCCGTTTGAGTGGACAGAGATCAGCTCGGCCGGCGTGGTCCCCAGCCTGGTCGAACGCTTTTCACAGAATTGATCACCCAGCCAGCCGCTACAGGTGTCGAACGGCAGCTCGTCAGTTGTGCCCACTTGCTTGCCCCGGAGTACCAGTCCCAGCTCTGTCGAAAGACGTTCCTTGAAGCGGATCTCCTCGAGCTCCGCCTTCAGATCGACACCCACCACCACCGTTCCTGTTCCTTCCACCATGGGAGCTCGACACAGAAGAAGCAGATGATCATCCACGACTCTAGCAGCTGACCGTCCGGACTCAGCGACGTTCAACAGCGACGGCATTGTCGGGGTGCCAAGACAGGCGCTCGAAAGCACAGGGGGGCCTTCCATCTCGTGGCTTTGATCATAGATCTGCACAAGATCCAGGTCAAAGCGCTCACGCGACGCTTGAGCAAAGGCACTCAACGCGCTCAGGTCGTATCCCTGGAGCGCCTCTACGATGTTCGAATCACTGACCAATGCCTCTCCAGCCCCACAGATACCGTCTGCCCGCTGGTTCAAAGCCGCGACGACGCCATCAGCCTCGGTTCTCGTCCGCTGCTCCCAGAAGCGTCGGTATGTCAGTTGGTTGCCGACCGCGAATGCGCCCGCTCCGACAAGCAAGGACAGCAGGGTCAGTGCCAAGCCAACCAGAAGCACCTTGGTTGCAAGGGACCGGATCCCGAGGCATTGATAAAGGGACTTGAGCAGAGAACTGGGCATGCCCCTACCTTGTCGTAGACGACGCCCAAACGAAAGCGGTCCGATAGCTCACCATATCCTTCGTTGGACCGACGGCTAACCCGACGGCAGGAGAGCTGCTGCAGCGAGGAACACGAAGAATCCCAGCAGTGCGCCAGCCACCGTCTGAGAGAGCGAGTGTCGCCGCAATCGCACGCGCGACCAAGCGACGAGAGGTACAGTGAACACGAAGGGCAAGGGAGTCCCAAAGAGCGCCCAAACCATGGTCATGGCACCGGCCGCCGTGGCGACATGCATACTGATCTTCCAGCGTAGTGTGACGGCGAAGACAGCCATCACCTGGAGCAACGTGGCCCCTGCCACGATGGTCATCGTCGGCGGAGCCGCACCGAAGGTAAGCACAAGCCACGCCAAACCGTTGCATAGGATCGTAACCAGGAAGGGCTGAGCCCGCTGTTTTCGTAGCCGAATATCGATGTCTGTCACGTCACCACGCTTGACCAGCCAAACCACGTAAAGAAATGGGAGCAAAACCCCTAGCAGGGCGTAGACACCACCCCACATCCAGGCCCCCGGAGTCGCGAGCTTTAGAGCGGTCAGCGCAACGACCAGGCAGGCCAGCATTGGGGGGCTGCCCACGTTGGAGACCACGAGGGCCAGACGACCATCCCAGCTACGAGGCGAGGTTGAGCCAACAAGCCCAGGACTGGCCGGAAGTCCTTGCCCATCCCTATACCCGGCAGCCTCAGCATCGACGGGCGTTGATATCGCAGTCGCAGCTTCCCTCTCAGTTAACATACCCTGCCGTCCTCCAGAAACATCCTATCACGACACACGATAGAAGTATAACAAGCGGGTGTTAATCAGGATTTAACAGGGCGTTAAAGCGCCGTCAAGGTCGAGTTAAGCGACAGCCTCCCGGCCGTCCTCTCGCAGCAGACCTTGGGCGCGACCCCCTCCCCCTGGGATCCTTCTTCAGGCTGTAGCAGGCACGAGGACTGTGAACGTGGAGCCCTCATCCACCTCGCTTTCGACCATCACGCGCCCCCCGTGGAGTTGCACGATCTCCTGAACAATGGCGAGCCCCAGGCCCGTGCCGGAGATCTGCATCGCCCTGGGCTTCTCTCCCCGAAAGAAACGATCGAAGATGTAGGGCAACTCGTCCTCCGGGATACCCATCCCGGTATCTACCACAGTCGCTCTCGCCCAGCGACGACCGTTCTGTTCTAGCCTGTCTGTAGAAACCGTGATCTGGCCGCCCTCCGGCGTGTAACGTATCGCGTTCGAGATCAAGTTGTTCATAACCTGCATCATCCGTTGCCGATCGACCCAAGCCAGGGAATCCTCGCACAACTGGCACGTCAGGACCAAGCCCCTCCGTCTTGCGTCCGGCGTATGTCGCTCCACAGCATCCTCAGCAAGCTGGCCCAAAGGCGTCACTTGAGGCTCAAGATCGATTCTTCCGGCATCCACCCGGGACATCTCCAGAATATCCTCCACCAGCTGAGCCTGGTAATTGGCCTCCTCCGTCAGGGATCCAATATACTCTCGCCACTGCTCCGGCTCCTTCTGCATCAGGTGCGCCAAGAGCTTGATGGTGGCAATGGGTGTACGCAACTCATGGGACACGTTGGAGACGAAGTGCGACTTCATCCGGTCTAGCGCCTTAAGATGGCTGACATCGTGTATCGCCACCACAGCTCTCGCCCTCTCTCCGCCGGACCCAGAGACCGGCGCCGCCCGCAGCTGAAGATCCAGGCCTGTCAACTCCAGAATCCTCTCCGCCCGGTCATCGGCTTGTTCAGCCAGCTCCCCTACCGCCTCCCGCAACGTCCGCGATTCTTCTGGGGACAGAGTCTGATCGAGCCACATCTCGGCCACCCGATTAGCCAGGATGAACGCACCCTCCCCCCCGGTCACGATGATCCCATCCGCCGTGCTGTTCAGGACGGCCTGGAGCTGAGCGTACTGCGCCTGGACGACCGCCGCTCGCTCCTCCACGCGAGCCTCCAGATCCTGCGCATAGCCTTCCAGTTTCTCATACAGCTGAGCATTGTGCAATCCCATCGCTATCTGATCGGCCAGGGTACGGAGCAAGTCAACTGTCTCGTGTGTCAGGCGGCCGATCTCAGCACACTGTACGTAGAGAACCCCGATTGTCCGCTGGCCCACCGCCATGGGTATCGCAGCAGCAGAGCCGGTGACCAGGCGCTGCGGGGTCTCCATGAAGCGCGGATCAGAGGTCACGTCTTGTGCAACCTGGGCCTCACCACGAGCCGCAGCCGCCGCCACCAGCGATTGCGAACCCAGCGGGACCTCAAACCCCTCCTTTAGGAGCTCCTGCCCCCCGTTGCTCGTTGCCGCTCGGAGTCTCAAGGACTCCGAACACGCATCGATCAAGTACGCTTGCGTGTGGGAGAGGCCCATCCGCTCCTCGATCAAGGCCAATGATTCATGGAGGACCAATTCCATAGCCAGTGTCGAGGAAACGACTCGGGCCACATCCGCGGCTGTCTTCAGCTCTTTGGTCCGAGCGTCAACCTCATATTCCAGATCCTCATACAAGCTGCACAGATCGGCCACCATGCTGTTGAACGACCTGGTTAGGAGTCCAATCTCGTCTCCGCAGCCGATACTCAACGGGGAATCCGCGTTGGGCATCTCCACAACCTGGCTCAACTCCCCCGCAGCCACGCTTCGCGCTGCGACAGAGAGCTTCTCAATCGGATGAGCTATAGCGCCGGCCAGCATCACCCCCAGGGCAATCAGCAACAACGTGGTCGTGAGCGTGCTGGCAACCATGATAGCGAGGCCCGTCGTGGTGACCTTCTTCACACTGCCTGTCGACCGCACAAGGACGAGGTCAGCCTTCGTCTGTCCCAGTTTGACCACAGAGCTGGTTACGTAGTCCCCTCCGCCACTCTGAACGCTATCGATCAGCGTTTGCCGCATGCCCGTAGAGACATCATCTACTTGAAGGGCAAGATCCGTAGCCAGACGGTACGCAGAGGCAATGCGACTCAATTCTGTCTTCAGATCGATCCCCGTGACCACTGTACCCTCACCTTCCGGCATGGAAGCCTGGCTCAGGAGAAGCAAACGATCGTCGACCACACAGAGATCTGGGACGCCAGGGGCGACTCGCTCAACCAACAGAGACTCGCGATAGAGACTGGAGAGCATCAAGTTGACCCGGGCCTGCCCCTGTTCGCCATAGATCTGGATCAGATCGAGACCGAAGCGATCACGAACGACGACCGCACGGCTGTTCAGGGTGCTCAAAGCCGCTTCATTATCCGCTTGAACTGCTCTTGCCAATGCGGGATCCGCTGCCAGAAGCCGAGAGGACGTCTCCACGTCCATGACGCGATCGTGAAGCGCATCGATGACTCGCTGCGCATCGGCGGAGACCTCACGTTGAAGCAGCTGGTTGCGGGTGAAGGCCGTACCCCCCAAGAAGGCCAGGGTGCTGCCCAGGAGAGACAGGAGCATCAGGCCTGTGATTGGAATAAGCAGCTTGGGTTTCAGCGACAGGGCACGATGCCGGGGGAGAATGCGGGTGACAAACCGAGAAAGCACCGACTCACCTCATAGCTCTGACATAGTCGTCGGGCAAGATCAAGCCCCCCCTCGAATCGGGGACGACGGAAACAGGTCTAACTATGAATTGTACTGCAAGGCCTTTAAGTCCCCTTTAATGGCCTGTTAAGACATCCGAAAAGAAAAGGTGCGGCATGCTTGAGCGCACGCCGCACCTCAAACCCAGGGTCAAGCAGAGGTTTACTTGACCGGGATGTACTCCTCGGCCACGATGGCCTGACCCGCGTCGCTCATAATGAAGTCGAGGTAGGCCTTGGCCAACCCCGTGGGCTCGCCCTTCGTGACCATGTTCAGCGGCCGCACCACGGGGTACTCGCCGCTGCCCGCGTTCGTCACCGTCGCATCGACGCCGTCAACTGCTAGCGCCTTCACGCTCTCGTCCAGGTAGCCGAACGACAGGAAGCCCATCGAGAACGGTGTGCTCGCCACCGTCGTCTTCACTGCGCCGTTCGACGGCTGCAGCAGGGCCGTGTCGACGATCAACGACTCGCCCATCACCATATCCTCGAACGCACCGCGCGTGCCCGACCCTTCCTCA
>CAZEQC010000014.1:57614-62378 GCA_964514285.1 uncultured Anaerolineales bacterium | reverse complement strand
ATCCAGAGCGAGCAGAGGGGCGCAGCAAGCAGCCCACAGTCGACCCAATTCTCCACATGCGATTGCTCTGGTCTTTCAATGAGGGAAGTGGAGCTGCCCCCGGGCCCGCAGTTCTTGGGGCAGAAGGCTGTGGTAGATGAAAGCGTGCAAAGGGATGTCCACGCTGGCTTCCCGGCTCAGGCGGACGACGGCGCCATTCTGAGACTCGAGCTCTGACGGGCGCCCCGCCATCACGTCCCGCTGCATAGAGGCGGTGGCCTCCGGCGGGAGCTTGTCGATAAAGGCCATCGTCTCGGCTACGCTCTCCTCGGGCAGGGCGACGCCACGGGCCTGGGCCACGGCAAGGATCTCCTCCAGTGCCTGCTCCAGCATGCAGCGCGTCTCCGGTCGGGAGCGGAGCACCCCGATGGGGGCTCGGGTGATGGCTCCCAGACCGCTAAACGAGGCGATGAAGAGAAACTTCTCCCACATCGCCACGCGGATGTCCGGCGGGATCCTGACCGTGACGCCGGGGGCCCCCTCGAAGGCTGCGCGTAGTCTCTCGGCCCGTTCGCTGCAGCGACCGTCGAGCTCGCCAAAGGCGACGATGGGGGAGATGCCTGTGTGGTCGATGACGCCCGGCTCGCTGAGCTTGGCGATGATCTTGCACAAGCCGCCCAGCACGCGCTCCGGTCCGAGGACGTCGGCGAGTTGCGTGGGGGCCTCGACGCCGTTCTCCAGGGGGACGACGAAGGTCTCGGGGCCGACTATAGGGCCCATAGCTGCCGCTGCTGCGGGGACTTGCCAGGCCTTGACGCTGACCAGGACGGCGTCGACGAGACCGATGGTCGTCGGGTCATCCGTTGCCTGCACAGGGTCGATGGTGGCGTCACCCGCGATGCTCTCGAGATACAGCCCCTTGCTCTTCAGGGCACGAAGATGTTCGCCTCGGGCGATGAGTACGACGTCCTCCCCGGCCTGGGCGAGCCGGCCGCCGAAGTAGCCGCCCACCGCGCCGGCGCCGAAGATTGCTATGCGCATAGATGACCTCCTTTGCTCCGCTACAACTGCCGAGAGACGTAGTTCCTTGAGGTGCGTGGCCCGATAGACCCGCGATGCACCTTGATGGGTTACTGATGGCCGGCGACGAAAGCCATAGGGTCGAGGTAGCCGTAAGCCTCGGGTCGAGCGCGTTCGGGCACGTCATCCCACGTATAGGCGACGCCGGCGGCGTGGCCGTTGCACGTCCCTCGGGCTCCCGCGGTCCCTCTGGGAAAGAGGCGGCTGCCGTCCCGGAAGGTACGCATCTCCCAATGTAGATGGCTGTTGAGGCCTTGATCGTACACCGCGGCGATGACCTGCCCCCGATTGACCGGATACCCAGGTGCGACCTGCAGGCGGTCGACGTGCCAGTAGACGGCGTAGATCGCGCTCCGGTCGGAAAGCCGGTGCTCGGTGACGAGAATCTGACCCTCGGCACCGGCGTCCAAGGCAGAGACCACGACCCCATCGGCGACGGCGTGAACCGGGTCGCCGGCCGCGTTGCCCCAGAGGAGCTGGCGGGCCGGTCCCAGGGCGAACAGATCGACGCCGGCGTGATAGAGCTGACTGAAGGGCACGGAGCTGCCGTCCTTGGCTCGAAAGCAGTTGGAGCGATTGCCGAGGGCCGGATTCTGGACGCCGAAGCGGGTGTCGATGGCCCGGGACCCGGTGATGCCCTGGGCGTAGGGTCCATAGGCCTCTGGGGGCTGGAGGGGGTGGTCGAAAGTTTGGGCGACCGGAGGGGTCGGCCAGAGGGCCCCCGCCGGGACGGTGATCGAGGGAGGTAGATCCGGGCCGGTGAGCCTGTTGCGAATCCTGGGCCCGACGATCAAGACGACGATGATGCAGAGTGAGCCCAGAACGAGCACGGTCAGGATCAAGGGCGTTTGACAGCCGGCACGCTTCTCTCTATCCATGCTGCTATTGTACACGACCTCTGCTCAACTGCCCATCCAGATCCCGCAACTATCCGCCTGTCGATTTCCAGCTCCCACGGAACGACACGACTTGAGTGTAACGTCGTGAGTCCGAGTTGAGGCAGAGCATTCAGCCTCGGGCCGCTCGACGTGGGAGCTGACTCGGCAATTGGATCGACGCGGTCTTGTCTTGGAATAACGCATGATTGTCTATTGACAGAATGCACATAGCGTGGTATAACTCAGTACCGATTGGCGATCGTGGGAGAAGGAGGGTAAGGGAGGATGCCGGGACGAGGTCGGCGATGGCGGCAGCGGGGCTGTTCGCGCCGAGCGGTGCGACTCCTGAAGCCAACGCTGCTTCTGCTCCTGCACCACGGGCCGGCCCACGGCTACACGCTGATCGATCAACTGGAGGCGTACAGCTTGGACGACGTCAGCACCAGTGTGGTCTATCGGGCGCTGCGTGGTATGGAGGAGAAGGGCTGGGTGGCCTCAAGCTGGGACGAGGAGCAGACGAAGGGGCCGCCACGGCGCGTCTACCGCCTGACGGTGTTGGGGGACGAGGTGTTGCGTTGGTGGGCCACCGATCTCAGAGAGACCAGGGAGATGATCGACCATATTCTAGAGACACATACGCTTCATATGGAGGAAGGTGAGGGTGCCCATCACTGAGCGATTGCTCGATGAGCTACAGGCCGACGCGCCGGTGCGCCAGGTGCTCATAGGCGCGTTCTGGACCGCGGTGGTCCTGGACACGGACCCGGCGCGGTGTGGCCTGGCTTCGACGCTGCGCGGGCAGGCCGAACATCAGGGCCCCCCGATTCCCGAGGCGGGAGAGCTGCTGAGCTACAGCGCCGGCCAGATGGCGCAGTGGCTGGACTCGCCGGAGACGCTGAGGGCGAGCATCGGCCTGGCGGCATATAACGCGCTTCTGGATCTGGATGAGGAGGCTTTCGTCGAGCTCAACGCCTCGCGGGTGATCATCGATCGGGGGACCGGGGGCCGCGTGGCCATCATCGGCCATTTCCCCTTCGTCGAGGAGGTGCGCCGCGCGGCGGAGACGTGCTGGGTGCTGGAGCTCCGTCCACGTCCCGGGGACGTCCCCGCCGACCGCGCGGACGAGCTGCTTCCGCAGGCCGACGTGGTGGCGATCACGAGCACGTCGCTCATCAATCACACCTTTGACGATTTGATCTGTCTGTGTCGTGACGACGCCCTGGTGATTATGCTCGGGCCGAGCACCCCGCTCTCGTCAGTTCTTCTCAATGCCGGCGTCGATGTTCTGAGCGGGACCGTGGTCAGGGACGTCGACCGGGTGATCGAGTCGATCTCGCAGGGAGCGACCTTCCGGCAGGTCAAGCACAGAGGCGGGCTGCGTCTGGTCACGATGGCGTACGAGGGATGATGCAGGTCGGAGAACGACGTTCTGTTCAAGAGAGAACGATAGCATAACGTATAGCATAACGTAAGGAGAGAGTCAGCGATGAAAGTGGTTGTTACATCGAGTGGCGCTGGACTAGATGCGCCAGCAAGTCCGGTCTTCGGCCGCTGTCGGTCGTACGTCTTCGTCGACACCGGCTCGATGGAGGCCGAGACGGTGGAGAACCCGGCGATGAACGCCGCCGGGGGCGCCGGCATTCAGGCGGCACAGTTTGTCGTGGAGCAAGGAGCCCAGGCCGTCATCACGGGCAACGTGGGGCCGAACGCCTACAACGTCTTCCAGGCGGCCGAGGTGCCCGTCTATCTGCTGGAGGACGGCACAGTGCGGGAGGCGGTTGAGGCGTTCAAGAAGAATCGGCTTCCGGAGGCGGGCGGCGCGACAGGTCCCGCACACGCCGGCATGGGGCGCGGCATGGGGCAGGGAGGCGGTCGGGCCGGGAGACGTCAGTCTGTCCCGGCCTCCCGCCCAGTTGAGGCAGGGGCCCCGGCGGCTGCTTCGCGCGAGCAGGAGATCGACGAGCTTTCGGAGATGGCGGCTGACCTGCGCAAACAACTGGCCGAGGTGATGGATCGGCTGGATCAGTTGGAGGAGGCGTAAGCAATGGAGGAAATGACACGCATAGCGGTCTCTGCAGACGATCAGAACGGGCTCGACGGCGTCGTCAGCCCTCACTTCGGACGGTGTCCCTATTTTGTGTTGGTCGATGTGGATGGATGCGAGGTGCTTGACGTCGGCGTGGTGGAGAACCCCTTCTACGGGCGCCATCAGCCCGGCCAGGTGCCCTCGTTCATCCGAAAGCAAGGCGCCGACGTGATGCTCACTGGAGGCATGGGCCGGCGGGCTATCGGTTTCTTCGAGCAGTACGGAATCAAGCCGGTGACGGGAGCCTCGGGCAGCGTGCAGCGTTCGCTGGAGCAGTATCTGGGTGGGGCGCTGGAGGGCGCTCAGCCCTGTCGGGAGAGCATCCAGCACGCCCACGAGGAGGAAGGCGTTGCTTCGGAAGAGCACGACGACGGGGCGTACGAGGAGGACGCGGTGGGGCGTCTGCGCGAGGAGGCTGACATGCTGCAGGAGCAGCTCCAGGAGGTCCTGAACCGCCTCAATAGCATGCGCGACAAGGCGTAGCGGGAGGGCTAAGGTGAACCGAGAAGCAGCATCGGATTTCGACCGGATGATCGATGATCTCCGGCAGGAAATCGCTGAGCGGGAGGAGGCCCTCTACTCGGAAGTAGTCCTTCGCGAGGCGGGCGCCCCGAAGAACATGGGGCGGATGGACGACGCCGATGTGCACGGCGTCGTCCACGGATGGTGCGGCGACACGATGGAGATCTATCTGCGGCTTGAGGATGGCTCGGCCCAGTCACCCGGGTCGACGCAGTCACC
>CAZEQC010000014.1:52871-57514 GCA_964514285.1 uncultured Anaerolineales bacterium | reverse complement strand
CAGTCACCCGGGTCGACGCAGTCACCGAGGATCGCGGAGGCGACCTTCGTCACCGATGGCTGTGGGGCGACGTTGGCCTGCGGCAGTATGCTGACCCAGATGGTCACGGGGATGGCGGTGGAAAGGGCTGAGTGGGTCCTGCCCAAGGATCTGATCAACGCTCTGGACGGCCTGCCCGAGGAGCATATGCACTGTGCCAGTCTGGCGATCAGCACGCTCCAAAACGCGCTCTTCAACTGGCGTATGGAGCAGGTGGAGGAAGATGAGGGAAAGCGCGACGCTGAGTGAACGCGAGCGGAGGGAGATTGCGGCCCGAGCTGGTGAACTGGTCAGCCGCGGCTTCCATTGATCGGAGGGCATCGTGCTCGCCGTAGGCGAGCGGATGATGGACGACCTGGAACCCGAATGTGACTGGGTGATGGCGGCGACCCGGATGGCGACGGGGTTCTCGGGCGGCTGGGGCAACACCCGCCAGGAGCTCTGCGGAGCGTTGAGCGGCGGCATGATGGTCATCGGCGCGCTTTTCGGGCGGTCGAGTCTGGATGAGGACGATGAGCCGGCCATCGACCTGGCCGTCCGCTATCGAGAGCGCTTCCTGGAGGCTTTCGGATATACGCAATGCCGTCAGCTGCGGGAGAAGGTGGTCAACGTGCCTGAAGGTTTGGGCTCTTGCGGTGCCCTGGTGGAGCGGGCGGCCATGATCCTGATCAGTCTGCTCGATGAGGAAAGGTGAGGGACGTCCTTGGGGATGAGCGACTATGTGGCGCGGCTGCGCGCCAGCGTGGGACATGACCTGCTCCTGGTGCCCGCTGCCGTCGCCCGGATCCAGGACGAGGAAGGGCGTCTGCTGCTGTTACGGCGCAGCGACGGCGACAACCTCTGGGGGTTCCCCGGCGGCGCCATCGAGCCGGGTGAGGGAGCCCGGCAGGCGGTGAGACGGGAGGTGCGCGAAGAGATCGGCCTGGACGTGGAGCCGCTGGGGCTGATCGGCGTCTACTCAGACCCGGATTACGTCTTCCATTACCCCAACGGGGATCGAGTGCAGCCGCTGGGTGTCTTCTTCGACTGTCGGGTGCTGGGCGGTGAGATCGAGCCGGACCAGGAGGAGGTTCTCGGGGCGCGCTATTTTGGGCCGGAGGAGCTGCCCCCGATGCGTCCATGTTGCGTGGACAAGGCGCACGACGCCTTTGCCTACGATGGGCGGCCGTTTGTGCACTGAGCGCGTATCCCGATAGAGGGGATGTCTGGAGCGCGGTGTGCGACGTGCGATGCGTGAACGATGCCTGTTGCGTAGAGCGTGAAGCGTAGGAGGTGAGGGGGCGGTGGAGAGAGCGAGATTGTCGTGGGGGCGCGTGCCCTCCTTCTTGGTGGCTTTGTTGCTGGTGGGCTTGGTCGGGGCGTGTCGGGCGGGGGCGTCGAGGCCTGTCACCCCCGTGCCCACGGCAGAGGAGCGAGAGACCCCAACGGACACGACGACACCACCAGCGACGGCGACGTCCCGCCCGCCGACGCCGGTGACCGAGACGGCGGTCCCAAGGCTCACAGAGACGCCGAGGCCAACGCAAGTGTCGATGCCCAGCCCGACCCGAGTAAAGGAGGTCACACCTGTGACGTTCACGATTGTCTACGACAACAATCGCTATGCCGACATCGAGACGGAGGCTCTGCGCACGTCCTGGGGCTTCGCCTGCTGGATCACGACGGAGGAGACGACGGTTCTCTTCGACACCGGCGGCGACGGCGTGACCTTGCTGCAAAATCTGCAGGAGATGGACCTCGATCCGTTGGCGGTCGACGCCGTGGTGCTGTCCCACGCCCATGGGGATCACACGGGTGGCCTCAGCGCCCTGCTGGGCACCGGCAGCCGGCCCACGGTCTACGTCCCGGCGTCTTTCTCGTCAACCTTCAAGGAGGGCGTTCGGGCGCAGACCGACCTGGTGGAGGTGACCGCTCCGATGACCGTTGCTCCCGGGATTCATACCACGGGTGAGGTGGGGACGGGGCTCATCGAGCAGGCGCTGGCGGTCGAGACCGATGAGGGCCTCGTTGTGGTCACTGGGTGCGCGCATCCCGGCGTGGACACCATGGTACGCCGTGCCCACGAGCATCTCGACGGTCAGATCGCGCTGGTCATGGGAGGGTTCCACCTCGGCGGGGCCAGCCGTCGCAGGGTCGAGGGGATCGTGGCCGATTTCCAGGACCTGGGCGTGCAAGGCGTGGCGCCGTGTCACTGCACGGGTGACGCGGCCCGCAGGCAGTTTAAGGATGCGTTTGGCGAGGACTGTGTCCTGGCCGGCGTCGGATGGTCGACGGCATTCGCGCTCGGGACGAACGAGTAATTCAGCGCCCCGGACGCCGAAGGGGCGCGTGTTGATAGATTGGGACGGACGATTGAGTATTGGATGACAAGGAGGTGAATCATAATGCGAGGTCGAGGAGGCGGTGGTCGAGGCGGCGGGTCGGGCCAGGGTGGTGGCCGAGGTCGGATGGGCGGCCCCCAAGCGGCCGGGCCTGGTGGTGACTGCGTCTGCCCCAGTTGTGGGCACCGCGAGCAGCACGTGGCGGGTCAACCGTGTTACCAGAAGAAGTGCCCAGAGTGCGGCACGCAGATGGTACGTAAGTAGGTTGTAGACCCTCAGTAGACGGCAGCAAGGCAGGAGGACGGTTCGCCGTCCTCCTGTCGGGCTGGCGTCATCGGGTGTAGGGGAGGGAGAGCCATGGACGTGACGTGCGTTGTCGATGACGCCGTGCAGCGCAGCTCGCCTTTCTGGGGCGAGCACGGTGTGGCCTTTCTGATTGAGACGGAGGAGGGACGCGTGCTCTTCGACACCGGCCAGAGCGGCACGGTGCTGATGCACAACCTGGACCGCCTGGGGGTGGACCCGGCGTCGATCGACGCGGTCGCCATCAGCCATGGGCATTACGATCACACCGGCGGCTTGTCCGCGCTGCTGGAGCATCTGAATCCCGACGCCCGGCTGTACGCCAACTCCGATCTCTTTCGGGAGCGATACTCGGAGCGAGAGGCGGCGTCAGCCGAGGACGATCTGGAGGACGTGGGCATCGATTTGACCGAGGAGGCACTGGCAGCCCGGGTCTCTCTGACGCTCGACCCGGAGCCTCAGGAGATCATCCCCGGGGTGTGGACCACGGGGGAGATCACGCAGCGCCCGGAGAAGGAGGGCAGCAGCAGCCACCACCGCATGCGGGAGGGGCGCGACATCGTCCCGGATCGGTACCTGGACGACATGGCGCTGGTTCTGGCGTCGGACCGTGAGGTGACGGTCCTCTGCGGCTGTTGCCACGCCGGGTTGCTGAACACGGTAGCTCACGTCGATCGGATCTTCGATCAGCCTGTTGGGGTCATCGCTGGAGGCCTGCACCTGACCGGGGCGAGCGAGCAGGAGCTGGCGCACATCTGTCAGGAACTGAAGGGGCAGCCGGCCTTGCGGCGCATCTACCCAAATCATTGCACGGGCGAGGCGGCCTTCGTCGCGTTGACGAACGCCTTCGGCTCGTCCGTGGTGCGTCCTTTCCCTGCTGGGGCGGCGCTGGAGGTGGGTTTGTGAAGATATGGAGTGAACGATGAGAATTGCTGTAGCTAGCGGCAAGGGGGGCACGGGCAAGACCACCGTGGCTGTCAGCCTGGCGCTGAGCCTGGCCGGTATGGATGGGGCAGCCAGGCCGCTCTTTGTGGATTGTGACGTCGAGGAGCCGAACGCCGCGCTCTTTATGGATCCCGACATCAAGGAACGGCGTGAGGTGGGCGTGATGATCCCCCAGGTCGATATGGAAACGTGCACGCTGTGTGGGCGATGCGCCGAGGTTTGTCAGTATAACGCCATTGCCGTGGTCGGCGAAGACGTGCTCGTCTTCCCCGAACTGTGTCACGGCTGCGGCAGCTGCACCCTCAACTGCCCGGTGGGAGCCATCAGCGAGGTGTTGAGCGTGATGGGGGTGATTGAACGGGGGGCAACCCAGCCGTTGGGCGCAGATGGGAGCATTGAGTTCGCTCAGGGGATTCTGAACGTGGGCGAGATGATGTCCCCGCCGGTGATCCATCAGGTGAAGCAGTGGGTCATGCCTCCCAAGGGGAGCGAGCGGCCCGTGATCGTCGATGCACCGCCGGGCACCGCCTGTCCTGTGGTGGAGGCCATGGACGGGGCGGATTTCGTCCTCCTGGTCACGGAGCCCACGCCGTTTGGCCTTCACGATCTGAAGCAGACCGTGGAGGTGGCGCGCGACGAGATGGGCCTACCGGTTGGCGTGGTGATCAACCGGGAGGGCGTGGGGGACCAGGGCGTCGATGGGTACTGCGAGGCTGAGGAGATCCCCATTCTGATGCGCATTCCCCTGGATCGGAAGATCGCCGAAGGGTACTCGGAGGGGGCGCCCTTGGTGGAGACCGTGCCGCGGTACCGAGAGAAGTTCCAGGCGCTCTATCGGGAGATCGAGGCGTTACGTGACGGGGAGGCCGCTGTCTAGTACCCGGGTGTGCGGCGCATCCCGGGCTAGCCGGGAAAGCGGGATGTATGAAGTTCGGTGGTCTGACCTACGAGGAGATCCGGAAGCGGGCCGCGGAGGGCTCACTGGCCGTCGTACCGACTGGCTGTACGGAGCAGCAGGGCCCACATTTGCCGGTG
>CAZEQC010000014.1:5543-52771 GCA_964514285.1 uncultured Anaerolineales bacterium | reverse complement strand
GAGTCGGTCCGGGTGGAGCGGATCCCGGATCCTCAGCGCGGGTCTGTCGATTGGGATGACCCGGAGCTCGACTTCGCTGATTACTCCTCCACCGGTGTGATTGGCGATCCGACGTACGCCAGTGCCGTGCTGGGGGCCAGCTTGTGGCGTGCGGTGGTTGAGGAAGCAGGTTTGGTCCTTCGAGGCGTCGCTGAGGCGGCTCTCACTTGAGTCAGCAGACGCGGCATCGCGGCTAGATGCTTGCGAGTACAGAAACGCTTCTTCGAAGCCTCTTCCGTCTATGAGAGTGATTATTGGGTGGTTGACTCTGGTGTCAAGGGTCTGCTCCCCTATTCAAGAGAGGATCTCATTTCTATGAAGCAATTACTGATTCTGAGCGGGAAGGGCGGGACAGGCAAGACGACGGTGGCAGCGGCGTTGAGCCACCTGGGCTCTCAAGAGCTGCCTATGGTATTGGTCGACGCCGACGTCGACGCGGCCAACCTGGAGCTGGTGTTGGAGCCCACGAAACTGGAGGAGCACGACTTCCGGAGCGGCAAGCGGGCCGTCATCGACCCGGAGGCCTGCACAGCGTGCGGGATCTGCGAGGATGTCTGTCGATTCGATGCCATCATCTCCCCGGACGACGCCGCGGCCTACCAGGTGGAGGGACTCGCCTGTGAGGGGTGCGCGGCGTGCTTCTATCAGTGCCCCGTCGACGCCATCCGCATGGAGGAGCAGGTGGCCGGGCGCTGGTTCCGGTCGGACAGCCGCTTTGGGCCGCTCTTCCACGCCCACCTCTTCGCCGGTCAGGAGAACTCCGGCAAGCTGGTCGCGCTGGTCAAGAAGCAGGGTCGCGACCTGGGGGCCGAGATAGGGGCGAAGCTGATGCTGGTCGACGGCCCGCCGGGGATCGGGTGTCCCGTCATCTCGGCGACCACCGGCGTCGATATGGCGCTTATGGTGGTGGAGCCCACCGTCTCCGGTGTGCACGACCTGAAGCGCGTGCTGGGGACCACCGAGCACTTCGGCGTGCCCGCGCTGGTGGCCATCAACAAGGCGGACCTGAACGTGAAGCGCTCGGATGAGGTGGCGGCCTTCTGCGACGAACGGGGCATCGAGCTGGTGGGCCGGATCCCCTACGACACGGCGGTCACCGAGGCGATGGTCCAAGGCCAGCCCGTGACGGCCTACACCGACGGCGCCGTGTCTGAGGCGCTACGCGGCATCTGGCGGCGCATCGAGGCGCGCCTGAGGCTGGAGACCTAGAGCGTCTCGTTGCTGGTAGAAGGAGTTATGAGGAGCGATGGACGAGCGCGATCAAGCCAGACAGACGACGCTGAAGATCCTAGAAGAGGTGTTCGGCGGCTATGGGGCGATCGATTTCACCGTGCGGCTCTGGGACGGCACGGTCTGGCCCGCGGATCCGGCGGCATCACCCACCTTCACCCTGGTGCTCAACCACCCCGGCGCTCTGCGTCAGATGTTCCTGCCGCCCACGGAACTGAAGCTGGGCGAGGCGTACATCTACGGCGATTTCGACGTGGAGGGGGACCTGATCGCCGCCTTCCCCCTGGTCGAGCATTTTGGGGCGCTGGACCTGGGTCTGGGCGACAAACTGGGGCTGGCCTGGAAGCTGCGATCGCTGCCCAAGGAGTGGTCGTCCCATAAGGGGCGTCAGGCGGCCGAGGTGAGCGGGGCGACCCATTCGCGCGAGCGGGATCGGGAGGCGATCTCCTATCACTACGATGTCTCCAATGATTTTTACGCTCTTTGGTTGGACCGTCGCATGGTCTATTCCTGCGGCTATTTCGTCGAACCCGACGACGACATCCACACGGCTCAGGAGCAGAAGCTGGCCCACGTCTGCCGGAAGCTGCGGCTGGAGCCCGGGGAGCGGCTGCTGGACGTTGGCTGCGGGTGGGGCGGCCTGGTGATCTATGCGGCGAAGCACTACGACGTGGAGGCGCTGGGCATCACCCTCAGCGAGCGGCAGGTCAAACTGGCCCGGCGGCGCATCGAGGAGGCGGGGGTTGGCGACCGCTGCCGCGTGATCTATCAGGACTACCGCGACGTCGACCCCGGCGAGGAGCCCTTCGACAAGCTGGTCAGCGTGGGGATGTTCGAGCACGTGGGGGAGGCGAAGATGCGCGTCTATTTCCAGCGGGCCTGGGACATCCTCCGGCGGGAGGGGCTTTTCCTGAACCACGCTATCGCCCGCCCCGGCTGGGAGCCGAAGGTGGAGGATCCCGACACGTTCAGCAAGCGGTACGTCTTCCCCGACGGCGAGTTGACGCCCATCAGTCATTCCCTGCGGTTTGCCGAGGAGACGGGCTTCGAGGTGCGCGACGTGGAATCGCTGCGGGAGCACTACGCGCTGACGCTGCGGCGCTGGGTGCGGCGTCTGGAAGCCCGCCACGAGGAGGCCCTGAATCACGTCGGTGAGGTCACTTACCGCATCTGGCGGCTGTTCATGTCCGGTTCGGTGCACGGCTTCGAGACCGGGCGCCTCAACGTCTATCAGTCGCTGCTGCTGAAGCCGGGGCGCGACGGTGAGAGCGGCTTGCCGCTGACCCGGGCCGATCTGTATCCGGCTGCGGCTCGGTAGGTTTTGGGAAGCCACCCGTGCCGTACTGGTTGGCCTCCCATGGCAATCGTAGATATCGCTCGTAGCCCTCGCCCTCGAGGGCGAAGGTGGCACCGTAAGCCAATGTCCTGGCCCAGAACCGATCCCGAGACGGGTCTGCGAGCGCAAGATACTGGTATGCGATCGCCTGGGCGGCCCTTTCCTTCCTTTCCCTCGCTGTAAGAGCCAGTTACCTGCGTGGATACCTCCCCGTTACTTGTGCAGTTCACAACTTACGCGTAAACTACGGGGGTGGTGCGAGCGCGGTGCTCCCGGCCCACGTTCCCCCTGGGTTCCGTCTGTAATGGGGGTGCTGAGTCCCAGGTCGGGGGGCGTGTGCATCCGCGGACGCTATTTCGGTACCTATCGGGGTCCGGGCCAGGGCCCTGGCTCGGACTGTAGACCGATCAGTCTGATCAAGAGAGGAGGCTATGAGCACGGAGGAAGCGATCCAGGAACTACGTGAGATGCGCGACCAGGCCCGCCTGGGCGGAGGGCAGGAGCGGATCGACCGCCAGCATGAGAAGGGTAAGATGACGGCTCGGGAGCGGGTGGAGATGCTGCTGGACCCCGGCTCCTTCCGAGAGTTGGACGCGTTTGTGACCCACCGCGCGATGGGCTTTGGCGTGGAGGAGCGGAAGGTCCTGGGAGACAGCGTGGTCACGGGATGGGGAACCGTCGACGGACGGCAGGTCTACGTCTTCTCGCAGGACTTCACGGTCTTCGGGGGCAGCCTCTCCGAGGTGCATGCGGAGAAAGTGTGCAAGATCATGGACCTGGCGATGAAGAACGGCGCCCCGGTTATCGGCCTCAACGACTCGGGTGGGGCGCGGATCCAGGAGGGCGTGGTCTCGCTGGCCGGATATGCGCACATTTTCCTGCGCAACGTGTTGGCGTCGGGGGTGGTGCCCCAGATCTCGGCCATTATGGGGCCGTGCGCTGGTGGGGCCGTCTACTCGCCGGCGATGACGGACTTCATCCTGATGACGAAAGAGACGAGCCATATGTTCATCACCGGGCCCAATGTGATCAAGGAGGTCACCCGCGAGGAGGTGAGCTTCGAGGAGCTGGGCGGGGCCATGACGCACGCCTCGAAGAGTGGGGTGGCCCACTTCGCCGCCGAGGACGAGGAGCACTGTCTGGGCCTGATCCGGGAACTGCTGAGCTACGTCCCGCAGAACAACCTGGAGGATCCGCCGTTCGTTCCCACCGACGATCCCGAGGATCGAACGGATGAGGCCTTGAAGACCATCGTCCCGGAGAGCCCGACCAGGCCGTATGACGTGAAGGACGTGATTCGACGCGTAGTGGACGATGGGCGGTTCCTGGAGGTGCACGAGAACTGGAGTGAGAATATGGTCGTCGGATTTGGACGCTTTGGGGGGCAGTCCGTCGGCATCGTAGCCAACCAACCGGCGGTCCTCGCCGGCGTGCTAGACATCGATGCGTCGCGCAAGGGAGCTCGCTTTGTCCGCTTCTGCGACGCTTTTAACATCCCTTTGATCACGTTTGTGGACGTGCCCGGTTTCCTGCCGGGCGTCGATCAGGAGCACAATGGCATTATCCTCAACGGGGCGAAGCTGTTGTGGGCCTACTGCGAGGCCACGGTGCCGAAGATCACCATCATCACGCGGAAGGCGTACGGCGGCGCTTACGACGTCATGAGCTCCAAGCACATCCGAGGCGACATCTCGTATGCCTGGCCCACGTCCGAGATCGCGGTGATGGGGCCGGAGGGCGCGGTGAGCATCATTTTCCGCAAGGAGATCGCCGCCGCCGAGGATCCCGACGCGGAGAGGGAGCGGTTGGTCGAAGCGTACCGCGAGCAGTTCGCCAACCCCTACGTCGCCGCCGGTCGTGGGTACGTGGACGACGTCATCGAGCCGCAGCAGACCCGGTCGCGTATCATCGAGGCGCTGCGGATGCTGGATAAGAAGCGGGACAGCAATCCCCCAAAGAAGCACGGCAACATCCCGTTGTAGTAGGAGGTTCTATGACCAAGCCACTGGAAATCTGTGACTTGATGCTTCGGGACGGACACCAGTCGCTGTTGGCGACCCGGATGCGGACCGACGATATGCTCCCCATCGCGAGGACGATCGACGAGGTGGGGTATTGGGCGGTCGAGATGTGGGGTGGGGCGACGTTCGACTCGGCGATGCGCTTCCTGGACGAGAATCCCTGGGAGCGAATCCGCCAGCTGAAGGACCATATGCCCAACACGCCCTTCATGATGCTCCTGCGGGGACAGAACGTGGTCGGTTATCATCACTATCCCGACGACGTGCTGGAGCGTTTCGTGGTCCACGCCCACAACAATGGCATCGATATCTTCCGCATCTTCGACGCCCTCAACGACGTGCGCAACATGCGGAAGGCGATGGAGGTGGTCAACCGCGTCGGGGCGCACGCGCAGGCGTCGATCTGCTACACCATCGGCCCGCCCTACGGCATCGATTACTTCGTCGAGGTCGCCAGCCGGCTGGCGGAGATGGGCGCAGACTCGATCTGCATCAAGGATATGGCCGGCTTGATCAGTCCCTATGCGGCCTACGAGCTGGTCAGTCGTCTCAAGGCCGAGCTGGACCTGCCGGTTCATCTCCACTCCCACTCGACCAGCGGCATGGCGACCACGGCGCACCTGAAGGCGGTGGAGGCCGGGGTGGACATCGTGGACACGGCCATTTCCGCGCTTTCCCTCACGACGTCCCATCCCCCGACGGAGTCGATCGTGGCGATGCTGAAGGGGCATGATCGGGACACGGGGCTTGACCTGGATCGTCTGGCGGAGATCGCCGGTTATTTTGGCGAGATCCGGAGGAAGTATGCCAGCTTCGAGAGCGGCTTGTTCGGCGTGGACGTCCGCGTGCTCCAGTATCAGATCCCGGGGGGGATGCTGTCGAACCTGGTTTCACAGCTGCGTGAGCAGGGGGCCGAGGACCGGTATGAGGCGGTCCTCGACGAGGTGCCGCGCGTGCGGGCCGACCTGGGGTATCCACCGCTGGTCACGCCGTCGAGTCAGCTGGTGGGGACGCAGGCTACGCTCAACGTGATGCTCGGGGAGCGGTATAAGGTGATCCCCGAGGAGGTCAGGCAGTACGTGCGCGGCTATTACGGGCGCCCGCCAGCCCCCATCGATCCCGACGTGAAGCGGGAGGCCATCGGCGATGAGGAGCCCATCGACTGTCGTCCTGCCGATCTGCTTCCCGCGGGCATGGAGAAGGCGCGGGAGGAACTGACTGAGCTGCTGGGTGGGCCGCCGGAGAGCGAGGAGGACGTCATCTCGTACGCCCTCTTCCCCCAGGTGGCCGGGCCGTTCCTGGAGCGCCGGGCGGACGGCGCCGATGGGAGGGAGCCGCTGGTGGCTGCCGTGGCGGGGCTTCTGTTGGAGCGGGCCGCCCAAGAGAGGCCAGCGATGCAGGACGATGGAGCCCGAGACGGTGGCTCGCCATGGAAACTGGGTTGGCGCGCTGGTCAAGGGCGCTGGCACGGGCTGATGCCGGGGTAGGGACGGCACCCTGGTCTGGTGCGTGGGAGGTCGCGAGGTCTCGGGTATCCTGGGTATCCTCGCTGGTAGGCGATCAGGAGGCAACTGATGATGATGGCTGCGGCGGCTGAGGCCGTTGGTGCGTTCACAATTGCGTTGGACGGCGTCGAGTACCCGGTGATCGCCGAGGGCGGGCAAGGCTCGTCCTGGACGGTGGTGGTTAACGGACGCTCTTTCACGGTGGAGCTTGCGGAGGATGGCACGGTGTTGGTGGATGGCATCGCCTACGAGGTGACCCTGGACGAAGAGACAGTCAACGTGGACGATGCGTCCCACGCGCTGGAGGTGTCCGGGCTCTCCGTGGGTCGGGCGACGTCGGGCGCGCCGCCCCAGTCGGTTCCCTCCACCGAAGCGGAGGGGGGCGCGGGGGCGATCGTGGCGATTATGCCCGGTCAGGTGACCCGCGTGATGGTCGTGGAGGGGCAGGAGGTTGAGGAGAATGAAGCCGTCTGCGTGCTGGAGGCGATGAAGATGGAGAACGAGCTTCGCGCCGACCGGGGCGGGGTGGTGAAGACCGTGCACGTGGCGCCGGGCGACGACGTGGAGAAAGGACGGGTGCTGGTGGAGGTCGAGTAGCTCGATCTAGCCTGTGACGTTGACGGCGGGCCCGACGCTGGGCCGGTGACGAGGGAGAAAGAGCCCCGCAGCATGCTGCGGGGCTCTTGGCACGTTGGATGGCAGGCCAACGCAATTCCAACCCAGGCCAACGTAACTCAAAAGGTTCTCCAACCCGTCCCAACCGGAGTAACCGTCCAGCTATGGTATACTAGAAAAGATAAGTCCTCGCATAGGGCGCGAACGTCTGGTCACGGGCGATGGCCTTGGTCGGAGTGGTGAGGGCGCTTGACAGCGTCACGTCACTATGTTAGAATAATTATCACTTAAGAAGTGATATAAATTACCGGGTGTCTGTTTCTTGATGCCCTCTCTGTGTGGGGGCATCGCCAAGCACCTGGGCTGAGTCTGGAAAGTTGTGCGCTCTATGACTTCCTTAGATAGGGTTTGTGCCGAGCTGAGGACCGAAGGGCGTCGTATCACGCCCCAGAGGCGAGTTATCGTCCGAGTCTTGCTGAACGATGGGTCTCACATGACGGCAGAGCAAGTCTTGAGGCGTGCCAGACGTGAGCTTCCAGACATATCCCCGGCCACCGTTTACAACACGCTCCACGAGTTGACGGAACTGGGGATGCTGAATGAGCTCGATCTTGGGTTGGGGATGGACCAACGACGATACGAGATCGTTGCGGGGGAGCACGACCATCTGGTCTGCCTCAGGTGCGGACGCATTGAGGACGTGCCCCGGCGGAACGGTACGGCGTCCTCTCTGGAGGATGATCACGATTTCGACATTGTCGACCGTCGGGTGATCTACCTGGGCTACTGCCCAGATTGTGTCTCCGACGTGGAGGTTGAGTAGATCGGCGTCTCGCTTTCACACCTGATGCTCTGAGTATATCCGTGTGTCGCACGCTGCGTGAGTGGAGGGTGCACGTCGGTCACTGCAACGGTTACCAAGGAGGACTCAATGGAGCAGTGGGAATGTGTGGTGTGTGGATACATCTACGATCCTGAGGAGGGCGACCCCAGTCAGGGGATCGAGCCGGGAACCGCCTTTGAGGGTCTGCCCGATGACTGGCTCTGTCCGGACTGCGGCGTCGGCAAAGACCTGTTCGAGAAGCTGGCATGAGTAGCTCTGCTCAATGACCCCCAACGGGCAGGGTTTGTTCGTCCTCTGATCGACCGCGAGATCTCGGTCGCTGAACACGCCGAGCGCCTGGTGGAGGATGACTTCAATCTGAAGTCGCTGCTGTAGCGAATGAGAGGTGAGTATGCCCGAAGACGTGGAGTCGTGCGTGGAACCGACGGCGGGCCCGATAGGAGTGGAGACGGCTCGCAACATAAATGAGAAAGAATCGATAGCTATCGAGGAGGGAGTGTCTATGGACGTAGCGCGCGTAGGAAAGCAGGCCCCGGATTTTGAAACCTCGGCCTACATCAGCGGGGAGGGCTTCAAGAACGTTAGGCTGTCGGACTTTCAGGGTCAGTGGGTGGTCCTCTGCTTCTACCCGGGGGACTTCACCTTCGTCTGACCAACAGAGTTGGCGGCAGTTGCTGCCCGGTATGATCAACTGCAGGAATTGGGTGTGGAGGTCCTGTCGATGAGCGTGGACAGTCGCTTCACCCACAAGATATGGAACGAGATAGAGCTATCGAAGATGATCGATGGGGGCATACCCTTCCCGATGCTCTCCGATCAAGGGGGACGGATTGGGACGGCTTACGGGGTCTACGACGAAGCGGCGGGTGTGAACATCCGCGGTCGTTTCGTGATCGATCCTGATGGGGTGATTCAGGCGATGGAGGTCCTCACGCCGCCGGTGGGCCGCAATCCCGACGAGTTGATTCGTCAGATTCAGGCGTTCCAGCACGTGCGAGAGACGGGAGAGGCGACGCCCTCCGGTTGGCAGCCGGGCGACGAAGCTCTCAAGCCCGGACCCGATCTGGCAGGCAAAGTCTGGAAGGTCTGGCAGCCGTAGGCTTGTGACGAACAGTGCCGCGGCGGCCTCGGTCGCCGCGGCGAGGCAGGGCGCCGATGGTCGCCCATGGCGGCTGAGCAGCCGGTTCGATATTGATGAGGCATCTCTGAGACAGGCAATGAGCGAGAAGACAGGGGAGAATCTCTATACAGCTTTCGTCGGCGAGGCCAAGGCCCATCATCGGCTGTTGGCCTTCGCCCGGAAGGCAGAGGACGAGGGGTACGACCAGGTGGCGAAGCTGTTTCGCGCGGTGGCCGCCGCGGAGGGCGTTCACGCCGAACGGCACCTACGCCTCCTGGGGGAGACGGTGGTCAGGAGCACGGAGGAGAACCTTCAGTATTCCTTCGAGCAGGAGACCACGGTCAATCAGGTCTACTACCCCGAGTTCATCCAGGAGGCAGAAGCGGAGGGAGAGTCGGCGGCCGTGGTCACCTTCAAGCAGGCCCGAGACGTAGAGGAGCGTCACGCTGCCCTCTACAAACGTGCTCTCAGCGCGATGTTGCGCGAGGAGACACATGACTATCACGTCTGTCAGGTCTGTGGCTACGTCGCCGAGCGAGAGCCCCCGGAGCAGTGCCCGATCTGCAAGGCCACGCAGGAGCACTTCCGATCGGTGTGCTAGAGACCCGTGCACTGATGGGGTGAGAGGTGAATGCTGGTTGACCAGGTCGTGCGCGACCGGCGGCGTCGTTGGATTCGGCTCACCGCAGGTCGCGGTGAACGTGGAGAGATCTCAACGAGCAGGATGCGCGGACGACAAGTTGACTTCGCAAGACGCTGGAGAGCGTCAAGAGAGTAGGCATAAGGAGGTTCAGAGATGAAACTAGGCGAGAGGATTCAGTCAGGGGATTGGAAGAAGGAGAAGCACGCACCGGTCATCGAGTGCCCCGATGAGGTCGAGGCGGGAGAGGTCTTCCAGGTCAAAGCATCGCTGGGCAAGGAGATCGGCCATCCCAACACCACAGAGCATCACATTCGCTGGATTACGCTCTACTTCCATCCAGAAGGGGGCAACTTCACCTATGACGTCGGCCACTTCGAGTTCAACGCCCACGGCGAGTCGATCAAGGGCGCCAACGAGGGGCCGGTCTACACCCATCACGCCGTCACCGCTGAGATGAAGCTCAGCGAGAGCGGCACGCTGCACGCGATGTCCTACTGCAACATCCACGGTCTGTGGGAAAGCAGCAAGGAGATCTCGGTCAAGTAGGAAGGCCGTGACCAGCAGGCAACCATTCACGTCTGGCTCCTGACGGTGGTTCGCGTCGAGCCACGGACTCGTGGCGTCAGGCAGGAACCGCCGGGTCGATGACCCGGTTCGAGTTGGGGAGCTATGAGGTGAATGGCCCTGAGAGGAGGTGTCGTTTATGGCCGAACGGTTATGCGATTTCTGTGGCGAGCCGGTGGGTGACGAGCCGATCAAACGTGGAGATATGATCTACTGCTCCGAGGCGTGCGCCTTCGAGGCCACGAGGAGCACCGACTGCACGGGTCGGACCAGCTCGACCATGACGGACAAGCAGCGGGTTGAGCCAGAACCGTCGTGAGGGCAACTGAGAGGGATAGGAGGTGCTTATGGAACTGGAGGGCAAGCGTATCGCCGTATTGGCGGAGGATCACTACGAGGATCTGGAGCTGTGGTACCCTCTGATTCGCATGAAGGAGGCGGGCGCTACGGTCGACGTCGTGGGTATGCCGGGCGTCGAGGCCTACGAGAGCAAGCACGGCTATCCGGCGAGCGTCGATGTCTCGGTGGACGAGGTCTCCCCGGACGATTTCGACGCCGTCATCATCCCCGGTGGCTACGCCCCCGACCGCATTCGACGGCACGAGCCGCTGCTGGACTTCGTGCGGGGCGTCTTCGAGAAGGGCGGCCTGGTGGCCTTCATCTGTCACGCAGGCTGGGTGCCGATATCCGCCGGCATTGTCGAGGGGAAGCGGGTGACTTCGTTCTTCGCGATCAAGGATGATCTGATCAACGCCGGCGCGGAGTGGGTGGACGAGGAGGTTGTGCGGGACGGCAACCTGATCAGCTCGCGCACGCCAGGTGACCTGCCGGCTTTCTGCCGCGCGATCATCGCTGGTCTGCAATAGGATGACGATGGATTTAGATTGAGGATAATGAACCAAGGAGATTGAATGGGTACATTAGGACGATCACTGGTCGGAAAAGACGTCGACAAACTGATTGAGCTGCTCAACAAGGCCCTGGCCGACGAATGGCTGGCCTACTATCAGTACTGGATGGGCGCCAAGGTGGCGGCCGGGCCCATGCGGGGAGCGGTCACGGCGGAGCTCGAGGAGCACGCCCAGGAAGAGTTGGATCACGCCATGATGCTGGCGGAGCGGATTCTCCAGCTCGGGGGGACGCCGCTCCTGTCGCCCCAAGACTGGTTCGAGATGACCAACTGTGGGTACGAGACGCCGGAGGATCCCTACGTAGGGATTCTGCTGGAGCAGAACATCGCCGGTGAGCAGTGCGCCATCGAGGTCTATAAAGAGATGATGGACTTCACCGAGGGCGTCGACCCTGTGACGTACGAGATGGCGCTGGAGATTATGACCGACGAGCTCGAGCATGAGGAGGACCTGCAGGCTCTCCAAGAGGATATGCAGTTGATGCAGCAAAGGCGGTAGAGCCGTCCGTCTGGCGGTTCACCCCCCGACGCACCATTGGGGTAGCCGTTCACGCTGTGGATCCTGGGGGGACCCCCACGCTCCAGCCGCATGGGCAAGGTGTGAGTGGCTACCGATTGGCTATCGACCGCAAGTCGAGTGAGAATAGGAAGGAGTGCATCATGCAGGTGAAAGTAGATCGTGACCTATGTATTGGGTCGGCCATGTGTGTGGCCACGGCCCCCGACGTGTTCGAATTGGATGACGAGGGGCTGTCCCGGGTCGTCGATCCCAGCATCGACGATGAGGATCTGCTCCGCGATGCAGCGGAGGGCTGCCCGGTGCAGGCCGTCATCCTGATGGACGACGACGGCAACCAGATCTATCCGTAGGGTGGATGTGGCCGAGGCCAGCGTATTGCTTCCCTTGCCCGCTCCTGCGCGGCAGGGAGCGATGGCTGGCCTGGGATGCTATGGACGAAGCGTAAGTTCGATAAGGTATCAGGTCATACTATAAGGAGGCATAAGTAGATGCCAGAGTTCGGTAATCCGTTTGGTAGTGTCGTGCCCGACCGTAAGCTCACGCGCGAGGAGCTGATTCGAGCGATTCGCCTCAACCTCGCTGCCGAGCACGAGGCGATCTACCTCTACATGGCGCACGCCGAGGCCACCGATCATCCGCTGGCGAAAGAGGTGCTGATTGACGTTGCCAACGAGGAGCGGGAGCATGCCGGCGAGTTTATGCGGCTGCTTGAAATCCTGACCGGCGATGAGGCGGAGTGGCTGGCCGAGGGCCGCGCCGAGGTCGACGAGGCGGCTGCGGAGCTCGGCTTCAGTGAGGCTGAGGCCGAGGCGGCGTCCGACGCCGCTGAATCGGACGATTCAGAGACGACGATCGGATCGTTGCGCGACTAGGTCGTGCGCCGTTGGCGCATCCGAGGTTGATGTCTTAGCTTGATGCGCAGGGATCTACGTAGTTGAGTGACGCACAGCTTTGTTAAGGAGGGACTAGATGGCGAACAAGTATTTGGCACGTGAGGACGCCCCTTTCGGATCAGACGTCTGGGGTGCGTTGGACGCAGCAATGGTCGAGGCGGCCAAGGGGATGCTGGTGGGCCGCCGGCTTCTGGAGCTTGAGGGGCCCTACGGTCTGGGCCTGAAGTCGGTGCCTCTCAAGGATGAGACGACGGCTTCGGGATTGATCACCACCAGGATGCTGCCGATGGTCATGATCTACGAGGCGTTTGACCTCGGCGCGCGCGATCTGGCGAACTACGAGCGCGAGGGCCTGACGCTCGACCGCAGTTCCGTTGCCGACGCGGCCATAGCGGCCGCAAAGCGCGAGGACGAACTGATCTTCAACGGGAACAAGGATCTGGGCGTGGAAGGCCTGAGGACGGTCGACGGCGCCGGCAGCGTGGCCTTGTCCGCTTGGGACGAGGTCGGCGCGGCCGTCAACGACCTGATTGAGGCTGTGACGGCTCTCGATCAGGCCGGCTTCCACGGTCCCTATACCCTCGCCCTGGCCCCAGGCCGCTACAACCGCCTCTTCCGACGCTATGACCGGGGTAACCAGACGGAGATCGAGCACGTCGAGGCGCTGGTGACCGACGGCGTCCATAAGGCGCCCCTGCTTGAGGAGGGAGGCGTCCTGCTGGCCACCGGGCGTCAGTACGCGTCGATCGTGATGGCCCAGGATATGACGGTGGGCTTCATCGGCCCCGAGGGCGATCGGGTCGCGTTCACGATCTCCGAGAGCCTGGTGCCGCGCATCCGTCGCCCCGAGGCGATCTGCGTGCTTGAGGCCTAGACACCGAGGTCGCTGATTTGATTACGGAAGGAGGGCGGACCCGACGCGGAGCACGTCACCTCATGGTGGGCGTCTCTGCCTCGGGTCTTCTCCCCCCTTCGTATGCTTATGGCGCATAACGGATATGCTTATGGCGCATAAGAGAAACTGACCAGCCTCGCTGATCGCTCTGGGACTAGAAAGAAGCAGGCGAGAGTGATCAGCCTACATCACTGAGGACGGAAGGAGCGTGTATGGCTATCTTTGCGGCCGCTCAAGCACTGGACATGGCGATGAAGATTGAGGAACACGGTGCGGCCTTCTATCGCGCCGCCGGGGAGAAAAGCGACGACGTGCAGGTTCAGGAGCTCTTCACGGACCTGGCGGATCGGGAGGTAGCCCACAGAGAGGTCTTCGAGCGTATGGCCGAGGGGCTCGAGCCGGTCTCTGAGCCGTCGGGTGAGGATGTCGGTGACTACGCCGCCTTCCTCCAGGTGGCGTTGGATCACGCGGTGTTCGCCGGGCCGGACAAGGCCCTGAGGATGGCAGAGCAAGCGAAAGACCGCGCTGCTGCGCTGCGAGCGGCCATGGGTTTTGAGAAGGACACCATGCTCTTCTACTACGATCTGCAGGAGATGGTGGACGAGAAGGATTGGGAGATCATCTCCAACGTTATCCGTGAGGAAAAGAAGCATCTGCGCCGACTCGCTGCCCTGGCGCAGAAGGAGGACTAATGCCCCCTGTCCCAGTCAAACCAGACATCTATTGGATCGGCGTCAACGACCGGACCAGCGATCTCTTCGAGGGGATGTGGCCCATCACCCGGGAGGGCATCTCATACAACACCTACCTGATCGACGACGAGAAGAAAGCCATCGTCGACTTGACCAAGTCGCTCAAAACGGACGAATTCCTGGATCAGGTCCATCAGCTGGTCGGCCTCTCTGACCTGGACTACGTGGTAATCAACCACATGGAGCCCGATCACTCGGGTGTGCTCCGCACGCTGCGGCGCGTGGCGCCCCAGGTGACGATCTTGGGCACGAAGAAGACGCGCGACATGCTCGAGGCCTTCTACGGCGTAACGGAGAATGTCCGGGTCGTGGAGGACGGCGAGACGATCTCCTTGGGAGAACGCACGCTCCGCTTCTTCTCCACCCCTTTTGTGCATTGGCCGGAGACGATGATGACCTACGTGGAAGAGGAGGAGGTGCTATTCTCCTGTGATGCCTTCGGCGGCTATGGAGCGCTGCGAGGCGGTATCTTCGACGATCAATGCACGGACTTTGGGTTCTATGAGAAGGAGGCGCTGCGCTATTACGTCAATATCGTGGCTGTCTTCAGCCGGCCGGTGTTGAACGCCATCTCGAAGTTAGAGAGCATGCCTGTCTCGATCATCGCTCCCTCTCATGGGCTGATCTGGCGGGAGCATCCCGAGCGCATCGTGGAGCTGTATCAGCATTGGGCCGGTTACGCCGGCGAGCCCGGCGACGTGGGGGTGACGCTGATTTACGGCACGATGTACGGTAACACCGAGGAGATGATGAACGCCGTGGCTCAGGGTATCTCCGATGAGGGCGTGCCTGTGGACATCTTCGACGCGCGACGGACGCACGTCAGCTACATCCTTCCCTCGCTCTGGACGAAGCGGGGGGTGATGATCGGCGCGCCCACGTATGAGGGCTCTCTCTTCCCGCCGGTGGCTCAGGTTTTGAGCATGGCGTCGACGAAGCGCATTCGCAACAAGACGGCGTCCCACTTCGGCAGCTACGGCTGGAGCGGCGGTGCGCAGCGGGAGTTCGAATCCTTCGTCGAGGAGCTCAAGTGGGAGATGACGGAGCCCTTTGAGTTCAACGGTGGGGCGACCGATGAGGATCTCCGTCACGGCGAGGCGTACGGCGCTGAGTTCGCCCGGATGATCAAGGCATCGGCTTAGGGCAACCTCGGCTATGGGCGGAGGGCCGTCTGAGCTGACCTGTCTCGGTTCTTAATACTTCGTTGCTTTTGTTGCCCAATGGGGAGGATCGTTTATGAGCGAGACATTGCAGGGGAAAACTGTTTTGATCGGCGGCGCCACGGGCGCGCTCGGTTCCGGGATTGCGCGGGTGTTCGCCGAGACGGAAGCGAGTCTGGCCCTAACCAGCACCTCGGAGGCGGATCTGGAGGAGCTGGCCGGCGAACTGGGATTGCCCGATGAGCGCGTCTTCCTTTCGATGGTTGACGCCACCGATCCGGAGAGCGTCAAGGGGCTGGTGGACAACGTGGTGGATCGCTTCGGTGGTCTCCACGTCCTGCTGAACACCATCGGAGGATGGGGCGGCGGCAAGACGGTGGACGAGACGCCGGTCGAGAAGTGGGAATGGATGCTGACGCTCAATCTGCGCTCGGCGTTTCTTATGTCACGTGCGGTCCTACCTCCTATGCTGGAGGCCGGCTGGGGGCGAATTGTCAACACGGCATCGAAGACGGCGGTGGCTCCGCGTGCCAAACAGGTGGGCTACGCCGTGGCCAAGATGGGCGTCATCACACTGACGGAGGTCATCGCTGCCGAGGTGAAGGGGACGGGTGTCACGGCCAACGTGCTCCTCCCCAGCATCATCGACACCCCGGCCAATCGAAAGATGATGTCGAGTGCCGACACGGGCAGATGGGTTCCGCCGGCACACATTGCGGAGACCATGCGCTTCCTCTGCAGCGACGCGGCCGGGTCGATCAACGGCGATCGGATCCCCATCTACGGCGCGGTCTGATGGGGCATGTCGGATGATCTGAACCTGCGGGGCCGGCGGCGAGCGGTGTCGATCGACTGTGGCGCATAGGAACGGTATATGATCCTCTCCATCGGCGTCTATTTAACCAGATATGCATTGACTTTATTGTAGAAATGGTGTATACTTTATGTCGTAGCTTATGACCTGGTGCGTTTGGAGTGCTGGCAGATGCCGCGAAACTAACCGCAGAGCTTGGGTAACGCGATCTAAAGGAGTGTTCCGTGTTCAAGGATGTCATTTACCTAGATAACGCTGCTGCGACCCGTCTGGACGAGCGAGTGTTGGAGGCAATGAAGCCCTACTTGTTCAATTTGTACGCCGTGGCGACGTCCCAGTTCGGCTACTCGCTTGGCATCGACGCTAGGGATGCCCTGGAGGAGGCTCGGGGGGCGATCGCGGCTAGAATTGGGGCTCAGTCCGAGGAGGTGATTTTCACCTCCGGCAACACAGAGTCCAGCAACTTGGCCCTCAAGGGCGTGGCTCGCGCGTTGGGGGAGGGTGGACAGATCGTCGTCGGGCCGATTGAGGACTTCCCGGTGCTTCACAGCGCGCGCTCGCTGGGTAAGCAGGGCTATGACGTGACTCAGGCGCGAATTGATGAGACGGGACGCGTAGACCTCGATCACTTGCGCGAGGTCGTCACCCCAGAGACGACGCTGGTCTCCATTCAATCGGCCAATCAGGAGATCGGCACGACGCAGGATCTGGAGGCGATCGGCGAGATCTGCCGCGAGCGGGGCGTCCTCTTCCACACGGATGCCACACACAGCTTCGCCCGGGTTCCCCTGGACGTCGGCCAAGTCCCCGTCGACCTGGTGACGTTCTCCGCCCATACCATCCACGGGCCAAAAGGGATTGGGGGACTGTATGTGCGCGATGGAACGCCGATCCAGAAATGGATGGACGGAGGGTTCCAGGAATTCAACCTGCGGCCGGGCGGTGAGAACATCCCCGGCGCGGTGGGCTTCGCCAAGGCTGTAGAGTTGGTCACGCCTGAGGAAACGGCACGGCTGCGAGGACTGCGCGATCGGCTCGTCGATCAACTGCTTGAGATCCCCCACACGCGCCTCAATGGCCATCCCGTGCACCGCCTGCCGCACAATGCGAACATCTCCTTCCGTTTTGTGGAGGGCGAGTCCTTGCTGCTCCATCTCGATCTGCACGGGTTCGCCGTCAGCACTGGATCCGCTTGCTTCAGCCGGTCCCTGGAGGCGAGTCACGTCATCTTGGGCATCGGCGGGGACCACGAGCGAGCCCACGGGTCCGTTCGCTTCACCTTTGGGCGCTACAACGACGAGGAGGACGTAGACGCCGTGAGCGAGGCTGTTGCTGAGGTGGTGGCGGATCTAAGAAGGATTAGCCCGCTGGGAAAAGAGAGATCATAGCTTAAGGTTCTTGCATACGGTTTTTATTGGCGATTGTTTGTAACGATAACGATGAACATAAGGAGAACGATACGATGTTGAGCAAGATGATGCAGGACGCGATTAACGAGCAGATCAAGGATGAGCTTTACTCCGCTTATCTCTATCTCTCGATGGCAGCCTATTTCGAGGTGGAGAGCCTTCCCGGCTTCGCCACCTGGATGCGGGCGCAGAGCCAGGAGGAGGTGGAGCACGCGATGAAGTTTTTCGACTTCGTCAATGAGCGCGGGGGACGGGTTGAACTGCAGGCTATTGAGCAGCCCACGGTGACTTTTGAGTCCCCGCTGGCCGTCTTCCAGGCGACGTACGAGCACGAGCAGAAGGTGACGGCGCTGATACACGATCTGTACGAACTGGCCCTGGATGAGAGTGACTATCCGGCCCAGGTGATGTTGCACTGGTTCATCGACGAGCAGGTCGAGGAAGAGGACAGCGTCTCTGAGATCCTGGATACGTTGGAGCGGATTGGTGACAAGGATCAGGGGCTGATGATGCTGGACAGGGAGTTGGGCCAGCGAGGGCCCGACTAGGTTAGGAGCCTGGGCCCGGCGTTGGGTCCAGGCTATACAGTCTGAAGGAGGTGAGAGCATGCCGCTTCCATATAATGAGATTGTGATGGAGCACTTCCGTAATCCCCACAATGTGGGGCAGTTGGCGGATCCAGACGCCGAGGCGACTGAGGGTAGCCCCGCCTGCGGCGACATGGTGGCTGTCTATCTGAAGGTGGACGAGGAGACGCAGGAGATCCAGGACGTCAAGTTCGAATCATACGGCTGTGCCTCCAACATCGCCACTGGGTCGATCATCACCGATCTGGCCAAGGGGAAGACGCTGGAGGAGGCAAAGCAGATCACGTGGCAGGAGGCCTCCGAGGCGTTGGGCGGTCTGCCGTCCATTAAGACCCACTGCTCCGTGCTGGCCGTGGACGCGCTGCGGGCGGCGATTCAGAACTACGAGGAACGTCACGGCCTGGTTCAGGAGCGCGAGCCGACGACGGTGGAGGTGGTACGCAAGCGGCTCAAGCGAGTTATGAACCCGATGGTGGGTCTGGATCTGATTCGCACCGACCTGGTCAAGGAGATCGACGTCTCCGACGGGGTCGTGCGGGTGGCTATCGACCTCCCCGAGGACCATCAGTTCGCCAGCAACATTCGCCACGAGATCCTGGAGAAGCTCGAGCACCGCTGGGACGTTGAAGAGGTTGTGATCGACTTTGGGTCGACTCAGTAACCGGGTCGACGCAGTCACCCGGGTCGACGCGGTCACCGGGTCGACGCGGTCACCTGGGTCGACCTGGTCAGCGGCTCGATAGAATCAGCTTAGGAGAGGATTATGGCCGAGATCACAGTAAACACAAACGACGCGGAGTGCCCGATAGGCGCCGACATGCTGGTTGATTGCCGGGGAGAGACCTGTCCCGTTCCACTGGTGGAGGTGCGTAAGGCGCTCCGCAAGGCCGAGCCTGGCGACGTGGTGGAGGTCTTGGGCACGCATCCGGCCTCGAAGGAAGAGATTCCTATGGCGGTCAAGGCGCTGGGGTTAGAGCTCCTGCACGTTGAGGGCACCGAGGACGACTGGAAGATCTCTATCAGGCGATAGGTCATTAGCTAACTGAAGGTCGCTCAGCCGAACGGGAGGAATTGTGGAAAGCTACGACGTAGGCCATCACGCGCCTCACCCTCGCAAGGTGGCGGTGGTGGGGGCTGGCAACGTGGGCGCCACGTTTGCCTATGCCCTGATGCTCAACGGTCTGGTGGGAGAGATCGTGTTGATCGACATTGATCGTGAGCGGGCCGAGGGGGAGGCGATGGACATCAACCACGCGGTGCCGCTCTCCAACCCGGTGCGCATCTGGGCGGGCGACTACTCGGATTGCGCTGGTGCCGACGTGGTGGTGGTAACCGCTGGAACGGCTCAGCGCCCTGGGGAGACGCGGCTCGATCTGGTGCAGCGGAATGCGGAGATCTTCAAGGGCATCATTCCCAGCATTACCGAGCACAACGAGACCGGCATCCTGCTTATCGCCACCAACCCGGTCGACGTGTTGAGCTGCGTGGCATGGAAACTGTCCGGCTTCCCATCCAAGCAGGTGATCGGGTCCGGCACCGTGCTCGACACAGCCCGTTTCCGGTATCTGTTGAGCGAGCATCTGGACCTCGACCCTCGCAACGTGCACGCCTACGTCGTCGGGGAGCACGGCGACAGCGAGGTTCCGGTATGGAGCCTGGCGAACGTGGCGGGTATGCGGCTGGAGGAGTACTGCCGGCGGGCCCAGTGTGACATTGGGGGCGACGTCCGGGACCGTATCTCTCATCAGGTGCGCGATGCGGCTTATGAGGTGATCGAACGGAAAGGAGCGACGTATTATGCCGTCTCGGTGGCGCTGGTGCGCATCGTGGAGGCTATCCTGCGCGATCAGCACACCGTCCTTACGGTCTCCAATCTCGTGTCTGGCAGCTATGGCATCTCCGATGTTATGTTCAGTTTGCCGGCGGTGATTGGGCGGGAGGGGGTTGAGCGGGTGGTGGAACTGGCGTTGGCGGAGGAGGAGATCGCCGCGTTGAAGCAAGGTGCGGATGTGCTTCACGGCGTCTTGGATGGGTTAGCCTTATCTGAGTGCGGAAGGGAGCCGACCGATGCCGCTTTACAGCGTCAAGACCAAGAAGAGCCCTGAGGAGATCGTCGAGCAGGCCAAAGCGTATTTCGGCGAGGATGGCCTGGGCCTCTCCATCAGCGGGGAGAACCCTTGTTGCGTCACCTTCGAGGGTGGGGGAGGGCACGTCTCCGTGACGGCCTCGCAGGAGGAGGGTAAGACCGAGGTGGAGCTGGAGACGCGCGAGTGGGACTATCACGTCAAGACGTTCATGGGTCAGGTGTGAGTCTTCACCTGGTCAGTGACTGAACGAGCGAGACGGATCAGCAAGGAGGAGGATCACCGTGCTTTTTGAGCGTATTGAATCGGCAGGGTTGGCTCACTATTCCTACTTGATCGGCGACGGCAATGAAGCCGCGGTGATCGACCCGCGGCGGGATGCCAAGGTCTACGTCGAGAGGGCAAATCGAGCGGGGATGCAAATCGCCTACGTGCTGGAGACGCATCGGAACGAGGACTATGTGATCGGCTCCGTGGAGCTCGCCGAGGTCACGGGCGCGACGGTCCTGCACGGCGGGGCGGGCAAGCTGGACTACGGCTACGGCGAGTCGATCAGCGACGGGGAGACGCTCCGTGTAGGACGGCTCAAGCTGAAGGCGCTGCACACGCCTGGTCACACCCTGGGGCACATGAGCTATCTGCTTCACGATGCCGACGGGGAGCCCTGGATCGTCTTCACCGGTGATGCACTCTTCGCCGGTGACGTGGGCCGCACGGATTTCTACGGGGCCGATCGACTCGACGAGATCACGGGCATTCTTTACGACACGCTTTTTCATAAGCTGCTTCCCCTGGGAGACGAGTTGATCGTCTGTCCCGCCCACGGCGCGGGCTCGGTCTGCGGCAGCGGCATTGCAGAGCGGACGTGGACCACCATCGGGCTGGAGCGGAAGCACAACCCGCGTCTGCAGTTCACCGACAAGGAGGCCTTTGTCAAGAACGTGGGGGAGATGTTGGAGTACCCGCCCTACTTCCAGATGATGGAGGCGCTCAACCTGGAGGGCCCGCGGTTGGTGGGGCTGGGCGACTGCGCTGTCTCCCCCTCGGTGCCTCCCCTGCCGCCCTACGAGTTCGCGGCCGAGGCCACCGATGCGCAGGTGGTCGACACGCGGGCCGAGGTGAGCTTCGGCGCGGCCCACGTGCCGGGCGCTCTCTCTATCTGGGAAGCCGGCCTGCCCAGCTTCGCCGGCTGGTTTCTCACCTACGATCGGCCGATTCTGCTGGTGACCGATGGCAATGGCGTGGACGACTCGGTGCGATACCTGGTGCGGATGGGCTATGACAAGATCGCGGGCTTCCTGGCCGGCGGAATGCTGGCCTGGCACAAGGCCGGGCTGGCCAGCGAGAGCATCGAGATGATCACGGTTCAGGATCTCTGCCATCGGCTGGATCAGAGCTCGAGCGACGAGGGGCCCTGGATTCTGGACGTGCGGAGCGCGGAGGAAGCCGAAGGGAACGAGATCCCGATGGCTCATCGGATCCATCTGACCCAGCTCCCCGGACGAATGGACGACGTGCTGGAGGGACAGCGCGTCTACATCTTCTGTGGCAGCGGCCTGCGCTCGATGCTGGCCGCCAGCCTCCTGCAGCGGGCCGGCTACGACGACCTGACGGTCGTGCTGGGTGGTTTGGCCGGCTGGTCGTCGGTCAGCTGTCCCTTGGAGTGACGCGACGAGTTAGTGTCTGACGAATCGATGCTAAAGGAGACGATGATGTTAGGGAAAGCTGATCTGTACTACTCTGGGCGCCTGAACTGCGTGTCGACGGATTGGCTGGCGAATCACCTGGATGAGCCCAGACTGGTCATCCTCGACGCTCAACCGAACGTCCATGACTACATTCAGACGCACATACCCGGGGCCGTCTATTTCTGCCCAGGCACGCTGCGGGTACCCCTGGGGGGGACCCCCGGCAAGTGGATCCCGCCGGAGGCTGCTCAGGCCTTGTTCTCTCGGGTTGGGGTGGATACCGAGTTGCCGATTGTGGTCTACACGGGCACGGGGCTCCATAAGGGCTGGGGCGACGGGTTGGAGCAGACGATGGTGGCCTACAGCCTGGTGCGCTTCGGACACAACGACGTGTACGTGCTCGACGGCGGGTTGGACAAGTGGTTGGCCGAGAAGCGGCCGACCAGTCAGGTTTTCCCCGAGGTTCAGCCAGGCACCTTTGAGGCGACGGTTCGCTCGGATATGTTCCTCGAGTATGAAGCGTTCAAGGCCGTCAAGGACGGCGATGACGTGGTGTTGCTCGACGCGCGCCCGCCGAGCGTCTACGCCGGCCAGGGGCCCTGGATTCGGAACGGGCACATTCCCGGCGCGGTAAATCTGCCCTGGACGTCGCTGATGGATCCGGACAATACCCGGCTGCTCAAGCCCGAGGACGAGGTTCTGGAGATTGTGGAGAGCGTGGGCGCGACCAGGGACAAGATGATCATCTGCTCCTGCGGTACCGGACGGGAGGCGACGAACGAGTACGTGCTGTTTAAGCACTACCTGAACTACCCTCGCGTGAAGCTCTATGAGGGCTCTTTCACCGAGTGGAGCTCCTATTCCAGCAATCCGGTGGTCCGGGGGATGAAGCCGCGTTAGGCGTGGGGCCTGCCAGCGTGGGTTGACGTTGATTATGGGAGAAGGGCTATGGAAGAAGATAAGACGGACGTGGAGCGAACGACCATCATCTTACACAGTGGTGACATGGACAAGTTGTACAGCGCGCTGATCATCGGCAACGGCGCCCTGGCTATGGGGATGGAGGCGTACATCTACTTCACTTTCTGGGGCCTGCAGAGGCTGAAGAAAGGGGGGTTGGAGGAGGGGCCGCTGTCCAAGATGCATTTCCTGGGCTTGGGCAAGTGGATGATCAAGCGGCGGATGAAGAAGGCGAACGTGAGAACGCTGCGGAAGTTGCTCGAGGATTTCAGGGAGCTGGGGGGACACGTCATGGCTTGTGACATGACGATGGAGATCATGGGCATCGAACCAGAGGATCTCGAGCAGGCGTTCATCGACGACTATTGCGCTGTGGGTACCTACATTCAGGCAGCGCGGGATTCGACAGTGACGCTCTTTATCTAGTAGGCTCAGACAAGGAGGAAGCGTGAGATCGAACAGAGTCGTATGGGGTGTCGTCCTCTTGCTGGTGGTAGCGGCGACAGTGGTGTCGGCTTGTGGCGGCGCCACGCCGGAGCCGGAGGCCCCAGCGGAGGAGGTGGCCGTCGACGGGGAGACGCTGTTAGAGGAACGCTGTACCGAGTGCCACGACCTGGATCGGACGACGTCAGCTCAGAAGACCCGCGCTGAATGGGAGGAGACGGTCACTCGGATGATCAGCAAGGGCGCGGAGCTGAACGAGGCTGAGAAGACGGTCCTGATTGACTATCTGGCGGAGACCTACGGGCCGTAGGGCAAAGCAAGTAAGAGGGCAGAGTAAGTAAGAAGGAGTGACGATGACGGAGATCAAGAGTTGGTGGAAGTGCTCCAACTGCGGCTACACGTTTCAGGCAGAGGCCCCGCCCGAGGCGTGTCCCAGCTGCAAGGAGAAATGTACCTTCACGAATGTGACGTGCTACCGACCGGATTGCGGCGGCGATGAGCAGATCGACCCCAAGCTGGCGCACAGCTAGGTGGATGGCACAGTGATGACTGTTTTAGGATAAGCAAGGAGAAGACCTGTATGGCAAAGGCAAGCGGCAGCGTATCGGGTTCTCACAACGAGACACTAGTGAGGTTTTATGGTCTGTCCACCTGCGTGTGGTGCAAGCGGACGCGGCAGCTCCTGGAGGACAGCGACGTGGCGTTCGATTTCGTCTACGTGGATCTGTTGAAGGGAGAGGAGAGGAAGGAGGCGATCGAGCAGGTTCGCGAGTGGAACCGAGCCACCTCTTTCCCCACGGTCATCGTAGGCGACGAGCAATGCGTCGTGGGGTACAAGCCGGATGAGATCAAGGAGGCCTTGGGGTTGTGAACGAGAGTGGGACCAACGAGGAGATCACGGCTGAGGACATCAGCCAGGAGGCGGTCGACGCGCTCTACGAGCGGCTCGATCGCGAGGCGGAGGCGGCGGGCTATCATCTCAACCCCGACATCCCGTTCACCAAGGATCTGGTACGAGGTCTGCTGGTCAACGAGAAGCGGTATGGCTACTGGGCCTGCCCATGTCGGTTGGCGGAGGGGGAGAAGGAGAAGGACCTCGACATCATCTGCCCGTGTGACTACCGAGACCCGGATCTGTTGGATTGGGGAGCGTGTTACTGTGCTCTCTACGTCTCCGAGGAGGTGTTGAAAGGAGAGCGGGAGCTCCAACCGATCCCGGAGCGCCGCCCGCCGGAGGGCGAGCGCCCGCAGGAGACGTCGACGCCGGCACCGCCGAAGCCCGGCGAGGCCGCGGATGAGGATGAGGAGACGATCCCCGTCTGGCGCTGTCGTGTTTGTGGGTACCTTTGCGCTCGGGATCGAGCGCCGGGGCGCTGCCCGATCTGTAAGGCCACACAGGAGCGGTTTGACCGCTTCTGGTAGACCGAGGGGTAAGGGTAGAGATGTCGTCTGAGCTGAAGGGGATTCTGATCGGAGGACTGCTGCCGGCGCTGCTGTACGGCGTCACGGGCATCCTCCAGAAGTTGAGCTCAGAGGCCGACGGGGGCGCTGGGATGTATCTGATATTCCTGGGGGTGGGGACGGTCATCGTCGGGGTGGTCTTCCACGTCGTCCTGCCAGAGCCGCCGATCGCCTTTCGCCCGGCGAGCTTTGCCTTGGCGGCGGGCATCACCTTCTCGCTTGGCGCAGGTCTGATCTCTTTCGCTCTGATCAAGCACGGTGCGGCCATCTCCCAACTGACACCGCTTTACAACATGAACGTGCTGGTGACGGTGGTTATTGGCCTGGTAGCCTTTGCTGAGTTTCGGGATCTCGACATCGTGCGCTTGATGACGGGGACGGTGCTGCTGCTCGCCGGTGGTCTGTTGGTCGCCGGTGCATAGAGGACAACGGTTGGCCAAGTCGTGTTGGAGGCCTAGGTTGGGCCGTAAAGGAACTTTGGTCCGTGGTCCGAGCAGTCTTTGAACATGATGAGTGTATACTGGTTGGTCGTATGAGCTAAGGGAGCGAGGTCTTAGCGTGAGCCAAGAAGAAGATCGAGCATTGGGCCAAGAAGGTGAACAGGAGCGGGAGGTCGCGACCTTGGGGGGCGGGTGCTTCTGGTGTCTGGAGGCGGTCTTCGAGCAGCTGCGAGGCGTGGAGAGTGTGGTCTCGGGCTATTCGGGAGGCGATGTCCCCGATCCTTCCTACAAACGGGTCTGCAGGGGTACGACGGGACACGCGGAGGTCGTGCAGGTGACGTTCAACCCTCGAGCGATCACGTTTAGGGAGATCCTGGAGGTCTTTTTTGACGTTCATGACCCCACAACGCTGAATCGTCAGGGCGCGGACGTGGGACCGCAATACCGCTCGGTGATCCTCTATCACGATCCCCGACAGAAGAGGATCGCGGAGGAGGTGATCGAGGAACTGAACGAGGAGGGGCGGTGGGGAAAGCCGATCGTGACGGAGGTCGTCCCGTTTGAGGCGTTCTATGAGGCTGAAGATTACCATCAGGAGTACTACCGAGAGAACCCTTCGCAACCCTATTGCCGGGCTGTTGTCGCGCCGAAGGTGGACAAGTTTCGCAAGCAGCACGACTACAGATTGAAATCGTGAGCGGATCCTTTGCATCGGGGGTAGGCAAGGGGTAGCTGTGGCGGATGGCGGTGTCTGTTTTTACGAAGCATAATAACAAGGAGGTCTTACTATGTCTGACAAGGTCTATAAGAAGATCGACGTTGTGGGCACGTCCTCGATGAACCTAGAGGACGCTATTCAGAGAGCCGTGGCTAAGTCCTCAGAGACAGTGCGCAACATGAGCTGGTTTGAGGTGAACGAGATCCGAGGGCGGATCGAGGAGGGAGACGTCACCCAGTGGCAGGTCACGGTTCGCATCGGGTTCGCCGTCGGGGAGTGAGCGGTTCCAGACGGGGTACGAAGAAGACGAGGATCAAGCGTGCGTCCCGAACAGATTGAACCGGGCCAGGAGTCCGTATGGGACTACCCGCGGCCGCCCCGGGTGGAGGAGACGTCCCGGCACCTGCGTGTGGTATTCAACGGCGTGACGATTGCCGAGACGCGCCGGGCCAAGCGCGTGCTGGAGACGAGCCATCCGCCGGTCTACTACATCCCGCCCCAGGATGTGGAGATGGCGTATCTTCGGGAGACGTCGGGCTCAAGTTGGTGCGAATGGAAGGGCCGGGCCAGCTACTACCACGTGGTGGTTGACGGCGAGAGAGCCGAGCGAGCTGCCTGGACCTATCGCGATCCCCGAGAGGGTTTCGAGGCGATCGAGAATCACGTTGCGTTCTACCCTGCCTTGATGGACGCCTGTTACGTGGATGGCGAACGGGTCAGGCCGCAGCCCGGAGGGTTCTACGGCGGTTGGATCACGGACGACGTGGTGGGGCCTTTCAAGGGAGGACCTGGAACGCAAGGTTGGTGACACGAGAACGTTGAGAAGCAGCATCGTGGTGTTATTGGATGCAGTTGGATAGAGAACAAAGCATAGAGTAAGGGGGACACAATGGACTGGAATTCAGCAAAGGGTATTCTGCGACGAGGTATGAGCATTGAGCGTGACGGCTATCGCTTCTATATGACGGCCGCTGACCGGGCCTCCGATGAGGATGGCGCGGAGATGTTCCGCGATCTGGCCCATCAAGAGGTTGACCATCTACACCTGTTGTTGGTGGAGTATGCCTCCTTGGAGGCCGGCGAGGGCTGGATCCCTTACGAGGAGGCCATGGAGCGCGAGCTGGACATCGACCCGGAAGACCCCGATCTGCCCGGCGAGGAGCCGCCGATGGAGGATATGCCTGTCTTCAGCCCGAAGCGTGAGTGCTCGCTGGAGGGGGATATCGAGGCTCTGGAGTGTGGTCTGGAGACGGAGGTCATCGCTCGGGAGGTCTACGTTCAGGGGGCGGAGGAGACGGATGATGACAACGCCCGGCAGGCCTACGAGTTCCTCATCGAGCAGGAGGAGCATCACTACGACCTTCTGCAGAACACACGCGATTACCTGGTGGACAACCAGACCTGGTGGGACAGCACGGAGCGCCCCTTCTTCATTGGATGATGGAGCGGCGGGTTCTGTGAGGATCGCCAATAAGGGGCTCAAGAGGGCGCCAGCTTGAAGGGGGGGACGATGGACGCCGAGATCAAGAAGGCCATTGGTGCTCTGCGGATGGCTATCCGCATCGAGCAGAACGGCTATCGCTTCTATCGACGCGCCGCCGAGGAGACGAACGACCCCAAGGCGAAGGACCTGTTCGCTGGGTTGGCAGAAGACGAGGTGGCCCACGAGAGCGTACTGAGAACGCGGCTGCAGGCCTTGGAGAAGGACGGAGCTTGGAATCCCGTCGGCGAGGACGAGTGGCCCGCGCATGGTTCTCACGCGGAGGCGGAGCCGGTCTTCTCAGAGGATCGCTTGAAGGCAGGGGTGTCCGACTACACGTCGGAGCTGTCGGCGCTGCGCATGGCGTATCTGATCGAGAAGAACGCCGTAGCGTTCTACAGCAAAGCCGCTCGAGAGACTCCCGATCCCGTCGGCCAGGCGATGTACCAAGATCTGGCCAATTGGGAGAAGGAGCATCAGCGAATCCTGGAGGAGGAGTATCGGTTCCTCGCCGATCGCTTCAAGCTGGATATGGGATTCGCTCCCTTCTGAATTCCCCACGGGAGGAAGAGGGATCGGGTTTGTGGACCGGAGGCCCGCCGGAGACGGATGAGATCTGAGATGACAACGTCGACACGATTGCTGGACGGAAATAGCCGGCGTCCTTAGCTAGGAGGGCAGGGAACTCGTTATGGCAGAACAGGGTATCGGGGATAGGTTTCAGCGGCAAACGGCATACGAACGCGGTGACCTCCGGGGAGGGCGTCTGGACTGGTCCAGCAAACCCCCAACGTATAAGCGCTATCCGGAGGCGCCGAAGGTTCCCCTGAGCGAGCCGGCGACGGAGGGTGGGGCGCCCCTCTGGGACGTGCTACGCCAGCGGCGCAGCGAGCGGCGCTTCGAGGATGCCCCTTTGGAGCTCTCCGATCTGTCCCAGCTCCTCTGGGCTGCTCAGGGTATCACGCGCCAGAGCCGCGGTGTCGACTTTCGCACGGCGCCGTCGGCCGGCGCACTCTATCCTGTGGAGACGTATCTAGTCATCCACGACGTTGAGGGCCTCGACGCCGGCGTCTATCATTACGATGTCAGACGCCATCAGCTCGATCAACTGCGGGTAGGCGATTTCCAGGTCGCCGTGGCCCGCGCGGCGCTGGATCAGCGGATGGCGGCTCGATCAAACGTCGTATTCGTCTGGACCGCGGTCTTTCCGCGGTCTAAGTGGAAGTATAAGCAGCGCGCGTACCGCTACGTCTACCTGGACGCCGGACACATTGCACAGAACCTGGCTCTGGCGGCGGTGGCGCTGGACCTGGGCAGCTGTCAGATCGCGGCGCTCTATGATCAAGAGGCGAACGAGTTGCTGGGCGTGGACGGCGTGGAGGAGAGCACTATCTATATGACGGTGGTGGGAAAGCCGCGCTAAGGAGGCTTTGGTGAGCGAGAAGATCGCGTTGGTCCTGATGGCCGGGCCAGAGATGCCCTGCCGTATGATTCACACCTTCCTCTGGGCGCTGGATATCGAGGGACGTGGTGGTGACGCTAAGATTGTCCTGGAGGGGGAGGCTCCACGTTGGTTACCAGAGCTGACCGACCCGGATCATGGTCGCCATCGCCTGTACGAGAAGGTGAAGGAGATGGGGCTGATCGATGCGGTCTGCAAGGCCTGCGCTGTGCAAGCCCAGGCTGTGGAGGTGGCGGCCGAGGAGGGTCTGCGCCTGGTCTACGACGCCTCCGGTCACGTAAGCCTGGTCCCGTACGCAAGGGATGGCTACCGGATCGTGACGCTGTGATCCCTGGTTCTAGCTCCCGGCCCTACCGACCTCCAACCTGTTCCAACCAAAGTCAAACCCATAGTCAACCCATGTCAGCGGTTATCTGACGGTTTTTATGCTACACTAGACGTAGCGCTTTGTCGCATCGAACGTTGGATCCACTGAAAACGGGTTCGTCACGATGAAGACCCTAAAGGTTTTCAATAGATCAATCAGTTCTTTTAAGCCAGGCGCCTTTCAGGAGAAAGAACGCGATCGACGCGGTGATCTTGCCAAACCTTTAGGGTCTCCAAGAGTCAAACGCTCAAGGAGAGAGCATGTCAAACAATGACCTAACGATCCGCATCGGCGGCGAGGCCGGAATGGGGCTGGAGTCGAGCGGCGCCGGGTTTGCGAAAGCCCTGACGCGAGGTGGGCTCTACGCCTTCGGTCTTCCCGACTACTACTCACGCATCCGGGGAGGACACAACTTCTTCTCTATCCGTGTCTCCCCCGAGCCCCTCATCTCCCACGCCGAGCCCGTCCATCTGGTGCTGGCGCTGGACGTCGAGACGATCCGGCGTCACGCCAGCGACGTGGTGGCGGGCGGGGCCATCGTCTACGATGAAGAGGAGGAGGTCCCTGAGGAAATGCGGCAATTGGGCGCCGACCGGGAGGTCAGCTTCTTCCCCGTGCCGCTGACCGAGCTGGCCGAGGAGAAGGGAGGACGGGCCATTATGCGCAATACGGTGGCCTTTGGTGTGGCCGCCGGCCTGATGGGGTTCGATCTTGCCTATCTCGATAGCGTGATCCGCGATAATTTCGCTCCCAAGGGGGAGAAGGTGATCGACGCTAACTTGCGCGTGGCGGAGGCCGGGTTCGAGGCCTCCCAGTCTTTTCAGGCTGACTTTCCATTCCGCATGGAGGCCATTCCGGATGCCCCGCCGCGCATGATCTTGAACGGCAACGAGGCCTTTGCCCTGGGTGCCCTGGCCGGTGGGTGCCGTTTCGTGGCCACCTACCCGATGACGCCGGGGTCGCCGGTCCTCCACTGGTTCGCGGCCCACGGCGACGAGTACGGCGCCGTGATCAAACACACGGAGAGCGAGATTGGGGCCATCAACATGGCGATCGGGGCGGGCTTCCAGGGGGCGCGGGCGATGTGTCCCACCTCCGGCGGCGGCTTCTCGCTGATGGTGGAGGCGCTGGGGCTGGCGGGCATCACCGAGGTACCGGTGGTGGTCTACAATGCGCAGCGGCCGGGCCCGGCGACCGGGCTACCCACCCGCACCGAGCAGGCGGATCTGCTGTTTATGATGCACGCCTCGCAGGGGGAGTTCCCGCGCTTCGTCCTGGCGCCGGGGACGGTGGAGGCCTCCTTCCGCGTCGGCTGGCAGGCGTTTAACTTGGCCGAACGGTATCAGACCCCCACGCTGGTGATGAGCGATCATTATCTGGCGGCTGCCTATCGCACTGTGGAACGTGATGCACTGGGCTTCGACGAGGTGGCGATCGACCGCGGGGCCCTTCTGAGCGAGGAGGAGCTGGATGACTTGGAGGAGCCGTATAAGCGCTACAAGGTGACGCCGTCCGGCGTCTCGCCGCGCGCCACGCCGGGTCATCCGAACGCCGTCTGGGTTTCCACTGCCAACGAGCACGACGAGTTTGGCGCCGTGAGCGAGGACGCCGAGAATCGGATTGCTCAGGCGGACAAGCGGATGCGGAAGATGGACGGCATGCGCCAGGATGTGGAGGGCCCGGCTCTCTACGGGCCAGAGGAGGCGGAGGTGACGCTGGTCTGCTGGGGCTCGACCTACGGACCGGTGCGAGAGGCGGTGGATCGCCTGAACGAGGAGCAGGCCGGTCGGGCGAATATGCTGCACTTCACCGCGCTCCATCCTTTCCCGCCGGAGGCGAGGGCGGCGTTGGATCAAGCCCAGCGGACCGTGGTGGTGGAGGGAAACGTCACCGGTCAGCTGGAGACGCTGATCCGCGCTCGCACGGGACTGTCAGTGGATGGGTCGATGCGCAAGTACGACGGACGCGCCTTCACCCCCGAGTACGTGGTCAATGATCCAGCCCTGGCCGAAGCGGTCAGTTAGTTTTTTTTGAGGGGCCAGGCATAGACCGGCGCAGGCCAAACGGCGTTTGGCTTAGCTGGGTGCCCGGCATCCTCGGGAGGTATGTATGGTATCGCTAGGAGATTTCAACACGGACACGCTGCCCACCTGGTGCAAGGGGTGCGGCAACTTCGCTATTCTGAGCGCGATCAAGATGGCGCTGGCTGAGCGCGATATCGCCCCGCACGAGATCCTCGTCGTCACCGGTGTGGGTTGCGGAAGCAAGCTGCCGCACTACATGCGGAGCACGGGGTTTCACACGCTCCACGGGCGGACGCTGGCTGTCGCCACCGGAGCCCGGTTAGCCAACCACGATCTGCCGGTGATGGCCGTCCACGGCGATGGTGACAGCTTCAACGAGGGGATGAACCACTTCGTCCAGACGGTGCGGCGCAACGTCAACCTGGTCGATGTGGTACAGGACAACCGCATCTACGGCCTGACGAAGGGACAGTACTCGCCCACCAGCGAAAAGGGGAAGCGGACGCCTACATCGCCTCAGGGCTCCATCGAGCGTCCGGTGAACCCCCCGGCGCTGGCCATGACCTTGGGCGCTACGTTCGTCTCCCGCGGCTACTCCGGTGAGCTGCAGCACCTGGCCTGGCTGATCGGCGAGGCGCTAGAGCATCCCGGCTACGCGTTGGTGGACGTGATGCAGCCCTGCGTGACCTGGAACCGCTCCTACGCCTATGCGTTCTACAAGGACCGGGTCTACAAACTGCAGGATGAGGAGGGTTACGATGCCGCTGATCGGGAGGCGGCGTGGGAGAAGGCCCAGGAATGGGGCGAACGCATCCCAATAGGCATCCTTTACCGCGACGCTTCGGTGCCCGCGTATGAGGAGCAGGTGCCGGCGTTGAAGGATGGAGCCCTGGTGAAGCAGCCTCTGGAGACGCTGACGGGGGACCAGGTGGAGGCGCTGCAGGCGGAGATTATGTGAGCTTGTCGGTCGGTCTTGCTATCCGATCGTCAGGCTGCACAGAAGAGTCTCTGATAACGCCCAGTGTAGGGAAGGAGGTCGTTGATGCCCAGAGAGGTGGTGGATCTCCCATACCAGGTGGAGTATCTATCCATCCTGGATCATGATGGGAGGGTGCTGGACGAGGATCTTGAGCCGGATATTCCGGAAGATCGACTGCTGCGGATCCATCAGACGATGCTTACGGCGCGGCGCTTCGACGAGCGGATGCTTCAGCTGCAGAGGCAGGGGCGGATTGGGACGTTCGCGCCGGTGAAAGGGCAGGAGGCAGCACAGCTGGGGATCGTGGCGGCCCTGCGGGAATCGGATTGGATGGTCCCCTCGTTCCGCGAGCAGGCCGCGTCGCTGTGGCGTGGTCAGTCGATGGAGAGCTTCCTGCTGGTCTATGGGGGGTTCTATCAGGGTAACGAGCTTCCCGAGGGCACACGGAACCTGCCGGTCGCCGTGCCCGTGGGCACGCAGCCGCTGCATGCTGTGGGTCTCTCGTACGGGCTCAAATACCGGGGGAGCGATGACCTGGCGGTGACGTTCTTCGGCGACGGCGCCACCTCCGAGGGCGAGGTCCACGAGGCGATGAACTTCGCCGGGGTCTGGCAGACCCCCACCATCTTCGTCTGCCAGAACAACCAGTACGCCATCTCGGTGCCGCGCACGCATCAGACCCGTTCGAAGACCCTGGCCCAGAAGGCCCTGGCCCATGGGGTTCCGGGGCTGATGGTGGATGGTAATGACGTCCTGGCCGTCTATGCCGCAGCGGCGGAGGCGGCTGAGCGGGCTCGATCGGGCGAGGGGCCGACGATGATCGAGTGCGTCACCTACCGGCTGACGATGCACACCACGGCTGACGATCCGAGCCGCTACCGTGACGAGGAGGAGGTCGAGAAATGGGAGAAGCGAGAGCCGATCTCCCGTTTCCAGGCCTACTTGAAGCGCAGGGACCTGCTCTCCGACGAGGACGTCGATGAGGTGGAGGACGAGATCCAGGCTCAGATTCAAGAGGCTGTCGACAACGCTGAGGCGCGGATGGAGGAGCTCGAGGGCCAGGCGTTGACGATGTTCGACCATATGTACGCCGACATGCCGCCGTATCTGCAGGAGCAGCGGGACGCCTTCGCGGCTGAGCGGCAGGCGCAGGGCGACGAGGGGGGAAGTCATGGCTAAGATGACGATGGTTGACGCGCTGAACGCGGCGCTTCGCCAGGAGATGGAGAAGGATGACAGCGTCGTCGTGCTGGGCGAGGACGTGGCAGTCGACGGTGGCGTCTTTCGCGTCACCGACGGCCTCCTGGACGCGTTCGGTGAGGAGAGGGTGATGGACACACCCCTTGCCGAGGCCGGCATCGTGGGGACCTCCATCGGTATGGCCATCTCTGGGCTCAAGCCGGTCTGTGAGATTCAGTTCTCTGGCTTCAGCTACTTGGCCTTCGAGCAGCTCGAGGCCCACGCGGCCAGGATGCGGTGGCGCTCTCGAGGAGCTTACACGGTGCCCATGGTGCTCCGCACGCCCTACAGCGGAGGGGTGCGAGCCCTGGAGCACCACTCCGAGAGCCGTGAGGCGTACTGGGCCCACACGCCGGGCCTGAAGATGGTCATCCCCTCTGCGCCGCGCAACGCCCGCGCCCTGTTGGTGAGCGCCATCCGGGATCCCGACCCGGTAGTCTTCTACGAGCCCAAGGCGATCTATCGGGCGTTCCGCGAGGAGGTGCCGGAGGACGAGGAGACGTGGCCCCTGGGCAAGGCTCAGGTGGTGCGAGAGGGCAGCGACATCACCATGATCTCCTACGGCGCGATGATGCGTCCCACGTTGGAGGCAGCGGACAAGCTGGAGGACGAGGACGGCGTCGAGGCCGAGGTGATCGATATCCTGACCGTCTCCCCGCTCGACCACGAGACATTCGCCGAGTCGGTTAAGAAGACCGGCCGGGTGGTGATCGTGCACGAGGCGCCGCGGAGCTTCGGCCCCGGGGCCGAGATCATAGCGCGGTTGGTGGAGAAGTCGTTCTGGTACCTGGAGGCGCCGATCCGTCGCGTCACGGGGTATGACGTGGTGATCCCGTTGTTCGCCTATGAGAAGGCCTATCTGCCCAGCGCCGATAGAGTGTTGCTGGCAGCTCGAGAGACGTTGGAGGTCCAGGCCTAGTCTGTTGGGATTCGATGGACAAGTGAGGAGGCTGGAGGAAGATGGCTCGAACATTTAAGCTTCCGGATCTGGGAGAGGGGATCCACGAGGGTGAGATCATCGAGGTTCTCGTCGCAGTCGGCGATGAGATCGAGGAGGGTGACGATATCCTGGTGGTCGAGACGGACAAGGCCGCGGTCGACATCCCGTCACCGTACACCGGTGAGGTGACCGGGGTCGAGGTTGAGCCTGGTGACATGGTCCACGTCGGTGACGTCATCATGACCTTCAGCGGAGGGGAAGAGGAGCCAGAAGCCGAGGAGCCGAGGCGGGAGGCCCCCGAGCCGGAGGCCGAGGAAGTGGAGGAAGCGGGAGAGGCCGAGGAGCCAGAGAAGGCCGAGAGGGAGAGCCCTCCAGAGCGGGAGGGGCCGGTTCCGGCCTCACCATCGACGCGCCGGCTGGCTCGCAAGCTGGGCGTCGATCTGCACCAGGTGCCGCCGAGCGGGCCCACCGGTCGCGTGACCTCGGAGGACGTTCGCGCCTTTGCCGAGAGGGAGGAGGAAGAGGAGGCAGCTCCCGCACCTCCGGAGGAGGCGCCTGCGCGAGCTCCCGTGGAGCTCCCGGAGACGATCCCGCACGGAAGGGTGCCCTCGCTGCCCGATTTCACCCGTTGGGGCGAGGTAGAGCGTGTGCCGCTGCGATCGGTCCGTCGGTCCACGGCCAAGCAGATGGCGCGATCGTGGTCGCAGATCCCGCACGTCAATCATCAGGACGAGGCGGATATCACCGAACTGGAGCGCTTCCGCCAGCGCCACAAGGGGCGGATCGAGGAGCAGGGCGGCAAGTTGACGCCAACGGTGTTCGCCATGAAGGCCGTCGTCGCGGCGCTCAAGGAGCATCCGCGCTTCAACGCCAGCTTGGATCCCGAGACGGAGGAGATTATCCTCAAGCAGTACTATCACATCGGGGTGGCGGTGGATACGGACCGCGGGCTGCTGGTTCCGGTGATTCGGAACGTCGATCGGAAGAGTATGGCCGAGCTGTCGATCGAGCTATATGAGATGGCACAGCGCACACGCTCGGGCGATACATCCTTGGACGAGCTACAGGGCGGCTCCTTTACCATCACGAACATCGGGATCCTCGGCGGGACGGGCTTCTTCCCCATCATCAACTTCCCCGAGGTAGCCATCCTGGGGATGGCTCGGGCGCGTTGGGAGCCCGTGGTGCGGCGCGACGAGGAGGGGAACTTCGAGACGGAGCCACGGTATATGTTGCCCCTGATGCTGTCGTTTGACCATCGTGTCGTCGACGGCGCCGATGCGGCACGGTTCGTGGGCGTTGTGAAGGAGGCCCTGGAGTCGCCGGAGAATCTGCTGTTGATGATGTAGCAAGAGAGACTCCGACGTCTCAAAGACGTCGGAAGTCTTTGACGAGAGTGCCGAACCACGGAGACGTGGGCTGATTGGGAGGTGACGGTTGATGGTTATGGGAGAGCAGACGTTAGAGACGGAGGTAGCGGTCATCGGCGGTGGCCCTGGCGGCTACGCATCCGCCTTCCGGGCGGCTGATCTGGGCTACGAGGTGGCTCTGATCAACCAGGAGGAGCGGCTGGGTGGCGTCTGTCTGCTGCGCGGGTGCATTCCGGCCAAGGTGCTGCTTGAGGTCGCGAATCTACTCCACGACGCGGGACAGGCAAGAAGCTGGGGGATTGACTACGGTGAGGTTGACATCGACGTAGACGCCCTGCGAGAGCGGAAGAACCTGGTGATCGATCGATTGGTGAACGGACTGGGACAGCTTGCGGACCAACGCGATGTGCAGGTGATTCAGGCTCGCGCCGTCTTCGAGGCCTCGGACCAGGTGCGGCTGCAGAGCCAGGGCCATGGGACCGAGGTTGCCCATGTGAAGTACGACCACGCGATCCTGGCCAGCGGCTCCACGCCGATTCCTCTGCCCGAAACCGAGTTTGCCGAAGGGAGCCGGATCATGAGCTCTACGGGTGCGCTGGCCCTGCCCGACATCCCCGAGTCCCTGTTGGTCGTGGGGGCCGGGTACAACGGCGTGGAGTTGGGGTCGGCCTACGCCGTGATGGGCAGCCGGGTGACCATGGTGGAGGTGACGGACGAGATTCTGCCAGGCGTCGATCGCGACTTGGTCAAGCACCTGAGACGCCGCCTGAAGCGGATCTATCATGCGATCCATTTCAATACCACCGCCGAGTCGCTGGAGGAGCACGAAGACGGCGTGACCGTCAGGTTCGATGGAGACGTAGACGAACCGGAGCAGACCTTCGATCGCGTTCTGGTAGCTATCGGACGCCGTCCCAACTCGGAGGCCCTCGGCCTAGAGAACACCGGTGTGCAGGTCGACGAGGACGGCTTCGTGGTCGTCGACGAGGAGCGGCGCACCGACGACGAGCGTATCTTCGCCGTGGGTGACGTGATCGGGGGTCCGATGCTGGCCCACAAGGCCATGCGGGACGGCAAGACGGCGGCCGAGGTGATCGCCGGAGAGCCGGCCGCGTTCGACGTGCGCTGCATCCCATCGGTGGTCTACACCGATCCCCAGATCGCATGGTGCGGCCTCATGGAGGCCGAGGCCAAGGAACAAGGACGCGACATCGGGTTGGGGATCTTTCCATGGACGGCCTCGGGGCGGGCGCTGGCTATGGGAGAGACCTCGGGGCTGACGAAGCTGGTCTTCGATGCCGAGACGGAGCGCGTGCTGGGCATGGGGATCGTGGGGCGGAACGCCGACAACATGATCGCTGAGGGTGCTCTGGCTGTGGAGATGGGAGCCGTTGCGCAGGACTTGGCCCTGACGATTCACCCACATCCCAGCCTGGTCGAGACGGAGGCCGAGGCCGCCGAGGCCTTCCTGGGCTTGGCCACCCATATCACGTCGGGGCGCAGGTAGGAGAGGCCGCGTGAGCGCGCCGAACCGCGTTGGAGAGGCGGCTAGAGAGGAGCTATTGATATGAGCCCGAGACAGATCGTCGAGGTCACTTGCGAATGCCCGTACGTCGAGTGCGAACAACACTACTCCATCTCGCGAGGGATGCTCCGACGGATCACCATCTGTCGTCATCCCGAAAACGCCGGGTGTCTGTGCGTGCTGAACGCGGCGGAGACCGCGGAGTGCGAGCTCTGCCCGACGGAGGAGGGCGAGGAGACGAAGACGGTTCACATCGACGTGAAGCGTAAGTGACTGTCTGCATGTCGCACGGGTCTTGAGCCCGGCGCTACAGCTCGCTGTGGCGCCGGGCTTGAGAAAACAACTGGAGAGGTTGATTGGGAGGTCTCTATGGGAGAACGAGTTGTTGTCAGCCAAAATCACGAATTCGTAACCAGCATCTTGGCAGCTGATCCTCACGATCCGGAATCTGAGGAGCTTCACGAAGTCCATCACATCCACGAACTGACACCCTACGGTATGATGATGACGAGCCTGGCGTCTTGCACCGGCATTGTCCTGCACACGTACGCCCAACACCATGGCATCGACCTGCAGGAGGTGTCGTTTGATCTGACGTATGACCGCATCTTCGCCGAGGACTGCGCGGAGTGTGAGGGTATCGAGACCTACAAGGAGCACATCGACGAGGCGATCGTCCTCAGCGGTGACTTGACCGACCGCGATCGGGATCGGCTCTACACCGTCTCTCACCACTGCCCTATCCACAAGATCCTGACCGACGGCATGGAGGTGGAGTCCTACCTGGCCGAGAAATCTTAGGGGCGTATCTCTGGGAAGGAGAGGACTGTGAGCAAACTGAGGGAAATGGGGACACCGGTCTTCTGGGCTGAGGGCCATCCGGGCTCCTTGGAGGCCGAGGGCTGGGAGGTGGAGGTCGGAGGGTTGGTCGAGAACCCGGTCGCTTTCACCTACCGGGAGATCATTGGTTTGCCTAAGACGGTGGTCGACGCCCGGCTGACCTCGGTCTCCGGCTTCAGCGTGGGAGGTGCATGGGGCGGCGTGCACTTGAGCGAGCTCTTCGACGTCGTGGGATTGGAAGACGAGGCTTCCCACGTCCAGTTTGTCTCGTATCGAGGGGACTACACCACGTCTATTCCTTTGGAGGTGGCTCGCAAGGAGCGCACGCTGTTGGCCTATGCTTTCGAAGGAGAGCCGTTGGCGTCCGACTACGGGGGCCCGGTGCGCCTCTTCTGTCCCTATCTCTGGGGCTACAAATCGGCCAAGAGCGTGATCGCCATCAACTTGGTCGATCACTCGATCCCTGGATACTGGGAGACCCGCGGCTACCCTGATGGTGCACAGATCAAGCCGCGCCGGGTTCTCGACGTGAACAGCGGTGAGTACCGCCGCATCCCCGGCGGCGAGGTCACTGAGTTCGTCGATTGAGTGTGCTGGTCAGACCTTGGGGTCTTGCAAAGCGCACGACTTACGAACGGGAGGAGAGCATGTTTGATGTGGGCGATAAGGCCCCTGATTTCACCTTGACGGCCGATGACGGGCGCGAGGTCAGTCTGTCGGACTTCCGCGGTCAGCGGGTGGTGATCTACTTTTATCCCAAGGCGGACACGCCGGGCTGCACGAAGCAGGCCTGCGCCGTGCGCGACGTCTACACCCAGATCGAGGCCGAGAACGCGGTGGTGATCGGCATCAGCCCCGATGATCCCGAGGATTTGGTGGCGTTTCGAGAGAAGCACGATCTGCCCTTCATCCTGCTCTCGGACCCGGATCACGAGGTGGCGGAGACGTACGGGGTGTGGGGGGAGAAGAAGGCCTTCGGTAAGACGTACGAGGGCATCAAGCGAAGTCACTTCGCTATCGATGAGGAAGGGTGCATCGCGGATTTCAAGGTCAACGTGCGGCCCCAGAAGACGGCGGACCTGGCCCTGGAGTTGATCGAGGTGTAGGACACGTCGTCGAGAAGCCGACTATCTGTTCCGCTGTGGCGGCGCGTGCGGCGCAGTCGACGCAGGTTGCAGACCTGCAGGGAGCAGATAGGGGCCCGTCGATGGTCGTTGAGAGCACCCAAGCAGCTTTGTAGCAAGCTTGAAGCTATGCTACCATGTGCTTCTTCTTGTGACGTTCAGGGTCTCCCTGCCTTGGGGGATCGCACCGAGGCCGCGATAACTGCGCGGTGAGACATCATACATGAGGGATGCTATGCACGCACTAGATGTGATTACCAAGAAACGCGACGGCGGCGAGCTGTCTCGGGAGGAGATCGAGTTCTTCATCCAGGGCTACACCGAGGGCTCGATTCCGGACTATCAAGCATCGGCTTGGCTGATGGCCTTGTTCCTGCAAGGTATGACGGACCGCGAGACCCACGACCTGACGATGGCTATGGCCCACTCCGGGGACACCCTCGATCTGGGCAAGCTGACCCGGTCGACGGAGAAGGGACGGGAGCTTCTGGTGGTGGACAAGCACTCCACCGGCGGGGTGGGGGACAAGGTGAGCCTGATGCTGGCGCCGCTGGTGGCCGCCTGCGGGGTGCCGATGGCGAAGATGACGGGGCGTGGGCTGGGGTTCACCGGAGGCACCATCGACAAGCTGGAGTCGATCCCCGGCTATCGGACCGATCTGAGCGTGGAGGCCTTCAAAACCCAGGTGGAGGACGTTGGCGTCGTCCTCACCGGACAGACGGCGGATCTGGCGCCGGCGGACCGGAAGCTGTACGAGTTACGCGACGTGACGGCCACGGTGGAGTCGATCCCCCTGATCGTCAGCTCGATTATGAGCAAGAAGCTGGCCGCCGGGGCCGACGCTATCGTGCTGGACGTGAAGATGGGCAACGGTGCCTTCATGACGACGATGGAGGAGGCGGAGGCGCTGGCCCACGGACTGGTGCGGTTGGGGGAGCAGGCGGGGCGCCAGGTGGTGGCGCTGATCTCAGACATGAACCAGCCCCTGGGCTGGGCGGTGGGCAATGCCCTGGAGGTGCGCGAGGCAATCAGCGCCCTCCACGAGAGCGGGCCCCGAGACTTCCGGGAGCACGTCCTAACCGTGGCCGCCGAAATGCTGCAGTTGAGCGGCCTGGCGAGCGATCCCAGCGAGGCTTTGACGCTGGCGTTGGACAAACTCTCGTCGGGGGCGGCGTGGCGCACGTTCCGTGCCATGGTCGAGGCGCAAGGCGGCGACGTAAGTGCCGTCGACGACCCGGAGAACCTGCCCCAGGCCTCGCTGGTGGAGCCGGTGCCGGCGCCGCGCAGCGGCTACCTGGAGGGCCTCGCTGCCGCCGAGGTCGGCCTGGCGGTGGTGGGCCTGGGAGGCGGGCGGGAGGAGAAGGGACAGCCCATCGACCACAGCGTGGGCGTGGTGGTGCATCACAAGGTGGGCGATCTGGTGCAGAAGGGCGCGCCGTTGTTCACGGTGCACGCCAATGACGAGGGAAAGCTGAAGGAGGCGCGGGAACGAGTGCTGGCGGCGCATACGTTCAGCGACGAACCGGTGCAGCCGCTGCCGCTGTTCTATCGGCGGATCACGGATTAAGCTAGATCTTCCCTCTCGAGCCGAGAGGAAGCCGCAGTCAATTTTAAGGTTCTTTACGGCTAGGGCGTGCAATCGGGCTTGACGTGAATGGCAGACTACTGTACACTTGTGTCGTGGTATCACAACACGGTCGTGCCGACTAGGGTAGGATGGCGTGTGCAGGACGGTCTGTAGCGTCCAAGTGAGCGAGGATGACTCGATGACAGAAGAAAGCGAAGACGTGAGCAACAGTACAGCCTTGGCCCTGGTAGGCCTTGTCGCGGGCTTCGCGCTGGGCCTTATCGTGGCCTGGATCGTCGGGCGGCAGCGCCAGGAGCAGCCCCGGGCCTCAGGTTCGGGGGAGACGGAGGAGCAGCAGCGTGTGCCGCTGGAACCGGCGGCGACAGAGGAAGCGAAGACTCCGGCCGAGGCGGCGTCTGAGCCGGAGGACGACGCGGAACCCGAGCCGGATGATCTGACCCGCATTGAGGGCATCGGGCCCAAGATGTCGAGCATCCTGGCGGAGGACGGCACGGTGACGTTCGAGCAGCTGGCGGGTCGTGACGCCGATGCGTTGCGGGCGTTGCTGCGTGAGGAGGGGCTCCCGTTCGCAGATCCCAGCACGTGGCCCGAGCAGGCGGCGTTGGCTGCTGCTGGTGCCTGGGACGAGTTGGAGGCGCTGCAGGAGGAGCTCTCTGGGGGACGTAGAGTCGGATAACTGTCGGGAAAGCGTCCCGACTTACGTGGGGACGTACATGGTCGGGGGAGAGGAGGATGTAGGGCGGTTTTGTTAACCGCCTTTTCGACGGTTGGGCAGCAAACTCGACCTACGCGTCAAGAGGCTTTGCAGAGGATCAAGGAGGATAGGATGGATGAGTTAGTGCAGATGGTTGCGGAGAAGGCTGGCGTGTCTGAGGATCAGGCGCGGCAGGCAGTCGACACGGTGGTCGAGTATCTCAAGGAGAAGCTGCCGGAGCCCATCGCCGGGCAGGTGGATAAGGTCTTGAGCGGGACCGGCGACGTGGACGTGCAGGGCCTGGCTCAGAGCTTGGGTGGCATGCTGGGCAAGAAGTGAACGACGCCTGGTGAGCCACCGATCATCGCGGTGTGCTTTTCTGCGCTGTGGGAGGGCACGCCGCGATGTTGTGTGTCTGGCTGGGCACGTTAGTTAAGGCGGTTTCACGCTCCGTGGTTGAGGCAGCACGTGGCGCCAAAAACATTGTCATTGCAATGATCATCTGGATGGAGCATCAAAGGGCTTGGAGGTAGACTATGAGGACCCGCGTCTTTGGATGGATCACGATCGCCGCGCTGCTGGTTAATCTGATCGGTGCGGGCATGGCGCCGCGGTCGGTGGCCGCCGCACCGGCCCCCGAGCCTGAGCCCCTGTCGGCGGCTGTGGAGCCGGCATGGTATGAGGGGCTGCTGGTCGATGCGTCGACGAACGAGCTCGCGTCAGTGGCCTCGGCAGAAGGCGTGCGCACCTCCGAGACAGTGATGCCCGGTTGGATGGAGCAGGAGGACGGAACGGGCGAGGTCCTGGGCGAGCCAGGCTTCCTGCCGGACTGGTTCACCGCCAGCGGTCCCTTGAGTGCTTCGGCGGCCCACAACACCATACCGAGGAGCGGCGTAAGAGTGACGGGCCCGGCAGAGGTGAACCAGTGTGATGTGGTCACCTTCACTGTCGTCGCGGAGAACGACGATAACCTCGCCAGCAACGTGGTCATCACCAGCGCCATGCCAGCCGAGTACACGCCGACGGAGGTGTACACAGACGTCGGTTCCATCCAGCCGAACGAGACGGTCACGTTCACGGCGGTCTTCACCGGCAGCTGCGACGCCGTCTCCGGCCAGAACGTGGTGACCCTCACCCAGACTGGCGCCGATCCGATTGTGAAGCGTACCGAGTTTCAGGTCAATCCCGGCGCCATTCAGGTGACCAAGCTGGATCAGCAGGGCCGCTCCTTGACGCCAGCCCATTACGGTGACCTGATCACCTGGACGGTGGCAGTTGAGAACACGGGATTGGGCGGGGTCGAGGACGTCCTGGTGACCGACACCTTTGGCGCTGGTATTGAACCGATCTCTCCTTCCAGTTCGTCCGCGGTCTATGGCCCCGTGGCTATTGCCGCAGGCGATGTCTACTCCTTCCAGGTGGTTGGGAGGGTAAACGCTTGCACGGAGCTGAGAAACGACGTGGAGGCCAGCTGGGGCTGCGGCGAGGATACCTGCCAGGGCACCAGCGCGCAGGCGACCATTGACTTCAAGCGCCGGTCACCAGCATTGGACTACGATCCGCCCGATGTCAGCTTCGATACCTACTGCGCTGGCAGCAAGACCTATACCTTCACAGTGGACAACTTGGGCGACGGGATCGCCTTCAATCCCCAGCTCGCGGCGCAGTCCCTTTTCGACACCTTTGCCGTGACGCCGACGGCTCCTGTGACGGCAGGTACGACGGACACGGGGGAAGTGGGATTCTTCCTGCCTAACGTGCCCCCTGGTGGTTCGCAGGTTGTGACATTCACGGTGGCCATCCCCGATTGGTGCAGCACGCCCAGCGGCAGTGGCAGTGTGCAGTGGGTTCCTCGCTACTACGATGCCTGTGACGAGCCTTACTTCCCGCCGGTCAGGACCAGCAGCTACAGCTGGGCCAGCAATAGCCCGGAGCTCGACGTCGGCAAGACCGCCTCCGCCGATGTGATCCAGGTTGGTGACGTCATCACCTACGACCTCTCCGTGAACTACGACGGGCCGATCGCCTGCGGCGGTGGCACCACCGACGACGTGCTCATCACCGACACGCTGCCGAACGACATCACGGTCGTCGATGCCGGAGGAGGCGACTACGATGCTGCCTCTGGTGTCATCACGTGGTCCAAGACCATTACCGATGTTGAGGCCGGCTTCACCACCACCGTCGTGGTGGACGTCGATGACATCGACGAGGGAGGGTGCGGCGCCTGCGGAAGCACGCTGACGAACGACGTCGAGGTCTCTTTCGCCGCCGATTGCTGTGGCTGCCCAGGGCTTAACGCCAGTGCCTCTGCTGAGACGACCGTTATCTGTGATGTGGAGGGTGACCTGGGCGTGGCGAGCTTCACGCGATCCGCTCAGGGCAACCCGGAGATCTGTTCAAATGATCGCCTGACGTTCACCAACGTGTACACCTTCGGGGCCGACACGCGATGGGACGATGTGACCTGGGACAGCCTGCGCATCACCGACGTCCACGAGATAGACGGATTGAGCTACGTCGCGGACTCCTTGCAAGTGACGATCGATGGCGAAAGCGATTGCTCCAGCGACGTGACCGTCGATGAGGGTCCGCCGTTGGTCTTCGACTTCAGCACCATATCACCCTGCGTCACCAGCACGTTATCCGACAAGACGCTGATCGTCACGTATTCGCTGACCATAAGCGATGCCACGGATTGCGACGACCGTTCGTGGCGCGACTGGTCTGAGCTGGAGATAGAGGTCGCCGACTCTGACGTCTTCAGCGACGCGGTCTGCCCGAGTGGAAGCGGCACCATCATCGCGCGCAACTTCGCGGATGTGTCGGCCAGACGGGCGGATATGAACGTCTCGGTCTCCGGCCTTCCCGATACCCTGGTCGCGTGTGAGACCTACACAGCCACCTTCGAGCTGGAGCGCGCCTCGGCGTTGGGCGCCTATGACGCGGTGTTGTTCGTGGGAGACGATGATTTCGAGTTGCTAACAGACACAGTGACTTATGCCGGTGCGACACCCTCGGACGGGCCCACCGCCGTGTCGGGTGGCTATCAGTGGGATTATGGCGACGCGTTCACGTCGGCCACGACAGCCACCGTGACGATGCGGGTGCAGGGGCGCTGCGAGGGGAACAGCCTACCGTCCACCGTCTATCACAACGACCTATGTAACGACCAATCCGTCCCCTTGTTCCCTGATGTCGGAGGAACCGAGCGTTCCTGTGAGGATTCCGGTGAGGCTAGTGGCAGCCTCTACGAACCTTATCTGTTCATCACCAAGGAACCGCAGTACGTCTTCGCCGAGTCCGACACGGTCACGTGGACCGTCACGGTCAAGAACACCGGCATCGGAGATGCAGCGAACGTTGTCGTGACCGACGACCTGGCGTCCGGCCTGGCTCTGGTCGACACGGTGGCGCCGGAGGCTGATGTTACGACCACGACCCAGCAGGCTGTCTATACGTATGACCTCATCCCCGGGTTCGATCCGAACGATCCCGCAGCCTCCACCCGCGTCATCACCGTGGTCGCCGAGCTCGTAGCTTGCGAGCCGCTGACGAACGAGGTGACGGCCTCGCAGGGATGCCTTGGGGAGACGTGTATCGCTCCCATTGTCGATGATGCCAGCGTCACCGTTGTCGACGGCGAGATGGTGATGACCAACATCATGGCGCCCATCCCTCTCTGTGGACAGGAGACAGTCACCCTCACGGCGAAGAACGCCGGCAACACGGTCGACTACGCCACCACGTTGACTCAGACCCTGCCCGCGGGGATCACCTACATCACGGATACCTCAGAGTACCGCGTGCTGGATGAGGATGGCGTGGAGGTGGATAGCTGGTCAGGAGGCGCTGAACCGGTCTCGACCACCTCGAAGCTTGTTTGGAGTTATGATCAAGGCACAACGGGCCTGTGGGAGTATCTCGATGAGCTCCCGCCAGGCTGGCGCATCCAGATCCGGTATGACGTTGCATCTGACTGTGACTTCGAGGCGGGCAAGCTGCGAATTGATGGCGTTTTCGAGGGCGTGTGCGGCCAGGATATCACACCGAAGCCCAGCTTCTACGCCGTCGACCAGGAGCTGCCGCCCATCACCATCGATAAGCAGGGCGCCAACGCCATGCTGGGTTCGAGCTACTCCGACCTGACCGATGCGCGGGCTGGAGACGTGATCACGTGGCGGATTGTCCTTGAGAATCCTGGCGACCCCAACGTGGGTGCGGAGTACGTCGAGCTGTACGATGAGGAGCCAGCTGCAGCCACAGGATCGCCACATCTGATCACACCTGGCACCGGCACACCCTTGGTGACTGGGGGCAACGGCGAGACTGAGACTACGCCGTGGACCGTGGACACGGCGGACACGCTCGATCCGGGCGAGACCTGGACCTTCTACGTGACCTCCACCGTAGGCGTTGATCTCTGTGGCCCGATCGATGACAACGTGGCCTACGTGCGCTGGGGCTGTGAGAATTGCCGGGAGGACTGGATCAGCGACCCGGCGGGCCTGCGCACCCAACCTGAGAACCTCGATCTCTCGGCGGGCCCGGATGCTATCAACCTGTGTGGCGGTACGCTGGAGTACACCTTCGACTTCGACGGCCCCCCGGTGGAGAACGTGCGCATCACGGACACCCTGCCCACTGGGTTAGTCTACAGCGGGCCGACGACGGTTACAGCGGGCTCGTATGCCGGCCTGACACCGCCTGGTGATGGGGACACTGCGCCGGTCTGGGCCTTTGATGTGGTGACGGAGTCCATCGCGGTGCAGTTCGATGTGCGGAATGGGCTGAGTGGCGACTGCAATGCGTGGACGGGCCAGCAGGTCCTCACCGCGACGCTGGAGGACTCTTGTGGCAATGTCTACACCACCACGGCGGAATCGTCCCTCGACAGCAATGACCCTGACCTAGAAATCACCAAGACCCCGGCGCAGCAGTTTGCGGGCGTGGGCCAGGTGGTCACCTGGACGCTCACGGTAGACAACAACGGCGACGGCGAGGCCCAGGGCGTGGTGGTGACTGACGTGATCCAGAGCGGCTTCGATGAGGCGGGCAGCACCACGTGGTCCGTGGGCACGCTGGCGCCCGGTGACAGCTGGTCGCAGGAGGTCACGGCCACGGTCCGAGCAACCGGCGCCCACTCGAACACGGTGACCGCCACTGGCAGCTGTGACGTGGGCTGCCTCTACGAGACGGTGAGCGATGAGGCGCACGTCACGCTGCTGGAGGACTTCGCCAAAGGCCCCGAGATCCAGACCGGCACCATCGGCAGCAAGGTGGTCTTCACCTTCACCGGATTCCTCGGGGACGAGGATGCTCTGTATGAGGATTTCACGCTGACCGATACGCTAGAGACGGGACTGGGCTATCTCAGCTCCACCCTGGTCTATACATATGGCCCTTCCGGGACGGACGCCATCTCCAGTACACCCACGTTCACCCCTGGACTGGCTTCGAGTGGGGACGTGGTGTGGGAGCTGGGCGATCTCCCGGGCACCGTGCGCTTTAGCGGCGTGATCACGGCGGTGATTAAGGACATTCTATCCAATAAAGATGACGTGAGACGCACCAACACGCTGCGCCTGACCTATACCGATGACGGTCGGTTCTACGAAAAGGAGGACACCGCCGATGTCGACATCATCGAACCGAACCTCACTATCGACAAGGATAGTACACCTGCGCCTGGTTCGTTCGTCGGCGCGGGCGATCTGATCACCTACTTCCTGACCATCGACAACGACGGCCAGGCTCGGGCCTACGACATCGTGGTCAGCGACACGTTGCCCACGGGCGTGACCTATGTCACCAGCACAGTGGGCAGCAGTGCGCCGCCCACGATCAGTTTCGAATCCGAGCCTTCGGTCGGTGCCACGGGCGACATCACGTGGCAGCTTGATGAGCTCTGGGGCACCCTGGACGCTGGGGGCAGCGGCGGCAC